>NZ_JAKJSE010000005.1:0-311299 GCF_050336585.1 Enterovibrio makurazakiensis
GAATAACCCCCTCCCCACCAGCACCGTAAACACGATCTAAATCATGCCTACCCTTATGCACTTAATGGTACATTTCCGCTAGAAATTTTAGGCAGTAATGGCGTGTTGTGTCCCGACAAGCAAAGGGCGGTAGCGTAAGTAGCTTTTGCCCCAAAACGTGTTAGCAACAGGTAAGAAATCCTTACCTGTGGACTCATCTTTGCTCCTTTCGAAATTGTAACTCGTGATTGCAATTGCATTCTAATCAATATGAAATCTGTACAATATTCTAACTAGTAATTTTCATCGTTAGGCGAGTACTATAATGACGCATATTTTGAAGGCAAAAATCAAAAACTTTAAGAAATTCCGAGAGTATGAGATCTATTTTGATCCAAAAAGAAACATTCTGGTTGGGGATAATGAAGCAGGAAAGAGCACTATATTAACGGCTATTGAGCTTGTATTGAGTGGCAGTAGAAGCAAGATAGAAAGCTTGGGGATTGAAGCTTTGCTTAATGCCAGTGCTGTTTCAGAATTTCTAGCGGGTGAGAAAAATATAAACCGCCTTCCAAGTCTTCATATTGAATTGTTTCTAAGTGACGCAGATAACCCAGACCTCAACGGCAGAAACAACAGTGATGGAACTTATGCTGACGGGCTTCAATTGATCTGTGAGCCGAACGAAGAGTTAAGCGCGGAGATACGGCAAGTTTTGGATGCTGAAGGTGATAATTTTCCATTCGAATTTTATGTCGCCAAGTTTATTACTTTCAATGGGGACGCATACTCCAGTTATCGGAAGATTTTACGATTTTTGTCTATTGATAGCACTCAAATAAACAACGAGTACGCAAACAGTCAGTATGTAAAAGCCATGTATGAAGCGACCGTGGATCAACCTGTCCGTTACAGTCTAATGAATGAATATAGACAGCAAAAAAATGCCTTCAGGGATACTCAACTAAATGTGATTAATGATGATTTAGAAGGGTACGATTTTGCTATCCGCTCTGGCTCAAAGTTTAATTTGGAAACTGACCTCACCCTCACAGAAGAAGGGATACCCATTGAAAACCGTGGCAAGGGAAAACAATGCTTTATTAAGACCGAATTCGCATTGAGAAAGCGTGATGAAGGCAAAACAATAGATGTCTTATTACTAGAAGAACCTGAGAACCACCTGAGCCACACCAGCATGTATAAGCTAATTGGTCAGGTAGAAAAGGCTCATGATAATCAGGTCATAATTGCTACTCATAGCAGCCTAATCAGCTCAAGGTTAGACTTAAGGAAGTCGATCTTACTGAACAGTTCAGCCATCAGACCTGCCACCCTTTCGGATCTCACGAAGGACACGGCAAAGTTTTTTGCTAAAGCCCCAAATCATAACATCTTAGAGCATGTCCTTTCTGAAAAAGTCATTCTTGTTGAGGGTGATGCGGAATATATTCTAATGGAATGCTTATACGAGCGCACGAAAGGTCATTCACCAAGCGAAGATGGCGTCCATATCATATCAGTCGGTGGTACTAGCTTTAAACGATATATGGAAGTTTCTAAGCTGCTGAACATTAGGACAGCGGTAATCCGTGATAATGACAGTGACCATCAGAAAAACTGTATAGATAATTATCATGACTATCAGGCAGACTGTATAGCTGTGTGCGCTGACACAGATAACACAAGAACAACCTTTGAAATATGCATGTATCAAGATAATAAAGAAATATGCGACGACTTATTCTCTGTAGGACGGGTTCAATTAAATCCGCAAGAGTATATGCTGAAGAACAAAACTACCGCAGCATTTAGGTTACTTGACGAGAAAGCGAATGAAATCACAGTGCCTCCTTACATTAGAGAGGCTATTGAATGGATAAGCGAGTAGTACTAGCAGTCGCAGGATCGGGCAAAACACAACATATCATTGATAAATTGCACATAAATAGTCGTGCGTTGATTATTACTTACACAGTTAATAATACCACTAATCTTAAAAAACGAATTTTAAGAAAATTGGGGGTCATGCCTAAGGGTGTGCGTGTTTATACCTATTTCTCATTCCTCATATCGTTTTGCGTGCGACCAATAATTGGTAACGACATAAAGATAAAGGGGGTTAGCTATAGTGAACCACTTAGATTTGCGAAACGCAACACTCATGAGCATTACGTTAGTCAAGGTGACCGACTTTACCACAATCGTATTGCGAAGATGATGATTGATTGTGATTGTGTATCTGACGTTACTAGGCGTATTGAAAAATACTTTGATTTCTTCTGCGTAGATGAAGTTCAAGATTTCGCAGCTAATGACTTCAACTTGCTTTGTGAGCTGTCGAAAATGGATGTGGAGGTATTATTCGTTGGTGACTTTTTCCAACATACTTTTGATACTAGCCGAGATGGTAATATTCAAAAAAATCTACATAACAACTATGAAGGTTATCTTACCAAGCTCAAAGATGCAGGATACACAATTGACTTAGATACACTTTCCCATAGTCATAGATGTAGCCCAACAGTTTGCAGATTTGTTACCGAGAAAATTGGCATCACAATAAGTTCCCATCGACAAGATGAGGTCAATATTGCCCTAATTGACGATACTGAACAAATTGAGAGGTTATTCTCCGACGATTCCATCATTAAATTGTTTTTTAAAGAAAGCTACAAGTATGTTGGAAGGACTGACAATTGGGGAAATACGAAAGGCTTGGATGACTTCGCTGACATCTGCATAGTTCTAAACCCGACCACATTCACAGCCTATACGAAAGGTCGATTGGCTACTTTGGCACCATCGACGTTAAATAAGCTATACGTAGCTTGTACAAGAGCTAAAGGTAGTGTGTATTTTGTCTCACAACGTTTGTTAGACGAGTACAAATGTTAAACCAGCGCTGTCTTTTGACCTAAAGGCAGAGTTAGTGCTTTGTACCTAACGTAGTTTTGTCCACTTTTGAGTTGGCCTCGTGTGCTAACTCAAAAGTGCCCCTTTTCTTGCTAGCGAAAGCTAACGGTACCAATCTCATCCCGAGGATTTTCGATAGATTTTCTAATGCCAATCGTGACGTATGTAGAAATACCCCACTTTGTCGTATTTTCGCGTTCGTGATTTTCGGATGTATGATGATACTCTATTCAAAACATGCGTTTAAGCTAAGTCCAAGTGTCTGGCGGATGCGCAAAAAATCCCAAAGAGGGGTGTTTAATTACCCCACTTTGGGATCTAATAAATTGTTATAGCACTTTATCTACCTCAACATCATAAGTTTTGGTAAAATCCCGGAGTCTAATAGTTTAAATTGATACTGGAGTATAATTAGTGAGCATTGAGCAGGTGGCGAACTCAGCCAACACTACCACTAATATGTTGTCTGATATTGGGAGCTTGGCTTCAATTGTCGGTCTAATCGTCACGTTTGTCACTTTTGCATTAGTATGGGGTATTAAGAATCGATTCTTTTTTCGGTCTAATGTTGAAGATCATAAGAAAAACATTTCGGATATGTCTTCCGAGTTATCCTCGCTATTATCGAACTTTACTGAAAACAAGCACGATATTGATGATCTTATTGCTCGGGTAGATGTTGAGTTACGTGTCATTGAGTCTGGTGCAAAGAAAGACCTTTTAGCGGACGTTAAAGAAGCAAGGCAAAAAATCAAACAATACCGAAAGAAGAGTTTGTTCTCCAGTAGTAATAAATATCAAACTGAAGCTACGGTTAGAGAGATTAAAACATCTCTATCAGCAATAGCGGCAGAGTTTGAATACGTAAAAAAATCACTTATGGTTGGAAAATAAATGTTTAGTAGACGCGAAACCGTTGAGATTATAGATAAGCTGATTGAACTGACGCAGCATCAGAATATTCAATGGCATGAACAAGAGCCATATAACTATATGAGGTCACAAGATTCACGAATAGATGTATTGTACGTGTGTAACTACATCAATCGTAACTTGAGAGTATACAAAAAGGACTTTAAATATTATCTAGATGACGTTCAGTATACATGGGATTATGAGATAGTAGTTGAATTTGTCAATGAGATTGGGGCTAGCGCTGGTAGTTTTCCAAAGACTCCCAATGCACTAGATTTATACAAAGCAATCCAGTTTCAAAATCCTCAAATTAAGAATTTCTATAACGATCTATTTAGTCAATAGCAGTGCTATAACAAATAAGAATAAGTGTCGCGCAGCCGACACTTTATTCGGGTGTTGGACAAGCCCGTTGCTGCTTTATTAAGTCAATTGCTCGGGTGAGCGCCGGATGTATGTATGCCCGCCACTGATTGACAGGCGAGAGCAGCCTATCACCTTTCCCCCAATTTGAAGTTATCCAAAGCAGACTGTTTCGATCGCAATCTCTAACTCAGAAATGTCCAAAAACGTCTTAGCGCTCAGTAATGACATCTATTTGCCCCCTATTGACCATTCTCGTTCAATAGGCATTGCCCCAACACCCGATTCACCTCACACCCATCCCAATACAGCCCCATCAACACTTGTTCATATAAGTGTTCAGGCACCCTACTCCAAACGCCATCACTCACCTCCGAAATCCCCATCTACCTCAAATGCTTTCGCACCCCATCGCCTTAAGCGTCACACCTCCACTACCTCCACATCCAGAACAGATATCAACCACATTTGTCACTCCCGTTCCCCCGCACTTCGGGCACTGACAGCTCTTTTTTGCCTGGGCTTTTGCGTACTCCTCTAACCTCTGTCGCTCATCTACTATCCATTGTTTTCGCTTCTCAATCGATGCAACCAGCGGCTCGTTTAGGGTTGCCATTGTGAGACCCCTTCCTTACCCTTGCACTATGTCTTATCTGCTTCTTTTGGGGATATATGGAAAACCAGTCCATTCAGGATGTTGTCAGTGAGCTACTGACAGAAAATGGCGACGCGAATTCGCAACAAGCCATTATTGAACAACTAAAACTTGAAACGTCACCGGTTGATTTAGCACTCCTTCTCGAGTCACTTCCTTTTGCGGAACGTCTAAACACATGGGATCAGCTCGCTGATTCAATGAAAGTGCCCGTTTTGGTAGAAATGCGCACGGATGCCAGCGCTTCAATTCTTTCTAATCAAGACGACGACCATTTACTGTCGCTTTTCACGGGTATAGATGCAGATACCCTGCTTGAGCTTCAAGACAGTATTCCCGATCACTTGCTCGAGAATGTTCTTGGTCGCATGGACGAAGAGCAGCAGCATCGCTACTCAGCAGCACAACAGTTTGAAGATGATGAAGTTGGACACTGGTGTGATCATCAGCCCTTAGTCGTGCCCGCCAAAACCAAAATCAAAGTAGTGATGCGATTGTTGCGCCGTCATCTGCCACCGCACAGCCACGTTATTTTTTTGGTTGATAATCGTGGCAACTGGGAAGGCACAGTGAGAATCAATCGCCTGTTTGGTGTCGACCCTACATTGAGAATTTCTGAGTTTTCGGAAGACGACTTCCCTTCACTGAACGCGAAAGAAGGCATTTATTCAGCCGCAGATAAAGTCGCGTTAAGTGGGGAGTCTTCACTGCCTGTTGTGACTGACAGTGGATTGCTTATTGGGCGCTTAGATATGGGTACAGCTTATGAGCTACAGAGCGAAAAAGCGGAATCACAATTAATGGCAAAAGCCGGTCTTGATGAAGACGAAGACCTGTTTGCTCCTGTGCGCAAAAGTGCTCAAAATCGCGCGATCTGGCTCGGCATAAACCTTATGACCGCTTTTTTGGCGTCTTGGTTTATCGGTTTGTTCGAAGCAACACTTCAGCAGGTTGTCGCATTGGCTGTGTTAATGCCTGTTGTGGCCTCTATGGGCGGCATTGCTGGCAGTCAAACACTCACTCTGATTGTTCGTGGCTTGGCGTTGGGGCAAATATCAAAAGCCAACCTCAAACCCCTACTGACGAAAGAAATAAAGGTCGGAGCGCTAAACGGGGTGTTGTGGTCAATCGTAATTGGTCTGGTTGCGGGATATTGGTTTGATAGCTTGTGGCTAGGAGTGGTGATTGGCGTCGCCATCGTTGCCAATATTGTTTGCGCCGCAATATCAGGGATTTTTATTCCTGTCATACTCGACAAATTCAAAATCGACCCCGCGTTATCAGGTTCAGTCATACTGACTACCGTTACTGATATTGTAGGGTTTGTCGCTTTCTTAGGTTTGGGTAGTTTGTTATTGATTAGCTAACAGACAAAGCGGTGTGAACTGCCCCGCAGCATTCCGGATCAAAAAAGCCTCAGTTATCCTGAGGCTTTTTATCCAAACAGCTCGAACTGAAATCCCGCTATTTCTACTTAAGGTGACCAGAAAAATTCGTGCCCTTAGCCATGCGGTCGTACAAAATCACATTGACCGCTGCAGCCAAGTTCATGCAACCGTTGGTAGGCACATAAATGGTCTCTGCACAAAAGTCAGTAATATCTTTCTTTAGCGAGTTATCTTCTGGGCCAAAGATGTAAAACGCACGAGCAGGATGCTTGTAGTCCGGCAAAGGTTTTGCACCTTCTGCAAGCTCAACAGCAATAGGAATACACCCTACAGGCACAATTGCCTTAAGATCTTCAACGCCAATCAACGGCGTGTCCAACACTCGGTTTTTGGTGTCAGTGCAGAACTTCGCTGCTCTGTCATAACGTGTTCCCGTGTAAAACACCGAGTTTACGCCGTAACAGCCAGCGGCACGCATAACAGAACCCACATTTTCGGGTGTTTTAGGGTTTACTAACCCAATACAACTGTAGCCTTGTTTCATTTTTCGGATAACGCCAAGAATTAAATTGGCGACATTCTACATGAAAATAGCCTTCTTCTGTCGAATTGAAGACAGTTTCATTAGAAAAGCACTCTCATTCAAGGGTTAGAAAGCGTCAAAAACGCCTGAATTAACATCACATAAATGTCAAAACAATTGTTTTGAAAGGAAAACAATCAGGAAAATGGTATAAACCCGTCCTAGCCTTACGGTCGTACAGAGATTTTCTTGGAATGCAACGAACAGCCATTTATTCGCTTATCGCAACACTACTTTATTCAAGCGTCACTCTCGCCGACGATAACAACAATGATTTACAACATCACGTATTCAGTTACAGCCAGTTGATCATGTCAACCTGCTCATCTCCGGTAACACAAGAAGACAGAGACCAAGATGCATTTGTTAAAGTGTCTCTCGCACTGGCCAATGCGCAAGAAATGGACCGTGAGTTCCAACTTACGCCCAGCCTGCTAGAACAAATGCATAGATTGTTGCCAAGATATATTGATTGCGACTCCCCTGCTAAAACTTCACTAGAGCCTATTGTGGACGGCTTTATTTCTTTTCTCGCGGTTAACAGGCAACTGCCGACGCTCGAACGACGAGCCTACATAAAATATGCCAAGAAACTATCTGAACTCGATGGGCAAGAATAAGATCGCACAAAAGTGAACCAAAAATAATACCTCTATCGTATTCACTTTCGATGTTGCAATGCTGTAGTTTCTGGTCTCGCGAGTCTGTCTCCGAGACCAGTTTTTTTTGTCCGCATTCTGGAGTCAGCCCCATCTAACCGCTAGTTCATAGCCCCATACAGTTTGCATAAAATGTCGTTGTCGCAGGCCAATCTGAGAATACGCCTTTCACTCCCACCTCTTTTGCCAACACATCTAACAGCGTGAGCATATCCCCGTCGTTGTTAGTCACCTCTTTCACAGTTTGAAAATACCAACCGCCGCCATTTCCTAACTGCCCTGAACGTTCGAGTGTCCACGTTATCACCCCTAAACCTGCTTCTTTCGCCAATTTGGCGTACTCTGAGGGAACAATCTGACCTTCCTGATTCACTTCCACCAACGCAAACATTGGTGGGGCGATGTACTGAACACCCGATGACTTTATCTCTTTCATGTCAGCTAACGTCGGTTTCCACATCTTATTTTTATACATTCGCCCATCAAGAAACACGGCTTGCTGAGCAAATGTGGGGGCATTGGCAACCCAATACTTCACATCGTCAATACTGAACGACTGCGGAAATACATCACCCGCTTTGACCCCAGCAGCCTTATACTCATCCACCATTTTCTGCGCGTAGCCTTGCTGAGTAAGCCCTTCATAAGGCATATCGACGACTGGCAATTTTAATTCTGGCGTCATTTTTACGCCAAGATCTTTAAACAATTCAATGCTTTCAGCATGAGTCATCAACGTGCCTCGGCTGGCATAGAGATCCGTCCGCCAACCAACCGTACCATTCATGTACGCCGTCGGCGTCGTTGCCATCACATCCGCACCGTCCATTTTGCCTTTTAAGCGCTTAAACTCTGCCAATGTAAAATCCGACGTCCGGCATTCGACATTCGCTTTTTTGCCCTCCTCTGGATTTGCTGGCGTGAACGGAACGGTGCATTTACTCGCCAAATCTGGGTGAGCCAAAACATCCGTTGTCGTATGGAGGTCATTTTGAGAATGGCGACAAACTAGGACTTTGTCTTTGGTGAACGTGACGTCACACTCAATGATGCCTGCCCCCATTTTTGCCGCAGCAATGTATGACTCTTTAGTATGCTCAGGGAACATCATAGAAGCGCCACGATGCCCGATTGAAAAATGACTTTTCTGTGCCGATTGATTCAGGCACGCCATTAACTTTTGCTTGAGCTCCCCATCATCCATATCAAGCACGAGAAATTGAGGTCGAGGACCCAGAGAGTAGTCACCAGATGCGAGGGCACTATTTGCGACCAAAATAGAAGCCACTAAACCAAAGGTGGTGATGAAATTCATTGTCCATAACTCCAAAAGTGGGAAGATTCATTCCAAAGCTTCGAAAATGACTGTGGGCCAATTGTTACAAACTAGCAATAAAAACGAGCCCTGAAACTGAGCGAAGATCTGTCTAATCCAAACAACCTGAAGATGCAGCATTCAGCGAGCATCTTCAGGTTACCTGCGTATAGCAATGAACATCTTAATACAACGATTTGACTGTTTGACTGAGTTCTATTCACTTCCTAGAAATAGAACAATTCATCCCTTTTCTGACATGCAGAGTGTCAGATCAATACCTATTCATTCTTGATTTTCAAAGAAAGTTCGTTAACTATTAATTGTATATACGAATTAATGTTGCGATGTAATGACTAAATCTCCGCGTTATATACAGATTAAAGAGTTTCTTATTCAAAAAATCGAATCAAAAGAGTGGTCGGTTGGTTCGAAGGTGCCTACAGAAGCAGAACTCTGCGAACAGTTCTCTGTCAGCAGGATGACTGCTAACAAAGCCGTTAGAGATCTTGTTAGCGAGGGATGGCTTGAACGTACCCCACGGTTAGGTACGTTTGTCTGTCATCGAAAAGCAGAAAGCCCGCTGATGGAAATTCGTAATATTGCAGATGAAATCACTGAGCGCGGCGGACGACACAACAGCGAAATAATCACACTGAGAAGGGTCAGTGCATCAGAAAACGTCGCAATGCGATTAGGCATAAAGCTCGGCAGTGACGTGTTCAAAAGTGAAATTGTTCACTACGCCGATGACGTGCCACTGCAGGTTGAACTTCGTTGGATTAACCCAGCTTTCGCCCCTGATTATCTGAATCAAGATTTCTCAGTTATTACCCCAAATCAGTATCTCACTGAGAATTGTCCGCTCGGCACCATAGAGCACACGGTAGAAGCCATTTTGCCCCCCAAGCATATTGCTATCCTGCTGAAAATAGACACCGACCAGCCTTGCTTGTTATTACATCGACGCACCTGGAGTGACAATCAGTTAGTCAGTTCTGCCCTGTTGTTCCACCCAGGCAATCGCTACAAATTGAGCGCCAGCGTCAATTTATGATTCGGCTATTGCCTATGCCTATAGAAGATAGCCTGTCGGTACCCTCACGACAGGTTATGAATCCCATATCACCAATTTTGGCGAAGGCCCCACTACTCTCTCTTTCCAACTCTTTCCAACTCTTTCCAACCCTCAAAATCCCCCTTCGGCTACTTTAATTTACACCCTAGGTCACAACTCATTCATTTAACATCTTGAAAACAGCGCTCCATTTGTCTATACATTTGTATATACACTAGAGAGGCGCACTATGAAAAGGATGTTCACTGATTGCCGTTTAGTTGCAATGCACACAGGCATTGAACTGACTGGTGGTTATCAAGTCATTGAAAACGCGATGATCGCGGTAGAGAATGGAACTATCACAGGTGTCGGATACGACTTGCCAATGGATGGATTTGAGTGCCTTTCACTGGAACATCGACTTGTTACACCGGGTTTCATTGATTCGCATACTCACCTTGTATTTGCAGGTAATCGCGCAACCGAATTTGAGCAACGGCTTAATGGCGCCTCTTATCAGGAGATAGCGAAAGCTGGAGGGGGCATCCTTTCTACGGTCAAAGCGACCCGTGAAGCCTCAATTGAACACCTTGTCGAACTCGCAATTCCTCGTGCACAATCCCTCATCCGTGACGGCGTCACAACCATCGAAATTAAAAGTGGTTATGGCCTGACGGTAGAAGATGAACTGAAAATGCTACGAGCCGCGAAAATGATCGCGAAAAACGTTAGCGTGAATATCACAACTACCTTGCTAGGGGCGCATGCCCTTCCTCCAGAATATAACCACAACGCCGATGCCTACATTGACATTGTCTGCAACGAAATGATCCCCACGGCAGCAGAGGAAAACCTCGCGGACGCCGTAGATGTATTTTGTGAAACCATGGCATTCACTCCGGCTCAAATGTCCCGAGTGTTTGATGCCGCCCTTAAGCACGGTTTGCACATCAAAGGTCATACAGAGCAACTATCAAACTTGGGTGGCAGTGCGTTGGCTGCACGTATGGGGGCATTGTCAGTCGACCACATCGAATACCTCGATGAAAGCGGGGTTAAAGTCCTCGCCGAACATGGCACAGTTGCCACGTTACTCCCCGGTGCATTTTATTTCTTACGAGAAACTCAAAAGCCGCCCATTGATTTACTGCGTAAACACCAAGTACCGATGACAGTCGCGACAGATTTCAACCCAGGTACGTCCCCGTTTGCTCGCCTCACTTTAATGATGAACATGGCCTCAACATTGTTTGGGTTGACCACAAAGGAAACGCTGTATGGTGTGACAAGGCACGCAGCGCAGGCGACAGGACTACTTGCCAAAGGACAGATAGCAGAAGGTTTTGACGCTGACTTTGCCGTTTGGAATGTCGAAACGCCCGCTGAAATCAGTTATCAAATCGGCCTTTCTCCCCTCCACGCTCGCTATCTGAAAGGGATAATTGCCAATGATTGATAAGAACATTTGGCAAGGCAGAGTTGACGATGAAGATGGCGAACTGGGTTTGCGTTTTCACCAAAAAGTCCAACCCATAGAAAATGCGGGCTCATCGGGTGTTGCGCTGCTTGGCTTCGCCAGCGATGAAGGCGTCGAGCGCAATAAAGGACGCAGAGGTGCGCGCAACGCTCCCGTGGTTATCCGGAAAATGCTGGCAAACCTTCCTTGGCACCACAACGAACTGGCTATCTTTGATGCCGGAGATGTTTGTTGTGATGATAATGACCTTACAAGCGCACAAGCCAAACTCGCAACAAATGTCAGTCACGCGCTCAATAACCATCTTTTCCCAATGGTTCTCGGTGGCGGACATGACGTTGCTTGGGGAAGCTTTAAAGGCTTGGCGAACCACTATTTGCAGCAAAACACACCTTCCGTTCCTCGCATTGGCATTATTAATTTTGATGCTCATTTTGACCTTAGGACACCTTCTGGCTCATCGGAACATGGCAGTTCCGGCACGCCATTTTCACAAATTGCCGCGTTTTGTGAGCAACATGCTTGGCCTTTTCACTATGCGTGTCTCGGCGTGAGCAGAGCAAGCAATACTCAAGCGCTGTTTAAAAAGGCTCAAGAACTCAATGTGCTCACCGTCGAAGACATAGAGTGTCAACCACATTGCTTAAGCGAGATATCAGAGAAATTGGCCTCGTTTATGAATGACGTTGATGTACTGTATCTGACGATCGATCTTGATGTCTTCCCAGCCAGTATTGCACCAGGTGTTAGCGCCCCTGCTGTTCACGGTGTCGATTTCCCTCAAGTAGAACACCTCATCCGCTTGATCTGCAACGCCAATGACAAACGCGGAAACCGAAAGCTAAAACTCGCTGATATTGCTGAGTTAAACCCTTTATTCGATATTGATAACCATACAGCAAGACTGGCTGCACGCCTTGTATGGACCATCACACACAGCCTATCTGAACCCACCAGCCACATTGCAAAAGGAGTAACGCGATGAATGACCCTCGTTTGGACCTTAATAGGGACATACACGCCCCTACAGGAACACAGCTCACCGCCAAATCGTGGTTAACCGAAGCCCCTCTTCGCATGTTGATGAACAACCTACACCCTGATGTCGCAGAGCATCCTCATGCATTGGTGGTATATGGCGGCATTGGGCGAGCAGCAAGAAACTGGCAATGTTACGACAAGATTGTCGAGGTCCTTTCACGGTTGGAAGACGATGAGACGCTTCTGGTTCAGTCCGGCAAACCCGTTGGTGTGTTTCCTACACACAAAGATGCACCTCGCGTTCTGATCGCTAACTCGAACTTAGTACCACATTGGGCAAATTGGGAACACTTCAACGAACTCGATAAGCAAGGCCTGATGATGTATGGGCAAATGACCGCAGGAAGCTGGATTTACATTGGCTCTCAAGGCATTGTTCAAGGCACTTACGAAACCTTTGTTGCCGTCGCCAAGAAGCACTTCAGTGGCAGCGCAACAGGCCGTTGGATCCTTACTGGCGGCTTGGGCGGCATGGGCGGCGCACAACCCCTTGCGGCAACCATGGCTGGCTTTTCGATGATTGCGGTTGATTGTGATGAAAGCCGAATCGACTATCGCCTTCGTACGGGTTATGTCGATAAGAAAGCCGTCAACCTTGATGATGCTTTATCACTTTTGCAACGATCTATTGACGACAATAAGCCCATTTCCATTGGCTTACTGGGCAATGCCGCTGATGTATTTTCAGAGCTTGTTGACCGAGGGATCACACCCGATGTGGTCACAGACCAAACTTCAGCCCATGACCCACTGAATGGCTACCTGCCAAAAGGTTGGAGTATGGAATATGCTGCTGAACAAAGAAAGGTGGATGAAGCTGGCGTCGTAGAAGCCGCCAAGTCTTCCATGGCCGAACAAGTCAATGCCATGCTCACACTGCAAAGCCGTGGCGCAGCAACATTGGACTACGGTAACAACATACGACAAATGGCGCTGGAAAAAGGCGTCGAAAACGCATTTGATTTCCCAGGGTTTGTTCCAGCCTATATTCGCCCATTATTTTGCCAAGGTATTGGCCCTTTCCGTTGGGTGGCGCTATCAGGCGATCCTGAAGACATCTACAAAACGGACCAAAAAGTCAAAGAGCTTATCCCCGATAACCCTCAATTACATCAATGGCTAGATATGGCTAAGGAACGTATTCAGTTCCAAGGTCTACCTGCGCGCATTTGCTGGGTAGGATTGAAAGATCGTGCTCGGTTAGGGTTAGCATTCAATGAAATGGTCAAAAATGGCGAACTAAAAGCGCCAATCGTAATCGGTCGAGACCACCTCGATTCAGGATCGGTCGCCAGTCCGAACCGTGAAACTGAAGGCATGCTTGATGGCTCTGACGCCGTGTCTGATTGGCCATTGTTAAACGCGTTACTCAATACCGCGTCAGGCGCAACGTGGGTATCGCTCCACCATGGCGGCGGTGTCGGAATGGGATTCTCACAACACTCCGGTGTCGTGATTGTGTGTGACGGAACTGAAGATGCGTCCAGACGTATTGGCCGAGTTCTTCACAATGACCCAGCAACAGGTGTGATGCGTCACGCAGATGCAGGCTATGGCATTGCGATTAACTGTGCCAAAGAACAACAGCTCGATTTGCCGTTGCTCGATATCCCTAATATCCCAGTGTCTAAGTAAAGGAAAATACATGAACGCATTGACACTTACCCCGGGTGAACTCACCGTCAAACAAATGCGCGCGATCAGTCGAGAAGGCGTGCAATTGTCGTTTGCAGACGACGTAGAATCACAAATGCAAGCCAGTATAGATACGGTTGCCAGTGTTCTCTCAGAAGATCGCGTTGTCTATGGCATCAATACAGGTTTTGGTTTGCTCGCCAACACGCGTATCAATGAAGAAGACCTTGAAACCCTGCAGCGTTCAATTGTGCTCTCACATGCCGCAGGCATTGGGGCGTTTATGGACGACAGAACCGTTCGACTCATGATGGTATTGAAAATCAATAGTCTTGCTCGCGGTTATTCCGGCATTCGATTTTCGGTCGTCGAAGCACTAGCAACACTAATCAATGCTGAGGTTTATCCTTGCATCCCCAAAAAAGGTTCTGTCGGCGCATCAGGGGACCTAGCCCCGCTTGCGCACATGAGCACCGTATTATTGGGAGAAGGACAAGCCAGACACAAAGGTGAAATCATTTCCGGCGCCGTGGCGTTAAAAATCGCTGGGCTCTCTCCCATAACCCTTGGGCCTAAAGAGGGGCTTGCACTACTAAACGGTACACAAGCTTCCACGGCATTTGCTCTCGAAGGCTTATTCGCCGCAGAAGATCTTTACGCGTCAGCCACGGCCTGTGGCAGCTTATCGGTCGAAGCCGCTTTGGGGAGCCGTCGTCCATTCGATCCTCGTATTCACCGTGTTCGTGGACACGTTAGCCAAATTGACTCTGCGGCAGCCTATCGTTATCTATTAGAAGACGAGAGCGAGATTGGCAGCAGTCACCAAAGCTGTGAAAAGGTGCAAGACCCATACTCACTGCGATGCCAACCGCAAGTGATGGGCGCATGCTTACAACAAATTCGCACAGCCGCTGACGTACTCGAAATCGAAGCTAACGCAGTGTCTGATAACCCATTGGTTTTCGCCGATGATGACGACATTATATCCGGCGGTAACTTCCATGCAGAGCCTGTTGCCATGGCCGCTGACGGCCTCGCTTTGGCCATTGCAGAAATAGGAAGTCTTTCAGAGCGTCGGATGGCGCTGTTAATCGATAGCGGGTTAAGTAAGCTTCCTCCATTTTTGGTTGATAATGGCGGCGTCAACAGTGGATTTATGATTGCACAGGTAACCGCAGCCGCTCTCGCGAGCGAAAACAAAACATTAGCTCACCCCGCGTCAGTAGACAGCCTACCTACCTCCGCCAATCAAGAAGATCATGTTTCAATGGCTACGTTTGCGGGACGTCGACTCGCCGAAATGGCTGAAAACACACGTGGAATTCTCGCCGTTGAATTACTCGCGGCCTGTCAGGGACTCGATTTTCGCGCCCCGCTAAAAACCACGCTAAAGCTTGAACAAATCAAGGCGGAGCTAAGGAGCCATGTTGATTTCTATGATAAAGACCGTTATTTCGCGCCAGATATAGAGAAAGCGAATCTTCATCTACTGGATGCTAGCCACAACAAATACATGCCCACGCAATTGTTACCTAGCATCTAACTGTTCAATCTCTATCACTTGTCTTACCGAAGCCTTAACCGTAAAAGGCTTCGGTGTTTTTTGTACAAAATTCGAACATCTATCATAGATTGTTAGGTTCGCCACACTTCACTCTTGTCATATTGCGCTACTATTTTGTTATCTCACCAATTTTTCATTCATTATGCAGAGGTGTTTCTATGTGGCACTCCCTTTCTGTTCAGCTTTCTCTTGCGCTCGGACAGGAGTTTGAAGTCGAAGAAAAAATGCCTATTGATGGTGGCGACATCAATGAATGTTATGCCATCAGCTGCGGTGAAATTCGCTTCTTCGTCAAAATAAACTCCCGAGAGAACCTCCCTACTTATGAGGCTGAAGCCGAAGGGCTAAGACACCTTGCAAATAGTGGAGAGGTTTCTGTACCGCAAGTTGTCTACATGGGTGTCATCAAAGAAAAAGCCGTGTTGGTTCTCGACTACTTACCGATGAAGCCGCTAGATTCAGAAAGCGGCTACTTGCTAGGTAAAGATATGGCGAAGCTTCATCAATGGGGAGATCAATTGGAGTACGGCTTTGATATTGATAACTACATTGGAACAACCGAACAACGTAACAGTTGGCACCGAAAATGGTCCAACTTCTTTGCTGACCATCGAATAGGCTGGCAGTTAAAACTGGCTGAAGAACGCGGCATGTCGTTTGGTGATGTTGAGACCATTGTTGAAGCAGTCAAGGAAAGGTTGAACGGACACCAGCCCAAAGCCAGCCTACTACATGGCGATTTTTGGAAAGGTAATGCTTCAACCACCGTTAACGGTCCAGTAGTTTTTGACCCCGCCTGTTATTGGGGCGACCGCGAAGTTGATATTGCGGCAAGCCTTCTATTTAACGGCTTCCCAGACGAATTTTACAGAGGCTACAACGAAGTCTGGCAACTCGATGAAGGGTTTGAATCTCGCAAAGATATCTACAATCTTTATCATATGATTAACCATTGCTTGCTCTTTGGCGGTCATTATTTGGAAGAAACTGAAGCACTGGTCAACAAACTGGCATTAACCGAATAAAGTCATTTACGAATCACGATAAGTTGAATTAGATTGAGGGCGTTAAGCGCCCTCTTTTGCTGCGCGCGTTTTTTCCTTTCGAAAGATGATTATCCCAATGATTAAAGCTGCAATTTTTGATATGGACGGCCTGCTCGTTAATTCTGAGCCATTCTGGCAAGACGCACAATTGGCTGTGTTTGGTGATCTTGGTATCAACATTACCCGACAAGATACAATCAATACCACTGGCATCCGCATTGACCAAATCGTCAAGCACTACTCTGAAAGTCAGGGTTGGCAAGGCCCTTCATGTGACGACGTCTGTGACATGATTTTAGACAAAGTCATTGAGCTTGTTGCCATTCACAAACCTATCATGCCGGGTGTGATACACGCACTAACACTATGTAAAGAAGCCAACCTTCGCATTGCATTGGCGTCTTCGTCGCCGCTTCGCCTAATTGAAACCACATTGAAAGCGCTTGAATTAGAAGCATGGTTTGAGCACTGCCATTCCGCTGAACATTTGAAATACGGCAAACCACACCCTGAGGTTTACCTGAATGCAGCAGAAAGCCTAGGGATTTCACCAGAAAACTGTATCGCTTTTGAAGATTCTTTTGCTGGGTTGCTTGCAGCTAAATCCGCACAAATGCGTACTGTTGTTGTTCCTGAGCATCTGGTTGCAACGCAAAAACAGTGGGTGATTAGTGACGTGAAACTTAACTCGCTAGACGAATTAACCGCCGAAATGTTGACGAAATAAGTCCAAATTATTGACGAAAAGGGTGAGGTTTTCTGTATGCTTCGCCCTTGATTCATCCATTATTCCAATACCGCTCGCATTTAGACAAACCCCTTCACACATTGAAACATCCTCTTACGTAAACCACTTCAACCAGATTATGTTTTTGTATTTATACATAATGCAACTGAATGCAATAACGTAAATATTGGCCTCGGGTCATAGTTTGACCTTATTTCACTGAGCAAAGATTCTTAGCTTCTTAGAATGGGAACACGTGAAAGGTTGAGGAAACAGCTACCTTTTTACCTTCATGTTGAAAAGCTCGCAGTTCAGATAGGGAGTTGGACATGCAAAATTATACAGAGAGAGGAATCGACTGCCCGCATTGTGGGCATAAGATTCGAATTACGTTAGACACGAGTGGCGGCGACCAAGAATTTTATGATGACTGCCCCGCATGCTGTAATGCTATTCACCTAAACCTGCAGATAGATTCACTGCACAAGACCATTAACTTATTCGTTGATGCAGACGACGAGCAAATTTTCTGATTTTTTACGGCGAACCGTTTAACACTGAAAAGCCAGCACTCGCTGGCTTTTTTACATCTATACCGTTCAACATGAACCGATTAGTTCGACTGTCCTCTCGCTGCCAAAACACGTTCTACCGTATCCACAACCGCCTGAGTCTGAGGGTCAACCTCGATGTTCACACTATCTCCCTGCTTTCTCCACCCCATATTCGTGCGCTGAAGGGTTTCAGGAATTAAATTGACGCAGAACCGCCGACCATCGACAGCACCCACGGTAAGGCTAATTCCATCAATACCAATGTAACCTTTGTCAAAAACATACTTTGTTATGTTCTCTGGCAGTTCCATCCACACTTGACGGTTGTTCGGCGAATCAATCACTTCAACGACTTGAGCTGTACACATAATGTGGCCCGACATCGAGTGCCCACCAATTTCGTCTCCAAATTTTGCTGCTCTTTCAAGGTTGATTTTATCTCCCGCTTCCACAGAGCCTAGATTGGTCAGATTGAGTGTCGCTTGCATTAAATCAAACCACACCAAATCACCTTCAATTCTCGTCACGGTCAAACAACAACCGTTATGGGCAACCGAAGCACCAAGCGCCAATCCATCGAGCAGTTCCTGAGTGAAACGAACAGCGTGGCTTTGAAAATCCACTTTTTTGTCTATTTGAACAACTTCAGCCGTTGTCTGCACAATTCCCGTAAACATATCCGCCCTCATAACCTGTATTTCAAACGCTTAGCGCTCAGTGTATACCCAAGCAACCTGAAGATGTAGGATTCAGCGAGTTTTACTGGCGTTATGATCAAGCCGTCCCTTTGCCTGTGTAGTTATCTCCATCAAAAAGAGATAACACCGAGCATAGTGTCAGTAACCTCGCCGGAAGGGCCTCTGAAATCGAGCATCTTCAGATGACTTGAGTATCTGTAAGTCTGAAAACAGAAACAAAGCTTTCAGACAATTTCAGCAACAATTAGTAAAACAACAGCTTGCTCGGCGCCATAACCCTAACACAACACCATATGTGAATATTCTGTAGTTTCTCCATAGTATTGATTGCCCAATATCTATGCGGACGTATAATGCGCTGTCCTTTTTTCCGCTTCATTTTTATTTCGGAGTTGTAGGTGCAAAATTATCGCCTAGAAGCCAAATCCATCATCAAGTTGGGTATTCCTGTTTTTATCGCGCAACTTGCGCAGACCTCTATGGGGTTCGTCGACACCGTTATGGCGGGTGGCGTGAGTGCTACTGATATGGCTGCCGTTGCTGTGGCGTCCAGTATTTGGTTACCTTCCATTCTGTTTGGCATTGGTATTTTGCTTGCCATGGTACCGATCATTGCACAACTGCATGGTTCAGGCCGTCAAAGCAAAATTCCGTTTCAAGTTCAGCAAGGTATATACATGGCATTGATCATGTCAGTACCTATCATCTTGGTTCTTATTAATGCTGGTCATATCGTTAACTATATGGACGTCGAGCCCGCACTTGCAGAGAAAACCATTGGTTATCTGCATGCAGTGAGCTGGGCGGTGCCTGCTTTCTTATTGTTTCAAGCATTACGCAACCTTGCTGAAGGTATGTCACTGACCATTCCTGCGATGGTGATTGGCTTTATCGGTCTTGCTGCAAACGTGCCGCTAAACTGGATCTTTGTTTACGGTAAATTCGGCGCACCTGAGTTGGGTGGTGTGGGTTGTGGTGTCGCTACTGCGATTGTTTATTGGCTCATGCTGGCAGCCATGCTTGTTTACATCAAAATCAACAAACGCCTTAACCGTGTGGAAGCCTTTACTGGCTTCAGTAAGCCAGATGTTTCTGCGCTGTGGCGTATATTCAAACTTGGTGTCCCTGTTGCTGCTGCCATCTTCTTTGAAGTCACCCTATTCGCTGTGATTGCGCTCCTGATTGCCCCGTTAGGTTCAACCATTGTTGCTGCTCACCAAGTCGCGATTAACTTCTCGTCTATGGTGTTTATGTTGCCAATGAGTTTGGCGACAGCCGTCAGTATTCGTGTTAGCCATCAATTAGGTGAGCGTTCCATCGAAGGCGCTGCGCGCGCTGCCAAACTGGGCATTCTGATTGGCTTATGCACCGCGATTTTTACCGCTGCTCTGACTGTTTTGTTCCGAGAGCCAATAATTGGACTATATACGGACAATGCTGAGGTGGTTGCCATTGCCGCAAACCTAATGTTGCTTGCTGCCATCTATCAATGCACTGACTCGATTCAAGTTGTCGCTGCCGGTGCACTGCGCGGGTACAAAGATATGCGCGCGATTTTCGAGCGTACCTTTATTGCCTATTGGATATTGGGCGTGCCGATGGGTTATGTGTTGGGTATGACTGACTGGATCGTGGAGCCGATGGGCGCGTACGGTTTTTGGATTGGTATTATTATCGGATTAACCTCTGCGGCAATTATGCTTGGTATGCGACTGCAGTGGATTCGTCGACAACCGGATTCTTACCAGTTGGCGATGGCCGAAAAGTAATCTTCTTAGTTTCTAGCTTCATAAATCCCGACTTCATGTCGGGATTTTTCTTTGTGCTGCACGATTTTCGATCGTCATTTTCATATACTTCGTAACAACCATTATGTAGGTGCTGCTTAGGGAACCTGACGGCTTGAAGATGTTACGCTTGTTGACCATTACATTACTGGCACACCTTCTCAGTGGCTGTTTCGGAACCGATCCTGCCGTACAATCCTTTGATACCTACCAGCAGCGTCTCGCCAATGTCGTCGATACAGACCCACTTGTCCTTCAAGAATCCATATTTATCGCACTACCACGAAAGCGGGATGCTATGTTGCCTATTGACGAAGTACGAATGGGCCTATTTGATGCCTATGAATTGCGCCAGTGTGGTCTGTTCCAACTCATTGCAGAACGAAATTCGATTCTCGGTAAAGTCCAGGATGCTTTTCACCAACTGGACTACGAGATCCAATTACTCAACACACTGGCAGGCTGTTTAAGTCTCATTGAAGATCCTACGCTGATAGAGCTTCTCGAAGATATTCAAGATCAAAAGAATCAACAATTCGCGCGCGTGTATTGGAATACCTTAATAGGCAGTGATGCATGGAGAAAGCAACTCACGCCGCCAAGCACCACTCTTATCACTCCCGACACGCCTTTCCCGCACAGTGAAGCCCTACTGGCCATTCATAGATATTCGGAAATAAGTCATGCAACTCTCACCAATATGGACGTGATAGCGCTGCAAGAGTCTATCGAAAAACAGCGCTACCTCGGCGCACTATTTTACTCCATGGATGAAAGCACACGTTGGCTCAACACCATCACGCAGCAACTTAAGCGTGATGACGCTTTGGTGATATGTGGTGCGAATAGAAATCAAACCAAACTGAACTATGTGAGGAATGTTTTCGATACGTTTTTTATTGGTGCCGTCCAACCCTACTTGTCGAAACTCAACAGCCTTTACCTAGATGCTCAGCCTTCACTGGACGCACTTCACCGCCAAGTTTCAGCAACCGTACCTAACTCAGACTTCAATAGCGCGTATTTTGGTGGCGAGCACTACCGAAAATTTCAAACATCCGTCAAAGATCATGTCAGCTATTGGCAAACCCTCTTTGCTCGATGCCAAATGGAAATCGGCAATTCGATCAAAAAATAGTCCACTCGTTACCTTTGTGAAACCAATTACTTGTGGTTTCATGTACACAGAGAGAGCAATTTGCTCATCAAAGCATCAAACGCACGCAGAAGCGCAAAAAAGTCGTGTTTTACGCTTGCGCGCCTTCGCCCTACTCGCTAATATTCACCCCGCTTTCACGGAAAGCCTCGCTGAAGTTCAGCAAACGATGCGTCTATAGCTCAGTTGGTTAGAGTACTGCCTTGACATGGCAGGGGTCGGCAGTTCGAGTCTGCCTAGACGCACCAAGCTTTCCTAGAAACATGTAATGCGTCCGTAGCTCAGTTGGTTAGAGTACTGCCTTGACATGGCAGGGGTCGGCAGTTCGAGTCTGCCCGGACGCACCATTCCTTCCCTAACCAGGATGGAATCAGAATTTGGGTCTATAGCTCAGTTGGTTAGAGTACTGCCTTGACATGGCAGGGGTCGGCAGTTCGAGTCTGCCTAGACCCACCAAATTCCAATAATCGCACTCTCTTTTAGAGAATCCCAATCGCGATTATTCGGGCGATTAGCTCAGTTGGGAGAGCACCTCCCTTACAAGGAGGGGGTCACTGGTTCGAGCCCGGTATCGCCCACCACTTTCGTAAGAAACAAAAAAAGCCTGCTTTCGAGCAGGCTTTTTTGTTTGTTCACTAACTTCGCTAATCCGATGAAATCTCACTAACGACTAATTCTCACTTCAACAATCTGTTTGGGACCACTTTGGTGCCATCAAAAGAATCTACGTTTCCATTTGAATTCGTTGTTGGCCATTGACTACCCATCCGCTAAGGCGATATGAACATTTGGGTCACTACGGACTTTTTGCAACAAGCCCGTTCATACATCATTGCCTTTTTTCGCCACAATTGATCATCAGTCTGCCCTCCTATGAGTGACTTCATTTGGTTTAATAATATTCGCCAGGCCAATTAATCTCCCGGCAATCACAAAGCAAGCATCATGATTCAAACCAAACCAACTTGGAGAGAAGTCCCAATTCGAACTCATTCAGGTTTCTAATCACTGGGCATCGGGAAGTTAGCTTCCTTGTTTCACACCCACTGGAGATGAAGTTATGCACAGACTTTTGAAAGTAATATTATTTTTCACCGCAATAATGTCATTAAACGTTCAGGCTGCCATCATCGTTGTCAATTCAACGAATGGAGGCAGTGGAAGCACTTTATGCAGTTTGGCAGATGCTATTATCGCAGCGAACACTGGCGGTACTTCTGGTGGCTGTACAGCTGGAAGCAATGGAGGCGACGAAATTCTCTTTGCCAGTAATTTGTCTAACAGCACAATACTGTTAAGCGCAGACTTACCAACAATCACGGATGAGCTGACCATCACCGGCCCTACAGGCAATAATACGATTACTGTCAGCGGGGATGACGCCTATTCAATATTTGTTGTTGAAGGAGTCACACTTAATATATCGAATCTAGAATTGATTCACGGATTTGGCACTACTGCCAGTAATTCCGGGTCAAGCGGAGGAGCGATAGCCGCCCTGTCTGGTGCAATTGTCACAGTAACTGACAGTAAACTCTTAAACAATTTCGCCGACGGGGATGGAGGGGCAATTCATGCAGAGTCATCTTCCTTTGTCCACTTGTCAAATTGCCTAGTATCAAACAACACAGCTCACTATGGTGGTGGCATATATGCCCATCAAGGCGCTCAACTAGAAATTGTTGATTGCACCTTTTCGGGCAACAGTGCATCCACGGTAAGCTCTGCTTTTGGAGGCGCTATTGCCGCCTTTGGTTGGTCATCACCAACCGGCATAAACATCCGCAACAGCCGTTTTTTAAGCAACTCAACTGTTGGTTATGGTGGCGCTATTTTTGCTGGTCCTGGCGTTGAGGCAAGTGTGATCGACAGTGTCTTTGAAGGGAACACTGCTCACACTGGAGGTGCCATTCGCATTCAGGCTGGGTCATCACAATTTACGTCACTAAGCGTTGCTCGAAGTGAATTCTCAAATAACCATGCCTGGGTTTATGCTGCGGCTGTTTACGCCGAGGGTAATGTTGTTTTCGATGCTATTAATAGCTCTTTTTCAAACAACCATGCCGGTGTTGAAGGTGGCGCTTTTTTCTTTTATTCCGGTACGGTGAATTTGAATACGATCATGGCATCAGGTAATCAATCCTCTACTGGGGGTGCGATGAGTGCTTGGGGGAGCTCAGTGTTCCCTAGCGTAATCAAACTAACCAGAAGTTTCTTATCGGAAAATAGTGCCAATATTGGCGGGGCAATCGTCGCCAAATATAATGCACACATCGTAGTCAGTGACAGTACGCTATCTACTAACAGTGCAGATATCCATGGTGGCGCGATCAAATCTGACATGAGCATTGTTGAATTAAGCAATAGTACGCTCTCAGGAAATCACTCTGGCATTGGAGGCGGGGCGTTTTATGCGAATAACAGCTCTGCAGTAAAAATAGACAACAGTACCTTTGCCGAGAATGATGGCGGTTCTCTATTTTCGTTTAATTCCTCGGGTAGTGTTTTAAGAAATACGGTCTTAGCTGGAGGTCATTGCGATTTAGATGGCAGTAGTAATGTCACGCTCACCGGCGGTGTACACATTGACGATGGAACGTGCAATGCTACCTTGGTTGGCCCTTCGCAGTTAGCCCCTCTCAGTTACAACGGTAGCGGTCCTATTCCCACTCATATGCCAATCCCAGGTAGCCCGTTAGTTGATCATGGTGTTGGAGGATCTGGTAGTAATCCAATAACAGACCAGCGCGGACATCCTCGTATTGTGGGTATCGCAGTGGATATCGGTTCGGTTGAACTGCCAGATCCTGCAGACAATTTTAACTAAGTAAACTTGTAATCTGACGGGTGTTATCTATCACAATGCGCACCCTAGCTGATTTGCTCGCAAGATTTAAATTGTGATGATTGTTGGGGAAGAAGCTAGCCTTTCTCGAAGCGGCATCTTCCCCACTCTAAATACAAATTCGTCTATTTTCCCTTATCTTCGAAGCTTCATCTGAATAGCCACCGACTCGGTAGACACCCTTAAGCCTTTCTATATATGACTTTTCGTAAATTACAGATTCCGCAATGAACATGAGCAACGAATGCACACCCGCTATCATCACGATTGGATGAACGGTTCTTTGTGTCTCTAGCTACTTTAGCTTTTTTCGATAATTAGCTGTTATACATCTATAGAAACGCTAGCGAAAACCGCGATTAATCCCAGTTTTCACGCTTCCAAAATAGGTCGTTAAGCTGCGATATTTGTTTGTTTAATCCTTTGTTACCTTAACGGAACAATGTACTCATCCTGCCCTGCAACGAACTCATTAAAAACGTTAGAGTGATACACTTTGAAGCATCCAAGGCTTTTGGCGGTTGCACCACTCTTCATATAGCCCACTGATTTTTCCGCAGCTTTGACCATGAAAACAACAGTTTCAGAATACGGATCATGTATGATCTCGAATGTGTTTTCATCTTGAGTTAACTTATATTTCCCCCTTCCCATAAAAGACAGTGAGCGCTTTGAGTGCCCTAGATCGGTTGCTAATAAACTATTTGGTTCAATCGCAATGAGGCAGGAAACCAAACCATAGTCTTTAAGGCTATTTCGAGCTGCCATTGTTTCTACACTCAATGTTTGATTAGGAACCGAACACCCAGAAGATAGAGTCACTAGCATCATTACAACGAGAGCTTTCAAATTTGCAGTTCCCATCTATCCTCTTCCCTTCCTCTGCAAAATAAATCAAATCCAAACACTTGTTATCTATTCTGCGAAATAACACGTTCAAATCAATCTCCATTTATCCTGCTGCCTCGCAGGAAATCGCTTTGGCAGTGTTCAACAGGCTCGTTTTGGCAGCCTCAAATTGATGCTGCTTATCCATAATTTGTTCTGCGCCCGATATGTTGATAGCGGCGATGATTTTTCCGAGATAATCAGTAATGGGTACAGCAATGGCCGTTGCATTGTCAGAGCGTGAGAATGCGAAGCCTTGTTTCTTTTCTGTCGTAATAAGGTGTTTGAGTTCTGGCAGCGTTTGAGGATTAGGCCTTGCGTACATATCAAGCTGAATGGTTTGGTAGACCGCGCTCAATTCAATGTCGCTGAGTTGTTGCAGCAAGATGCGTCCCATCGCATTGGTATGGCACGGAAGCCTTGTCCCAAGTGGAATATTCACAGACAACCTTTGCGAGGCTTGGGCACGATAGATATACAGGGTTTCTAGACCGTCCCTCACCGACAAATGACAAGATATGCTGGTTTCATCCCTTAGCCGTTGTAAGTGCGGAGCAGCAACATCGACCAAATTTTGCCCTGCAAGATACGAAAAACCACGAGACACCACTTGAGGGCCGATGGTATACGCATTTCTTGCTACTTTTCTCAGGTAGTTCTTATCAATCAAAGTTTGGACAATGCGGTATATCGATGATTGGCTAACACCCAGTCTCTCAGCAAAGTCATGGGTGCTGAGTATTCGATGTTCCGCATCATACATTTCGATAATTTCCAGCCCTCTCGCGAGCGATTGAACTTGGTAGTCTGCCTTGCTCATGTTTTTCTCATCTGTAAATGGAATTTTCATATTTGAATAAAATATGTGGTTCTTTCGCTCCAATGTCCATCTTGATTGTTAATTTTATGTGATTTCACATATTAAGGTGAACATATCGAGAGCAATCAAACAGGACGAAACATGCCAGACTCAAAGGAATTTATTCTCAAAGCAACGTGCGATGCATCAAGTGGCATTCTTGCCGCCGTCACTTCCTATCTGGCAGGTTTGAGTTGCTACATTTCTGAGTTGCATCAGTTTGATGATGAAGAAAACCAAAACTTTTTTATGCGTGCCGTCTGCCGCATTGAGTCTCCGGATGTGGATTTGGAGACCATCAAGGAAGGCTTTGAAGCGCAAGTCAGTCGTTTCAACATGGATTGGCAGTTCTTTGATGCCGACGCCCCTACGCGTGTGTTGATCATGGTCAGTAAATTCGACCATTGCCTCAAAGATCTGTTGTACCGTCACGAAAATGGCGAATTGCCAATGGAAATCACTGCTGTGGTGTCCAACCATAAAGACCTGAGACCTATGGTGGAACGTGCAGGTATTCGCTTCATTTGGTTGCCCATGACCCCTGAAAATAAACCGCGCCAAGAAGCAGCGCTGCTGGACGTGATGGCAGAGACACAAACCGAGTTGGTCGTGCTCGCTCGCTACATGCAGATCCTGTCTGATGATCTGTGTAAGAAGCTGCATGGAAAAGCTATCAACATTCACCACTCTTTTCTGCCAAGCTTTAAGGGTGCGAAGCCCTATCACCAAGCACATGCTCGCGGCGTGAAATTGATTGGAGCAACGGCGCACTATGTCACGTCAGATCTCGATGAAGGACCGATTATTCAACAGAGTGTTCAACCCGTTGGTCACACCTATTCATCTGACAGGCTGGTTGCCGTTGGGCGCGATACTGAAACCATCGCCCTCGCACAAGCGGTTCGACTTCATTTAGAGCACCGCGTCTTTATGTACGGAAATAAAACCGTTGTATTCCAATAATCGACAGAGGTAACCATGCAAGAAGAGTCGCCAGTAAAGGTTATCGATGGTCGGAAACTGTCTGATTTATTGCTTGAAGAAATGACGCAGGAAGTACAAGAACGGATGCAAGAAGGCTACCCGCAACCTGGACTTGCCGTGGTATTAGTAGGCGAAGACCCTGCCAGCACCATTTATGTTCGTAACAAAATCAGATGCGCAGAAAAAGCGGGGTTGTTTTCGTTGGTAAAACGTCTTGATGCATCGTGTTCACAACAAACGCTCGATGATGTGGTCGTGGAGCTAAACGAACGTGAAGACATTCACGGTATTCTGGTGCAACTCCCCTTGCCCAAGCATCTTTCTGAAGAACGCATCATTAATCTTATCGACCCGACAAAAGACGTTGATGGGTTTCATCCCGTCAACGTGGGGCTTCTATCATCTGGGCAAGCCAAACTCGTTCCCTGCACGCCTCTAGGCTGTATGGAGATGCTTAAACGAGAAATGGGCGACCTAACAGGAAAACACGCTGTTGTGATTGGGCGTTCTAACATCGTTGGGAAGCCAATGGCTAACCTATTACTTCAAGCCAACTGCACCGTCAGTATTGTTCACTCTAAAACGATTGATGCTGCCGCGCTCTGCCGACAGGCCGATATTTTGGTGGCTGCGGTTGGCGTGGCTGAACTCGTTGATAAGAGCTGGGTGAAACCGGGCGCAGTGGTGATTGATGTTGGCATAAACGCCACTGAAGTCGACGGTAAGCGAAAACTGGTCGGTGATGTCAATTTCGCTGATGTTGCAGATAAATGCCGTGCAATAACACCTGTGCCAGGTGGGGTTGGCCCAATGACCATCGCCTGCTTGATCAAAAACACGCTAACGGCAGCCAGTCAGCACGATATTTAGGCCTAAATGCAAACAGCCTAAATCAATCGACAAATTAACAATCTTCTACCAAATAGCGATTAAACAGATTGTAACGAGGGAACGTACAGTGCCTTTTTCATTATTAAAATATGGTCTTACCAACGATTATCCTTTTGAGAAGGACATGGACCTCCCCATCCAGACCGATCTCAAACGCCACTATGATGTGGTCATCATTGGTGGCGGCGGACACGGCGTCGCAACGGCGTATTACCTCGCGAAATATCACGGCATTACCAACGTCGCGATTTTGGAAAAGGGTTACCTTGGCGGCGGTAACACCGCACGAAACACCGCAGTTATTCGCTCAAACTACCTCACGTCCGAAGGTGTGAAGTTCTATAGCGAGTCAGTGAAACTATTCCAAAACCTCTCGAACGAATTTGATTTCAACATCATGTATTCCTCTCGTGGGCAGCTAACGCTGGCGCATACCGATGCCACGGTTCGATCTTTTCGACAACGCACCGAAGTAAACAAGCATTTTGGTGGACGCACTGAACTCATCGACCCCCAACAAATTCGAGAGCTCGTCCCTACCCTCAACATGAACCCTGCGGATCTTCCTATTCTTGCAGGCCTTTGGCACATGGATGGCGCGACAGCAAGGCATGACGCCGTAGCCTGGGGCTACGCGAAAGGCGCAACACAACGTGGCGTTGAGTTACATCAACTGACGGAAGTAACCAACATCAACACCGAAAACGGAAAAGTCGTGTCGGTCGAGACCAACCGAGGAACCGTCGGCTGTGGTGCTGTGGTACAAGCCGTTGCAGGACACAGTTCGATTGTTGCTGCCATGGCGGGTTTTAGAATGCCGCTTACCAGTTATCCCCTGCAAGCCATGGTGACCACACCCGTTAAACCTTTCCTCGACCCACTGGTCAGTTCTTCTGCCCTTCATTGCTATGTACAGCAAACGGGTCGAGGTGAAATTGTGTTCGGCGGAGGCTCCGATCCTTACCCGCTTTACAACACACGTTCGACGCTTGATCTGAAAGAAAGCCTGATCGCCAGCGCGATAGAAATGTTCCCTTTCATGGCCAATTTCAAATTGCTGCGCCAATGGGCTGGCACAACGGACATGACCAGCGACTATAGCCCAATCATGGGGTTGAGCCCCGTCGACAATTACTACTTGGATGCAGGCTGGGGAACGTGGGGTTTTAAAGCCACGCCGATCTGCGGAAAATCCATGGCAGAACTGGTGGCATCAGGCGGGAAAGTGCCAGATCTGATCGCACCGTTTGCTATGGACAGGTTTGATGCATTCCGACAAGTCAACGAAATGGGGGCCACGGCCGCGAGCCATTAGGAGTAGTGATATGAAGATAATGCCTTGTCCTTTGAACGGCCCAAGAAACATCAATGAATTTGTCTATGGCGGCGAAGTGAAAGCCATGCCCGACCATAAAAACTGCTCTGACAAAGCATGGGCGGAATATGTGTTCTATTCAGACAACACCATCAAAATCGTCAAAGAGTGGTGGTTTCACAGTGCCTCTGGCTATTGGTTTATTGCAGAACGACACACCGCCTCAGATGAGATTATTCGAACCTATGATCCCAGTGAAATATACAAAGAAAGAGTCACTTTCGACACGGATACTTCCGATGCTGATACACGCAAAGCTAACGCTATTGATGCTAAAAGCGGCGATGGGAAAGGAGCACAGCCATGATTGATAACCATCGATTGTCGCCGCCTATGGGCTCTTTGATTTCTCGCGACAGCACCGTTAGCTTTGAGTTTGAAGGAAAACAATATCTTGGCTTTGAAGGCGACACCGTCGCCAGTGCCTTGATTGCAAACAACCAATGGCTGATGTCCCGCTCTTTCAAATATCACCGTCCTCGCGGGCCACTAACCATGGCGGGTCAAGATGCCAATACGCTGGTTCAACTTCCCGATGAAGCCAATGTGTTGGCAGATCGTGTCGATATTTCGCAAGCGCCAATGGTCATGGGCCAAAATTACAATGGTTCACTAGAAAATGACAAAGATGCTCTACTCGAAAAAGTCGGACGCTTTATGCCGGTTGGCTTTTACTATCGTGCGTTTTATAAGCCAAAAGGCATTTGGGACAAATGGGAACCACTGATCCGCAAAAAAGCAGGATTGGGGAAAGCGAACCTACAGTTTGAACCCACCTACCATGACAAAGCTTATCTGTTCTGCGATGTGATGATTGTGGGCGCAGGCCCTGCCGGTTTGAATGCCGCCATTACCGCTGCACAAGGTGGTGCAGAGGTCTTGCTTGTTGATGAAAACAAGCAGTTGGGTGGCGCGCTCACCTATCACCGTTTCGACATCAACGGTGAAATAGCCGATGAAAAGCTTAACGCCCTTCGTTCTGCTGTCATCGACCATCCTAAGATCCGCGTATTGACGGACGCCGTATGTAACGCATGGTTCACAGACAACTACCTGCCCGTTCTTACTGGCAACCGCATGTACAAAGTCAGAGCGAAGCAGTGCATCGTGGCATCTGGCGAATTCGAGCAGCACGTCGTTTTCAGAAATAACGACCTTCCCGGTATTGTACTTTGCAGCGCCGCCATGCGCCTCATGAAGCATTATGCGATCAAACCGGGTAACACATCCGTGGTGTTAACTGGCAATGACGACGGTTACCTTGCAGCCATCGAACTCGCGCAACAAGGTGTAGATGTGGCTTCCATCATCGATATGCGTAGAACCCAACGGTGCGCCGATTTAGTTAATGCCGTGCAGGGATTTGGGATCCCCGTGTTGCTGGGTGCGACTGTGTATGAAGCACAAGCCCGAAACAATCGCCTTTCCTCTGTCGAGGTCTATTCTCTCGATGAGAATGGCAACGTCGCGCAACGTATTTCTACCATCGAGTGCGATCTTCTCTGTGTGTCATCGGGTTACATGCCGACGTATCAATTGTTGTGTCAGGCAGGCGCGCAATTGACCTATAACGACACCTCCGCACGCTTTACACTCAAGAACCTGCCGGACAACCTCCATGTGGCGGGATCCGTAAATGGTATTCATGCACTCGGAAAAGTGTTGGCAGACGGCGAAAGTGCCGCCCAAACATGTTTAAGCAAAATCGGGTTGGCTGATGTGGCTGGTAACGTGATTAGCTGTGACCAAATCACAAACCTTCCTTGGCCCATCTTTCCCCACCCCAAAGGCAAAGACTTTGTCGATTTCGATGAAGACCTTCAATCTAAAGACATCATCAATGCAACGCGTTTGGGCTACCGCGATATCCAACTCGTCAAACGCTTTTCTACCGTGGGCATGGGGCCTTCTCAAGGCCGCCATTCCGCGCTCGCGACTGCACGTCTTGTGGCGGAATCCACAGACAGAACTGTCAGTGAAACAGGCGTAACAACAGCACGTCCGCCCTTTATCCCAGAGAAGCTGGCCTATCTTGCAGGCAGAATATTTAACCCTGTTCGGCTCACACCGATGCATGCAAGGCATGAAGCACTCGGTGCACAATTCATGCCTGCAGGCGCATGGCAACGTCCCGCTTATTATGGTGAACCAAGCAATCGTCAGGTGCTGATCCAAGAGGAAGCACTAGCGGTTCGACAAAACGTCGGCATCATTGATGTGAGTACCCTCGGTGGCATTGAAGTTTGCGGTCCAGATGCGCCCGAATTTCTCAATCGCATGTATACCTTTGCCTTTGTTAAACAGCCAGTAGGGAAAACACGCTACGCCGTGTTAACCAATGAACAAGGCGTGGTCGTGGACGATGGCGTAGCGTGCCGAATAGCGGAAGATCATTACTATGTCACAGCAACCACCAGCGGTGTTGATGCAGTCTATCGTGAAATGAAAAAGTGGAACGCACAATGGCGATTAAATGTTGATATTGCCAACGTGACGTCTGCTTTTTCCGCCGTGAATATTGCTGGCCCTCTCGCGCGAAAAGTGCTTGAAAAAGTGTGTACTGATGTGGATTTCGCACCCGATGCGTTCCCGTATCTTTTTTACCGAGAAGGACACATTGATCGCATGCCCGTTCGACTAGCACGCGTAGGGTTTGTTGGCGAACTTGGCTATGAAATCCACATGCCAACCTTATTCGCACTCAAAATTTGGGATTTGCTGATGTCAGCAGGCGAAGAGTTTGGAATGCGCCCGTTTGGTGTCGAAGCGCAGCGTCTTCTTCGTCTCGAAAAAGGCCATATTATTGTTGGTCAAGATACCGACGGCATGTCGCACCCCGGCGAGTTGTCATTGGGATGGGCGATAGCCAAAGCCAAGCCATTTTATGTGGGGTCTCGATCTGTCGATATCGTCATGCAACGAGAACAAACCCGAAAATTGGTGGGTTTCAAACTGGATAAATCGTCGGCAAAGCCTGAAGAAGGCCATTTGGTGTTAGACAAAGCTGGTCACGATTCAAACATCACGGGCAATGTGACTTCCTGTGATTTTTCCTCAACGCTGGACGCATATATAGGTCTTGCATTTGTGGGTATCGATCAACAAAAACCCGGCACACTGTTCCCAATTCGTATCGATGGTAAGGAAGTGTGGCCAGAAGTCGTGCCTCTGCCCTTCTATGATCCAGATGGCGCACGCCAGGAGGTCAATTAGTATGTTTTCTTTTTTAATCAGTTCTCAACCAGAGCTAAGAGACAGCAGCATTGATCAAAATCACCAGTTGTCTTCCATCTCCTTCTACGATGCGACCACCTCAAACCGCATTGGATTCAGAGGAGAGCAAACCGCGTCGTTTTTGACCGATCACCACATTGCGCTGCCCTCTAAACCAAACCAAGCAACGAGAATGGACAACGGCTTGTGGGTGTTAAGGCTTGGCTTCACTGAGTATTGGATCATTGATGTTAAGAACCAACATACCGATCTCATTCTCAGCATGGAAAAGTCAGCAACGAGCCATCAACAAGTAACACGCTTATACTGCCAACACAGTTCAGCGATGTTTGTTCTCACTGGCGATAGATGCCCACAGCTTTTTGCCAAAGTCTGTGCCGTGAACCTCCAACCAGACGCGTTTCCATCAGGGCATATCGCACAAACATCGGTAGCGCGTGTCTCATCTGTCGTGGTCAACGCATCTAATACCGATCTGAAGCAAACGCGTTTCCTCATTTTGAGTGATATTTCAAGTTCTGATTATTTATGGGATGCACTCGATGACGCGGCCCATGAGTTTCAATAACCGAATCCACGTAGTAACTACTATTAAGGGACATCTGCGAAAAGGGACTCATTTAAGGACCGTATGAGTTGACCTATTAAACACAAAATCAGGTGTTTCCCGCTTAGGTATCGTCTTCAAGCAGTTTTATTTGGACGAACCATTGAGAGCAAATCACCCGATTTGAGTGACACATTCTAAAGGAGTATGTATGCCAACGATTACCATTTCGGAGATCCATGATGTTTGTAAAACTGCGCTAGAGAAGCATGGCGCTTTACCCTGGATCGCAGAATCTGTCGCGCTTGCTGTTGCAAAAAACGAATCCAGACAGAATCGAATCTGTGGGCTTTACTATCTACAGAGTTATTGTGAACAACTGGTATCGGGTCGTGTCTCTAAAGATGCAGAGCCTGTGATTACAACGCCAAAGTCTGGCGTGGTTCAGGTGGATGCCAAATTTGGTTTTGCGCAATCCGCGTTTGTTCGCGCATTTCCGACTGTCATGAATGCTGCTAAAGATAACGGTATTGCTGCACTGGCCATTGGCCACAGCCACACCTGTACATCACTCGGCTACTTTACAGAGCAAATTGCTCGCCGTGGTTTTATCGCCATTGGTTTTACCAACTCTTCGCCCATCGTTGCACCACCGGGTGGGAAAATTCGCACCATCGGCACCAACCCAGTCGCTTTCTCTGTACCAGACGGCGATGGCGGCATTGCAATGCAGTTTGACCAATCCACGACGGTTGTCGCTCTCGGCAAAATCACCATGGCGAAAGAAGCGGGAGAAAGCATTCCCGAAGGCTGGGCGCTAGATGAAGATGGCAACCCCACCACGGACCCACATAAAGCCTTGGCGGGTTCTTTGGTTTCAGCGGGCGGATATAAAGGTTGGGGATTTGGTTTAATGGCAGAACTGCTAACAGCAGGTCTCACAGGCGGTATTGCCTCTCAGTTTGTTAAACCGCTAAAAGCCACCAATGGCGACCCACACGATCTCGGTCAGTACTTTCTGGTGATTGACCCTGCAAACTCTGAATACTTCTACGAACGCTGCCAGCAAGTTGCAGATTTAGTTTCCCAAGACGAAGGAACCCGCCTACCGGGGCAATATATTAACGAGCTGACCGAAGTTGATGTGCCAGAGTCTTTGTGGGAACTAGCACTGCGATTATCTTCTGGTCCGCAGTAATCAGAATTTCCCGTATCCAAAATCAAGCCTCCTAATGGAGGTTTTTTATTACAACATCGCCGACTATCATATTCGGTATTCGAAAGTGGCCACTGTAGCTCTACCTCATATATCGTTCTTCTACTTCCTTGCCTTTTCACAAATTTATAGACGGTACCGGGAAGTACAAAAGGGATGTCTGTTCTATGCTAACTAATGTGATTCAATTTAGAGACACATAGACAATTGAGAGGCTTAACAATGCTGATGCCCCGTTCGATTAAACACAAGATTTCCCTAGCGATTGCCAGCATCATCATTATTGTTGCTGTTGTTCAATATCAACGGCAAGATCAACAATTGGTTAGCTATACAGAAGATTCGGTTAGCAGATTCATCGACTCCGTTGGAACAGCTAGTGCAAAAGGCATTCAGAACTGGATACAACCCCGCATTGAGATCATTCAAAGCGCAAAGCAATCCGACTTGGCTTTAGAGCCAGGCTCCACACTACCCGCTTATCTCAATCAAGCGCGCCTCTCTGGTGGATTTCAGTCTGTATATATCGGAACGGGTACTGGCGATATGATTCGTTACAACGGCAAGCCATCGAGTGAAGGCTATGACCCAAGGGAGAGACCTTGGTATATCGAAGCCATCAGCGCAACAGACCCTGTCATTACAGCGCCTTATAAAGACTCAGTGACTGGAGAATTGGTTGTCACTATAGCTCAGCAATACACGCGAACATCTGGCGAGCAAGCCGTGGTTGCGGGCGATATTAAAATCAAACAGCTCATCAACTATATCAACAGCATTAGCGGTGAGAATACGCAAGCCATGTTGCTCGATAACCACGCAACGCTGCTAGCAAGCGTCGATACATCGCTGCTGTTGACCAATGCCAGCGAAATGTCTCCTCAATTGACATCAGACACTCTTCCGACACTTGCAGCCAACCCGATAGTCAGCGAACTGACCCTTGCCAATCGCCCTTATCTATTCAATATCACATCAATTGAAGGTACGCCGTGGTATTTAGCGGTTGCCATGAACCAAGAATACGCCTATCAAACGGTCGTCTCTAGCCGAACGGATTCGCTCATTTTCTCTCTCGTTCAGGTCATCCTTGTGATGCTGATCACCTTGTTTCTGGTCAGCAAACTGCTCAAACCTCTGTCCCAGGTTATGCGTGTGATGAAGAAACTGGCTAAAGGGGATCTCACCGCGCGAGTGGACGTGAATACCAATGATGAAATCAGTGTTATTGCACGAGGCATCAATGAGGTTGCACAAAATCTCCAAGACATCGTAGGTGGAATTTCAAACGCGACCGCGAATATATCTTCTGAAGTTAAAGACGTTAAAGCAAAAACCGTTGAGAATCACGACGTGCTAACCCATCACAAACAAGAAACCTTGCTTGTGGTTTCTCGCGTTGAGAGCATGAACTCAACGGTAGATACGGTTGCAAGCAGCGCGTCAGAAGCGTTAAGTTGCACGCAGAAAACCCATGAGCAAACCGCTGAATCAAAACAACAAGTCAGCCAATCGGTACAAAGCGTAAACGCCCTGCTTAGCGAAATAACCCTGATGGAGAACGATATTCAGACCATGAGTGACAATGCAGATAAGATAGCATCCGTACTCACGGTAATCGGTGACATTGCTGAACAAACTAATCTACTCGCCCTGAATGCCGCCATAGAGGCAGCAAGGGCGGGAGAACAAGGCCGCGGGTTCGCCGTTGTTGCAGATGAGGTTCGAGCGCTTGCCAGCCGTACTCAACAAAGCACATCAGAAATCAATGATATGCTACAAAAACTCAACGAAGGTACTGTGAACGCGGTTCGAGCAATTGAAAATACGAAAAACAGTTGTCAAAAATCAGTTGAGCAGACCAATCTTGTTGATAGCAACTTAGATATCATGAGCACATCCGTAGAAGAAATAAACAACTTGAATAGCCATATTACTGAAATCACACAAACCCAGAGCCAAGCTTCAAATGAGATCAGCGAGAGCATTCATTCAATCAGCCAAATGGTAGACCGATTGGGTGAAAGTGGAGAAGCCACACTCGCCAATGTTCAAAAGTTGTCAGCATCAAATCAACAATTAACTTCTGCTATCTCTAAATTCAACATCTAGCCGTCACCCGCAATATTATCACCTCGTTGCTCTACTTCTCTCATACGGAGGATTAGAGCAACATGCCTTGCCATTTGCAGTGTTCATAGTTTGTATCCACCCATGTTCTGCATGCTTTTCTGCTTGAGAAAAACCAGTTGACGATGCAAAACGTCAAAAGTCATGTTCACACTCGCTTCAGCCTCTATGCTATCAATCCTTTGAATAAAAAAGAGTTTTAATTACGCCCGATTAAAACCTTCTTTACAAAGCATTTTCTTGTTTCCAATTTGTCAGAAAAGCTCTACTATTGCGGCGTTTTGGGGAGTAGTCATTCCGTCGCGCTGTCGTCATCCCGTAGCTAATGCTACCGGCACGCGAGAATACAGTTTCACTGTGTTTTGACGAGACCAACGCCATTTATTCGCTTATCTGCTTATAGCTGCGTGGTTGGTTAGGTGCTCCTTTTGCCCCCTATTCCTCCGCGCACCGGAGGTGTCATGTTCCTAAGTGAACTTTTCTCAGGTTACGAAGGCCTGTTAGTTCTTACCGTTTTGATGCTTGGCATCGACCTGCTTATCACTCGTGGAAAGATCAGTTTTCGCAGCGCCGCTATGTGGAGTGTGTTCTGGTTCTCCCTCGCGTTCGCATTTGCTGGTGCTATTTATCTATATTGGCCACATATGGCACCCGTCAGTGAACTGACAAACGGCGAAGCAGCCACCTCGTTTATCACGGGTTACTTGCTTGAAAAATCGCTGAGCGTCGATAACTTGTTTGTGTTCGCGTTGATCTTTGCACAGTTCAAAGTGCCTGAAAATCACGTTCCTCGTATATTAATGCTCGGTATTGTCGGCGCATTGGTATTGCGTGGCATTATGATTTCTCTGGGTGCGCCATTGATTGCGCAGTTCCACTTCGTGTTGTACCTGTTTGGTTTCTTCTTGATTTGGACTGGCGTACAAATGTGGCGTCAACATGGCGAAGAAAACGAGTCCTTCTCAGACAGCTTTGCGGTTAGATTGGTGAAACGCTTTTTGCGCGTTAGTCCTGATTACGATGGAAACAAGCTATTCACCCGCGATTCGCTAGGCATTCTTGCTACACCAATGCTGGTGGTAGTGATGGTGATTGCGATGACGGACGTGATGTTTGCACTGGATTCTATCCCTGCAATCTTTGCCGTTACTCAAGAACCCTACTTGGTCTTGGCTGCGAACGTATTTGCATTACTAGGTTTACGTTCTTTGTACTTCGTTCTCGGTGGCATGCTGAGTAAGTTTGCGTATCTTCACCATACGCTTGCGTTCATGCTGTGCTTTATCGGTACGAAAATGCTACTGATTGAAACACCATTTGCTATCGCTACACCGGTTTCACTGGGCGTTATTTTGGCCTCGTTGACCGTTGGTATTGGTGCTTCTATTTGGAAACAGCGTCAACTTGAGAGAGTAGCTAGTTAACCCTAGCTAGGTCTTCACATATCAAAAAGGCACCCATGGGCTGTCTCTTGATCACAAGTCTTCGTGATTGAGAGACATTGCCAATTCGTAGCCTTCAAGGATGGTTTGTAACCTAGACCATCCTTCCCATAATACCTCTACGGAAGCTCGGCCTGTCCGCTTGGTATCTTTCGAACCGCCTAATCTGGCTAGACGATCGTATGCCCACTGCATATCCGGTGTCTGTTGAGGTAGCGGACCTCCCTCCATTTTCAGCCAAAGTAATTTCCAAGCTTTCTGACCCAATAGCGTTTCACAGCATTGTGTTTCCAACTCTGCTTTGTATTCCTTCATAAAGCGAAGCTGGAGTAAGCGTGTAGCGATAAAAGCCAGTAAGCCAATGCTTCTGCAAACACAGAGTTGAAAATCAACGAAGAGTTGGMAAAACAGGTTATTCACGCCGCCAAGTGGGTCWAAGAGACCTCAGGTGAAGGCAATATCGGTCCTTTCCAAGTCCTGCAATGGCCGGGCRTGATGGAAACACCAGAACAAGATATGRACGTGATCAATAAAGCCCTCATGAGCGGCTTTGATGAAGCTGTCGATGATTTCATTGCCGCACGTGCAAGTGAAGGCGCAAACATGAAAGCACTGATCGAACAGCGCCTTGATGGAATTGCAGCAGAAGTCGTAAAAGTACGCGCTAAGATGCCTGAAATTCTAAATTGGCAACGTGAACGTCTTATCACCAAACTACAAGAAACCAAGATTGAGCTAGATGCGAACCGCGTTGAGCAAGTTAAATATTCATCTGTGTATTTTACTGAACGGGAAAATGCAGCGATTAGAGGTCTACACAAAGTCACTTTATGGGTAACAATTTGTAGACCTCTGAAATCATTTTGTCCATTTAGTTAACTAGGCCTAGTTTATGAAATTCGAATACTCAGAACTAGCTCATGTCAAATGGATTTTTTGGCTTGCCATCATGAAGTAGCTCAGATGCGATGGCTTTTACCTCACCCTGAACGTACGCCCAATACTCTGGGTTATCTAACGTCCTTTCTTTAATTTGTTTAGGGATAAAACGGCTCATTTCCATATTGAAGTCATTGTGTACCTCCTCTTCCGACATTAGATTGGTTAACGCAGTAGAGAGCGCCTGTCGAAAGTCATCTATTTGCTTGTGTCGAGCGTTGAGTTTCTTTTCAACCAATATCTTTGATAAATCAATTCCGCGCTGCTTAATCCAAACAATATCCCAGATATCACGAGGTTTAATACGCCTTGCTCGATACGCTAACGCAATAAGCTTATCGGCCAGTATTTCTTGTAGTGACTGAACCGGAACCAAGATGCCTTCAGTCGGCACGACAATGTCATAGTGATTGATTAACGGACGCTTTTCGATATCGAATGAGGGTATTGCACAGACGTCAATATGCATTTTTTGTCTTGGTAAATCAGGACGATTAGGCTCTTTCACGATACTAATCTTCCACGAAACGGTATCCCCTTGCTGCTCGCCAGAGGGCTTGTTTACCCAAACTTCAGTTTCATACTTATTTTGAATATAAGTCTGTATCTCGGACTCCAACCCCTCAAATTCAGATGGTTTGAAGTCATGACCACCGTTGAAATCAAGATCTTCTGACAACCTACTGCTGTTGTAACACATACGTAATGAGGTGCCGCCAATAAAGGTTAATCGCTGCATAACGCCTTGCTTGATCAGCACGTCCATAATGTCATGATGCAAGATCTCTTTTTCTATCACGGGCGTGACTGCTGCATAGTCAGGGTTTGACTGTACGATTTGGCGAATTTGTTGCTTCAGCATACTTTATCTCCTACACACTCCCTCATACTTAGCTCTCCAGCATATGTAGATTGCGACGGCAGTGCTTTAGATCGGCAACCGCTTGCTCTTTGAATGCGCGATACATTTTGATATCGGGGTCGTAATACAAATTAGGGGCGATTTGAGCGACGGGCCTTTTAGTATGGGTAAGCTCGATCACACCATAAGGCGTATCAAAACACCCACTTCGACCTTTAGTTACCACCGTGACCCTGCCCATCACAATTTGCGAAATATCGCCGGTATGACTTAGCTGGCTTTCTAAGCTGATGTAATTCACTACGCCACTACGTAACTTTTTGATGATTTTATAAATGGCAGTCTCAGGCTCAGGGGGGCTAATCATACTTTCATAAAAACCTTTCACCACCCGTCTTAGCAAGCCCTTCTTTACGCAATCTGCTAGGAGTTTTCTGAAAGCAGGGTCACAGGGCACACCCAACATAAAAGCCAGCTCAGTTGCACTGTGAACGCCTCCGCCAGCGCGAACCGCTTTCGCGAATACGTTTAGTAGCTCATCTGATTTCGCCATAGGTCTACGCTAAGTTACCAAATAAGTCACTTAGTGTAGACCTGCTATTAGCCTTGTGCAAGGTGCAGGTCTACACAACATTACTTTATGGGTAACAACCTGTAGACCGAAAGGCGGGAATGCACTGTCTCTTGATCACAAGTCTTTGTGTATGTATTGAGTCGCTGAGGTTTGCGTGCCCAAATTGACATTGCGCCCACTGTTCTGGATTTGTCATCTTCATAATAATCGCCTCGAATATTTAGCCCTAGACGATCTGATCACAGTGTGTGGAATGAGTTCAAAAAAAATCCCTGAGCGTTGCTCAGGGATTTGTGTATGAGAGACAGCCCATGGGTGCCTTTTTTAGCGCGTAGACTTTATCCACGGAGCGGCGCTAAAACTTACTGAGATAACCGCCCAACAAACCGCAGCCGATACCAAACAAAGCGCTGGAAAACGTACCTAACATCACGTACTCGGTGAACATGCGACTGCCATGATCTTTTAAATCGCCAAAGCGAAAAACGGATTTGGCGGCTAACACCAAGGCGACGCCGGGTAGTTGCCCCCACAGAACAAATGTCACGATAAGCATTCGCTCAAAATATCCAATGTATGCACCAGCGTCTTTTAGCGGTTTATTGCTCTCACTTGGCGCAGAATTCACGACTTCATCGGTCCAGTTTTGCAAGAGCATAGCAATGGCGGTTGATGTCGGTTTCATTGCTAATAGGTACGCAAAGGCCCAACAAAACAGTGTCCACCAATCTGTTTGTTCAAATGCCAGTTTTGCAGCAACTCTCTCTTCACTACCCACCACGAATAAAACCACCACAAGTAGCACAAGTAAGTGCAGCAGTTGTTTGACGAACAAGTAGCGTAACCCGTCCGGTGACGAACGAAACCACACAGCGATAGCCACATTTGATAACCCGATACACAGCGCCCCGACTAATGACCAAATCAAAGGAATGGCGAGCAAATAGAGGGCAATCAAAGACAGAACGCTTTCAATGATAACGGACAAAAAAACATGCCGTGCGCGACGTGTGACAACGGGAAAAAAGTAAAACTCTACACACACATGAACCACGGCCAATACCAATAGTATTGTTAGTACCATATTTAAGCCTCCCTGCCAGTGTTCCGATAACGTTTAAGCCGGTCAGCATACCATTTACACGTATCGTCAATGCGGCCGTAATTGGCTCGATTAATGATTCTTGTGAATGCGCTTCGAGTTATACCCAACGCCTTTGCAAGCTCTGCATGTTGCGCATTAGGCTGACGCATCCAAACCGATAACGCGAATGCCATTTTGGTTGTCAGCGGTGTGATATGGTCATCAAGTAGAGAAAGAACCATGTGAGCGTCGCGAGCAAAGTCTTCGTCATTAGAGGAAAACGCCAATCTCTGGTTTTTCATGGCATCTAGATGGCGGCCTGATAGCAAGAAAGCATCAGAGTTATTGGCCATTCTCACAGGGAGTTGACGCTCGCTGGTTGGTGCAACAGCCAATGATAAACGGGCATCTTCGCCAAGGCTCTTCAGGGCAATGCGAATCGTCAGTGCCATGTTCAAAAGGTGTTCGGGGGAGCGAGTGTAGAGCTGAAATGCATCGCCACGATAGATCTCCCCCATCGTGTCGCGGTCACTGGCATCGGAACCAGCGCCATCAGGTATCAGGGAGTTATTGTTCGCTTGATGACCGGTTTCATGCTGACGAAACTGAGAGAAACAGCTTTCCAATGTGGCTAAACAGCCTTGGCGTGTGGACTCGCTCATCTCTGTCGAGCCCACGAGGTCGCCAGTCATCACTCCCGCATAGTGTATGTATTGAGTTTTCATGCATACCTTGAGTTACATTAATTGGTAACATATCTAAATGTTACGCTTTATTGTAACTTTGTCAAAGGTTACATTTTATCCAATTCACTTTTATGACTGCGCAGCCTTTGCACCTTCATTGTTTGCGGACATTCCAGGTGAAGGCACTTGCTGTTCTGCACTTTCTAATCGCGCATAGAGTTCAGCAAAGTGCTGAGCAAGCTTATGTTGAGGCGCAAAATGAACGAGCGGCTTTTGATGATAGTGCGACTCTTTCATCTTCACAGATTGAGGAATAAATGGTTCCAGCAGAGGTAAACCGAGTTCTCGTACGCGTTCGATAATCTGAGCGGGGAATTTCGCCTGCGCGTTAAACATATTTACGACCACCCCTTCGAGCGCCAAATTACGATTGTGATCGTCGCGAAGCTCCGCGAGGTTATCCATTAAGGTCAACAACGCCTGATGAGAAAATGTATCACAATCAAAAGGTATGAGCAGATTATGCGCCGCGATTAGACCCGCTTTGCTGTAGAAATTTAAATTTGGCGGCGTATCAATATATATCCGCTCATATTCACTCTCTAGTTCGTCGAGTGCTTCACGCAGTTTGTATATTTTATAGCGACGCTCTAACTCAGGCTCAAGAGCCGCAAGACGCGGGCTAGAAGGAATGATATCGAGATTTTCATAAGCGGTGGGCTGAGGAAATTGCTTAATCGGCGTCGAAACAGAAAACCATGACACGGTTTGGTCAAACAAGTCAGCCACCGTTTTGTCGTTCTTGGCATTAATATCAATCCCTAGGTAATGGCTACTGTTACCTTGAATATCTAAATCTATCAGCAGAGTTTTCTTGCCACTGGCAGCACTGAGCGCTGCGAGGTTGACCGATATACTGGATTTACCAACACCGCCTTTTTGATTGAATATGATCCGTCTCATGATCTCTTCCTTTGTAAATAATAAAGAAGCACGACCACGAACTGTGCATATCTTCTAAAGATATCAGTTTGTTAAAGCCGAAAAATGAAGATAGCTCTCGATTAGCAGGATTCAGGTTCGGCCATAACAAAAAAGCCACCCGATTAAGATGGCTTTCAAAACGGAGATGCTAAGGGACGTCAGGATTTCCCTAACATTCGCTTAAGCGTAGCGTCTTTGTCGATAATATGGTGTTTTAAGGCACCCAGTAAATGTAACGCCAACGTGACAATCACAATGTTGGCAAGGACTTCATGGGTCGTATGGCCGATCTGCCCCAGCAGTTCATTCTTCTCGCCAGCAGTAATGAGAGTGAAACCAAAAACCCCCACATCACGCCCACCACCAATCGACATGGCTATCCCTGAAATGGGCATCAATAACGTGGCGAGTAGAAGTAAATGATGAACCCCAGCCGCGATTTTTTCCTGCCATCTCGGCGAGCCAGGAATAGAAGATATTGCACCTTCCTTAAAGCGCCATAACAAACGGGATGCTGCTAACACGAGAACCAATACGCCAAAGGATTTATGCAAACCAATAAGTTCTCCCTTTTCTGGGCCTTTCGGTAAATCTTCCACGTACAAGCCAAATGCTAGAACGGCGATAAAACTGATTGCAACTAACCAATGAAAGAAGATCGTCTGCTTGGATAATGATGACGAATTACTCATCGGTAAATCTCCTTATAAAGTGAAAGCTAATAAACGGTCATATTTTGCGCTCGCACTGGTCACTAATCAATCGCACCAACGTAAATTTAAGTAAAATATGAAAATACGTAGACCACCTCAAAAACCTAGACAACACCCTTCTGAACAATTGCCCTATTTATTCAAATGTGAGAGCCAGTTTGAACACCTAACGTCGTACAAAATGCCATACTTCCCTATTGTTAATTTGGTCTGATGGAGCTTTATCGATGAGTTTACGCATGCACTGGTCATTAATTTCTGTGGCCTTTTTCGCCGTTATTATTGCGTTTTCCTATCCCGTTTTTGCAAACACTGAGTCAATGCAAGCCACCTCAGAAGATCAAAAGGCGGCTTCTGAAAAAATTGAAGACCGCATACTGGCGATTCATCAGGAACTCACGAAGTTGGTTTCTATGCAGAACCAAGTAGATGGCGAAGACAAGCTCGCAATGCAGCTTCAAATGTTTCAGAAAAATGAGCAACTGCGTGCCCTCATTGCCTCAAGCATAAACCGTGACGACGTAGCGAAGCCCTTTCTTATTAAACAGGTAAAACAGCAACAAGTTTATGCCAACGAAGCTATTCAATATCTGATCAAACGTTCATCAAGCCTTTCCCAGAAATTAAATGACGCCAAGAATGAAGAGGTCTTCGGTTTACTAGCAGAGTATGAAGAATCACGTAAATATCTAGATAGTATGTATGAAGAGCTATCACAAAACGTAGCATGGCTGAAAGAGCTCAACGCACTCGCCCCCCACGAAGAAGACAACTTAAAGCAAGAAGTTTCCCAACGTTCTGAACAACTCGCTGCAAATATCGAGTACCTAAGGCAACAATTGAATGCTGAAGATGCGCAGCTAAAAGTTGCCCCTGAAGCAGAAAAAGCCAACCTTCAACTCAGTAAACTAGTCACTCAACGTCGAATGAGCATCACAACCGACAGCCTTAAGGTGATGATTGACCTGTCAGACGCTGAAGGGATCCCGACTGCTGAGTACAAACGATTATATTTTGAAGTGACAGGCAGCGTAACGCAGGATCTGCTTAGTGGCGATGTACTGCTCTCCATCGTAAAGACCTGGTCTAGCAAATTTTGGGGATGGTTACTCGAGAATGCGCCGCAGCACATTTTTCAACTCCTTGTCTTTTTAATCATTCTTTTTATTGCGCGCTTCATCGCCAATATTGCTCGAAAAGTGGTTAAGCGTGCCGTTGCCTCAAAGAACCTCAACTTTTCGTTACTCATGCAAGAGTTCTTCATTTCCATGTCTGGCAAGGGCGTGTGGTTTATAGGTATCCTGATCGCCTTGTCACAAGTGGGTTTGAACCTCACCCCAATTCTCACCGGTTTCGGTATTGCTGGTGTCATTATCGGTTTTGCGCTGCAAGATACGTTATCGAATTTCGCGGCGGGCATGATGCTGCTGATCTATCGCCCATTCGATGTCGGTGATTATGTTGCCGCAGGGGGTGTCGAAGGCAAGGTTAGCCACATGAGTTTGGTAAACACGACGATTAAAACCTTTGATAATCAAATCATCATCGTGCCTAACAGCAAGATTTGGGGAGATGTTATTAAGAACGTCACCCATGAACGCGTTCGACGTGTCGATATGGTATTTGGCGTCAGCTATAGCGATAGCATCCCCCACGTTGAAGACGTACTCAATGACATTGTGACAAACCACCCTGCTGTTCTTCGAGCTCCAGAACCCATGATCAAAGTTCATGTGCTCAATAACTCTTCTGTGGATTTTATTGTTCGCCCTTGGGTAAAAACAGACGACTATTGGGATGTGTACTGGGACGTAACGCGGGAGGTGAAAATCCGCTTCGACAAGGAAGGAATTTCTATTCCATTCCCACAACAAGATGTGCATCTACATATGCAAAATGATCACGCACTCCCTTCGCTACCCAAAGACGGTTAATACGCTTTAAGTCCGTAAGGCGAATGAAACGATCAAAAAAGGGAGCATATTCGCTCCCTTTTCTCTAACTTTTGATTTTTGACTTTGGCCTTTGGCTCAGTATTCTTTGTCGTTTGTATCACTCAAAAAGTGTCGTGCAGTAATTCACCACGTCTAAGTTCTGGATGTATTTTGCACTCTTCTTAAGCAAGAACTAAGCGGTATTTTTCACTTTTGACTCTGCAATGTTTTTCAGCAGACTGTTGTTTTCCATGATGTATTCACAATCACTTTGCTCAACAACCTCAAAGCCCAATCGTATATACAAATCTCGAGCCGGATTGGTTTTTAGCACGCTTAACCTTATGCGAGATGCAGATTCACTAGCACAGCTCAACAATCGTTCAAGCACGGTATAACCGATGCCTCGGTTCTGGTAGTCAGGGTGCACTTGCAACTGAACGAGGTACCACTGATTTTGGTCTTCGATAAATTCCGCTTTGAATAAGCCAACTGGGATGTCACTCACCGTGATGATTTCCGCGCAGTCAAACTTATAGTTAATGCGCGTTAAATGAGCTTCATCAGAGGTTGGCATACCCACCGCTTCAAGATACTGCTGCATGGTTAGCTTTCGCAGCGACATAAGAAACGAAATATCACTGTTTAGCGCTTTTCTTAACCGGATATCCATGACGATCACTTCCTTTCGCGAATCAAGCAGATTGAGTGAAGTCGGGGGAATCCTCTGGTTTCAACGGTACGACTGGTGCAGGAGTCGGTTCAGTTTCTTCTGGCTTGGTCAGCACTTCATCAGCTTTCTTTTCTGCTTCCTCTATGATTTCACTGCCCTTTTCTTTGCTCTTATTCCAAAGGTCACTACTTTTTTCTTTGGCACTGTCCCATAAATCAGAACTACCTTCTTCTGCTTTATCAATCAGTTCACCGCTCTTCTCTTTCGTTGCATCCCACGCACTTCCGCCTGCGTCTTTCGCTGAATCCCACGCTTCTGCCGCTGACTCTTTTGCTTTATCCCAGCTACTTTCTTCCGCATTCGCCGCTATGGGCAAACACAATAGCAAGGTAAATAAAATCGATGTAATTTTCATATTCATGCTCCTATCCTTTGGTGACACCAAGCCTCTATCTTACTGTGTGTTCGAAATACGGCATGCTAATACAGACCGCAACGACACCTAAAAGTGTCCTTTAATGCAATGACAAATGTAATACTACACATGGTCACAGTTCAAGCAACAATAAAACAGTGTTCATAATTATTCAAGATAGACGATAAACCAAGCTTTCGTTGCACCTCCAAACACAAAAACGCCATCGATGGATGGCGTTGATGTCGGTGAACTAAACAAACAAGCTCGCGCAGAAGTTAATCGCTATCAGGCATCGAACGCTTCGCAGGACCGTCATACGTCCACAGTAAGTCTCGAGGGATTGGGCCTTTGTTTCTGCCACCTTGTTGTGTCTGCTCCCAAGCGTGCGCCAGTATTCCTACTGAACGAGATAAACAAAACAACCCTCTGGCAAGCTCAGGAGCAACACCAAGTTCTGCGTAAATCACAGCCGTTGCCCCATCAATGTTCATCGGGATTTTCTTCCCTTTCTCCTGTTCAAGTTGTAATTCGACTTGTTGAGCTATCGCCAAATAACGCCCTTCTACCACACCATCCGTTTTCGCGCCTTCTACCACCGCCATTAAACGCGGTGCTCGTGGATCAACAGGATGGAAGCGGTGTCCAAAGCCCGGTATAAATTTTCCGAACAGTTCGCGCTGTTTCTCAAGCCCTTGCTTAGTGGCAGTAACAATATCCACACCTTCGTTTTGAACAATGTCATCAATCATGTGATAGAAAGCTATTGCTTGCTCACCCGCGCCGCCATGTACATCGCCCAACACATTCACCGCAGACGCCATCGCATTGTTCAAACCAACGCCACAGGTTGCTGCCATACGCGCAATCGCAATACTTGGCGCTTGTGGGCCATGATCAACGGCAGACATTAACGCGGCATCGAGCAATTTCGCTTTTTCTGGCGAAGGCAGAGAACCTTGCGTCATCAACCAAATCATTTGGGTAAAGCTGACGTTGCCAATGAGATCTTCTATCGGATACCCGTAATAGCCAATCTCCCCCGGCGTCATATCGATAATGTCTGTGCGCCACCAATCGGCAACCGCTTTTTCTGGGCCGTTAGTCGGCCGTCGAATACTCATACTGCGCCCTCTGCTCTAAACGTTTTAATGTCGTCATCGCTAAACCCCAGCTCAGAGAGAATATCAGCGCTGTGTTCACCCAATTGGGGTGGCGGCGATGCCACTTTAGGGCGTTGTCCATCCACAAGAAAACCGGTTCTGACGATATGAACATCTCGCCCTACGCCTTCGACATCATCGAATGTGCCTTCAAAGTCGCGTTGTTTTACTTGGTCTAAACTCAGTGCCTGAGGCACCGACAGCACACGCCCTGCTGGCACGCCAATGGCATTGAGCTTTTGTTCCCAGACTTCGGCAGAATCCGTTGAAAACGCATCTTCAAGAATCTCTGTCAGCACAGCGCGATGTTTCAGTCTGGCTTGTCGCTCGCTAAAGCGAGGGTCAGTTTTCAGTTCAGCCCGCCCTAACAAATCACAAATGGCGTCAAACTGCTCCTGCTTGTTGGCGGCGATATTGATCAGGCCATCACCGGTGTTAAACGCACCAGAAGGACTGGCAGTCACATTGTCATTGCCCATGGGTTGCGGTTCACGACCTGCGACAAGGAAATTCGATACCGCCCACCCCATGGTGGCGAGTGTTGATTCCAACATGGACACATCAATGAAGCAGCCCTTGCCCGTGTGAGCTCGTCCCGCGAGCGCAGAAGAAATCGCAAATGCGGCAGTCAGGCCACCAATGGTGTCTGCAATGGGATAACCAACACGGTACGGCGCATTATCAGGCGCACCAGTTATCGACATCACGCCCGACATGCCCTGAATAATTTGATCATAGGCAGGCAGATTGTTCATGGGGCCATCAGCACCGTAACCAGAAATGGCGCAGTAAATCAGCTTGGGATTTACCGCTTTCAACACGTCGTAGTCGAGCCCCAAGCGCGCCATGACACCCGGCCGGAAGTTCTCCACTAACACATCAGCAGATTCAACCAGCTTTTTGAGCACGGCTTTGCCGTCAGGGTGTTTGAGGTTGACGGTAATGGAGCGTTTACCCGAGTTTTGAGCAAGAAAGGAAATGCCCATTTTCTCGCGGTTTAAATCCGCATCAGCACCCAATTGACGCGCAAGGTCCCCACTATGGGGAACCTCCACTTTTATCACTTCTGCACCCAAGTGCGCCAACTGATGGCAGGCGAATGGGCCTGCCAGTACGTTGGTTAAATCCAACACCCTAAAGGATGACAATGCATCGTGCATGCGTCCTCCTAGCCGTCATTACGATCGACTTGTGCTTTATTAGGCTGCAGTTTGATGCCGACCCCCATTTTGTCGAGCACACGTCGAATCAGTGGCAAGAACAACACAAATATCGAAATACACATGATGGTCAGCGTTAACGGACGATCCCACAGGAAGCTCAAACTGCCATCAGAGATAATCAATGCGCGACTCAGGTTGTTTTCCATAATCCCGCCCAAAATGAAGCCGAGTAACATCGGTGCCATCGGGAAATCGAGCAGTTTAAGGAATATCGCCACCACGGTAATTAACACCATCATATTGATATCGAAAGTGTTGAAACTCACCAAGTACACACCGGTGATGGAGAAGAACAAAATCAACGGAATCAAGATGGGGCGCGGAATGGCCAACAAGCGCGAAATGTACGGAATCAGTGGGAGGTTCAGGATCAATAACACCAAGTTACCGAAGTACATGGAAATAATCACCGACCAGAACACATCAGGATTATCAATAAACAAACGTGGCCCCGGCTGAATACCATAGGCAATCAACGCACCCAGCATGATAGCCGTTGTCCCCGACCCAGGAATACCCAATGTCAGCAAGGGTACAAATGAGCCTGTAGACGCCGCATTATTCGCAGACTCTGGCGCTGCCAATCCGCGCAGTGCACCTTTACCAAATTTCTCTTTCAGACGCTTTGGCGCGAGGTTACGTTCAAGCCCATAAGCAAGGAAAGACGCAATCGTCGCACCAGCCCCCGGCAAAACACCGACGATAAAGCCGAAGATAGAAGAACGCGCCACGGTCGGAGCGACTTCTTTCACTTCTTCTTTTGACAGTTTCATACTGCCGAGCGCCGCCATGTCCATGTCCGCTTCTTTTTCTTTGTGCTGCCCTTTCATCACTGTGGTGACAACTTCTGCCAATGCAAACGTCGCCATCGCGAGCAATAAGAAACTGATGCCATCCACCAAATCGATATTGTTAAAAGTAAATCGCGGTGCGCCTGTTATCGCATCCGTACCAATCGTGGCAATCATCAATCCAAATACAGTCATCGCCATGGCTTTCAACACTTGGCCTTTGCCCGCAAAGGCAGAAACGGCGGTAAGACCGAGGATCATCAGTGCAAAGTAGTCAGAAGATTGAAAACTGAGAGAAACCGAGGCCAAAGCAGGCGCCGCGAAAAGCAAGATAATTGCACCAATCGTGCCGCCAGTGAACGACGAGTACGCCGCCAACGCTAACGCTTTACCTGCTTGGCGTTGTTGCGCCATTGGGTAGCCATCAAACGCAGTAACAACCGTGCTTGCACAACCTGGCGCGTTGATCAGAATAGAAGACGTTGAGCCCCCAAATACCGCACCGTAATACACACCCGCCATCAAGATGATGCCAGACGCAGGATCAAGGCCGTAGGTAATCGGGATCATTAACGCAACCGCAGAAATAGGGCCAAGACCCGGCAGCATGCCAATGAAGGTGCCAGCGAAACAGCCAACGACGACCATCATGAGGTTGAACGGCATTAAGGCAGTGCCTAAGCCCGTTGAGATTCCTTCCCACATCGTCTTACCCTCCTAAAACTTGTGTAAAGAAGCGACCTGGTGCGAGATAGATATCCAACAACTTCGCAAGAATAAACCAGATGCCGACAGCAAAAGGCACGGATGCAATGAACAGCATTTTTGGACGGCGTTCACCGAGGATCCAATATCCGCCCACCAAAAACAGAATCGTCGATAACATAAAGCCCACCCACTCAAGGGCGAAAGCAAAAATCATGATCAGGATGAGAAGCTTCGCCACCAGCAGAAAATCAAGCCCGGCCACAGAGAGTTTGCTTGCAACGTCGCGACGCGCCGTTACCAACATAAGAAAACCTAGAATTCCGCCCAACCAAGATAGGAAGATGGGCAAAGTTTGCGCGTTAAACGGTTCATACTCATCGCCGGGAAACATAGGGATTTCACGCGCGTAAAAACCATAGGCCACTGAAAGACAGAGAAAGACGAGACCACCGATATGGTCTTTAGTGACAACCATCTGACACTCCTTGATACAACAACAAACGAGCAAGCCCGTCAGAAATAAGAACGCCGAGTGCTTATTAGCAACTCGGCGTGTTTTTCATGATTAACGTAGGAAGCCAAGTTCCTTCATCAAACTACCCACTTCTTGTTCTTGTCCTTCAAGGAAGGTGACGAACTCTGCACGTGGTTTGAAGATTTCAGTCCAACCATTGCGGTCGCGAACTTCCACCCATTCATCAGTTGTGTACATTTTCTCGAGCGTTTGTGCGTATTCATCCGCTTGGGCATCAGACAAACCAGGCGCACCGAAGAAACCACGCCAGTTAACAAAGCTCGCGTCATAACCTTGTTCTTTCAAGGTCGGTACATCAGGTGCCGCAGCAGAACGCTCATCGCTGGTGATAGCAAGAATACGTACTTCACCTGCATTTTTCAGCGCCAATGCTTCACTAAAGCCTGTAGAAAGCACTTGGGTTTCGCCCGAAAGCATCCCTGCCATGGCTTTACCGCCCGCATCGTACGCCACGTATTTCACACGTTTTGGATCACCGCCTGCGGCTTTAAATGCCATCGCAGCAACGAGGTGGTCCATGCCACCACGTGAAGAACCGCCAGCAACTGCCACTGAGCGAGGGTTTTCGTTATAGTCAGCCACGATTTCTTTGAAGCTGTTGTACTTAGAATCTTTAGGCACAACAAAAGCGGCGTAATCGCCAATCGTCGCGGCAATAGGCGTCAAATCGCGGAAAGATTGTGGGAAAACTTTAGAAAGAGAGCGAATCACAATAGGCGTTGAATTAACCATTAACGTGTTGTCTGATTGCTCCGCAACTTCAATCAAGTGTGCAATCGCTTTACCACCGCCACCACCAGACATGTTTTCGTAAGATACCGTTTCTACTAAGCCAGATTTAGACAGGGCTTCACCCGTACCACGAGCAGTACCATCCCAGCCACCACCAGCACCGCCTGGAATGAGGAAGTGAACTTCTTCTACCGCAGCCGAAGCTACACCCGCCGTCATTGCAGATGTCAGCGCAACCGCAGCAACGATAGCGCGCTTTTTAGCGAACAATTTTGAAAACATACATATTTCCTTGTGTCGTTCCGTCCTTTGGACGCGTTAATTATTCTTGTCTTAATTGACTGTTGTCCTACCCATTCAACCTATTAACTGATCGGCCACTTGGAAACCTTGTGGATTTAATGTTTTTTTAAACTATAAAAAGCATTATGTTCATATTGTTCACTTGCGTGACAGACCACAAAGAATCATCATTTCAACAAGATAGATAATGCCGCTACCATTAAGTTATAAGGCTGTTATCAAGGCGCATTCAAATCTATGTTTTCACTTCGCTCTCTCAAGCTCAAAACCCGCATGATGCTCATCTTGGGCCTGATGGCCCTGCTACAAACTGGATTAATTGGCTTGTTTGCATTGGGGTACCTCAGCCATTCTCTGGATGAGCAAATCGGCCAACGCGCCCTACACGTTGCAAAGACCATCGCCGCTATACCCGAAGTCGTTGACGCTGTAGATAACCGTGACAGCGAATTCCTGCAAACGCTGACTCTCGAACTCGCCGACATCAACGATGCGCGCTTCGTGGTGATAGGAGATAGAAACGGGATTCGACTTGCACACCCTTCATGGAAACGCTTGGGAAAACCCATGTATGACGATGATGGTGATTACAACGAGCCCGCCCTTCTCTATGGAAAGCCTTACATCCAAAAAGCGATAGGAAGCCTTGGCGCATCCGTACGCGGAAAAGCGCCAATCTTTGATGCGAGCCACGAGAACGTCATTGGTATTATTTCCGTCGGCTTTATGCTCGACACTGTGGAAGGCATTATCGACAGGTACAGAAACACCCTGTACATGGTGATCGTACTGAGTTTCGGCTTGAGCGTGCTCACAGGGCTTTGGTTTGCCTCACACTTCAAAAAGGCGATTTTTGGGCTGGAGCCAGAGCAAATTGGACGCCTCTTTCAGGAACGAAACGCAACGCTAGAGTCTATTAGAGAAGGGATTATCGCAGTGAACGGCGAAGGCAACATCACCACGTTCAACCGTGCTGCCATAGATACCTTAGGGTTGGATGCCAATACCAAACTTACAGGGCGCCCCATAGAAGAAGTGCTTCCCGACAGCCGTTTAATGGATGTACTTCGAACGGGCACACCACAAATCGACAAAGACGTATGGCTGCAAGACAGAAACCTTATCGTCAATCGTCTTCCTGTGCTGCAAGATGGTAGCATTACTGGGGTTGTATCAAGCTTTAGGCGCAAAGACGAGCTTGATGCAATCAGTAAAAAACTCAGTCAAATCGAGCAATATGCTGATACATTGCGCAGCCAATCCCACGAGTATTCGAACAAACTTCACACCATTGCAGGCTTAATCGAACTAGGCGCGAACGACGAAGCCCTGGCGTTGATTGGTCAAGAAACCCAAAGCCACCAAGCCTTAATTCAACTGCTTGTGGAAGCTGTCCCTGATCCTATCCTCGCAGGGTGTATGCTGGGCAAATACAACCGAGCCAAGGAGCTGGGGTTGCACCTAGAAATTGACCCAGAAAGCAGCATGAAGGAGATTCCTGATCACATCCCTCGAGAAGAGATCGTGAGCATTATAGGTAACTTGATAGACAATGCCTTAGAAGCCACATTGAAAAATCAACGTACCGATGTACGACTATCAATGACAGACTTGGGAAATGATCTGATTTTCGAAATTGAAGATGAAGGCTCCGGTATCCCAGAGCATGAGCAAGATAGCATTTTTCGTAAAGGCGTCACGACGAAACAAGGCGAAGGACATGGATTTGGACTTCATCTTGTCGAGAAACTACTGCAAAAGCTGGGGGGCACTATTTTGCTCGAACCCACAGTTCACAAAGGAAGTCGCTTCACCGTATACATTCCCAAAGCTAGGGCGACGATCAACAACTAAAATAACGTAACGTACGAGAAACTAGGAAAAAAGGATAATGCTGTACCTATGACTCAAAGTATCCGCGTTGTTATCGCTGAAGATGACGTTCAAATCGCTGAGATTCAAAAACGCTTCCTAGACCGTATTGACGGTGTAGAACTCGTCGGTATCGCCCATTCTTTGGAGGATGCTGAAGACCTCGTTGAAGTATTTAAACCCGAACTGCTGTTGTTAGATAATCACTTCCCAAAAGGAACAGGGCTAGATTTACTGCGAAAACTGCGGGCCAACAACTGCGCCACAGATGTCATTCTCATCACCGCAGCCAAAGAAGTTGATACGCTAAGAGAAGCCCTTCGCAGTGGCGTTTTCTACTACATTCTCAAACCCTTAGTGTTTGAGCGCTTGCAAGAAGTCATTGGACAATATGCTGCCCACCTAGAGAAACTTAGAGCGATGGAATCGCTTGCCCAAACGGATGTCGACACACTTCTTCCGCAACGAATGACGTCCGTACCAACGGTCGATAATTCCACCAGCAACAATCTCCCGCGTCTCCCGAAAGGCATTGACGTTATTACGCTCGATAAAATTCGCGCCGTATTTGCTGACTTAGAGGGTTCGCTCAATGCTGAGGAAGTTGGCAACTTAATTGGTGCAAGCCGCACAACTGCACGTCGCTACCTCGAATATATGGTTAGCACGTTAGAGCTAGAAGCGCAGGTTAACTATGGCAGTGTCGGACGACCCGAAAGGCGTTACATTGGTGTGAACTAAATAGGTATGAACTAAATGGGTAAGAACTAAACTGGGAAGCAGTAGCGATAAAACGTTGTTGGCCATTGCCAAGTGATAAAAAAATCACCGCCAATGCCATATCAAACAGCAACGACAGTGATTATCACTTTCCAGGCTAGATCGGCTCGTTAAACCGTCACACCTGCTTTAATGCCTTTAGGGTTAACTCCATATTCGTTGTCTTCACGACTGTCTTGAACAAGAAAAACGATCAGAATAATGGCGCCAACCAAAGGAATGAGAGCGATCAACTGCCACCAACCACTTCTACCCGTATCATGAAGCCTTCTCGCAGCAATACTGATACTTGGAATAAACATACCCAATGATAAAATTAGAGAGAGAACGCCAATCCCCAAGACTCCATCGAGAATAGCGAGAACAATAGAAAAGATCAGGTAGAACAGCATGAACATCCAGTACTCTTTTCTTCTCGCTCTACCAGTAAATACCGCGTAGTTTTTTAATGCCATTATGAAATAGCCCATCACCAACCTCCGTGTCGTTTACAACTCTTTTTAGTAAATGTATAAATCCCAAAACCACATACAACTGATTTAGCATGTGATTTTGGGGATGATACCAACACGTCGCTAAGACTTTCTGACCAAGAATTGGGAATTAGTCGTATTTGTGCTAGAGACACAATGCAACTGACAAACCCAATAATAACTGGCTTCGCAAAGGCGATGATATGCGTGTGGCTAAGTGGCCTTAGTGCGTTTATGTGAGGCAGTTTGTAGAAATGAACGCCAAAATATTCAGTTATAGTGCGTTAAGATGAATTATCTCGCCTTGTCTTACTGTGCGGTTTAAGCTGGTTTCACGATACATTAGGAACCAGTCTCATGACCGCCACCTACTCCGTGACAACGTCACTACCAAGTACCTTTAGACACAGAGATTTTCTCGCATTCCACCAACGTGACAAAACGGAATTAGCAGAGAAAGTGGACGGTAACCTACTTCGTAAAGGCATGCTGATTAATGGTGTAACTTGTTGTTTGAGTCTGGAACTAAATGATAACTGCGCACGACTAGAACTCGATGCCGATGCGGAGACACCTCCGCTTGATAACGCATCACTAATGCCGCTACTCATACACATGTTAGGGCTCAATCAAGATATCGAGACCTTTGAAAGCCAGTACCATTCCCACCCTGAGATTTCTCGTTTGCTGGCACATCATAGCGGCTTAAGGATTCCCCAAACAGTCACGCCCTTTGAAGCGATTACTTGGGCGATTACAGGGCAACTGATCAGCGTGGAAGCGGCAGTTTCCATTCGTCGACGACTCATCGAAACGACGGGTAAGCCACACAGTAGTGGCATTTGGTGTTCTCCAGACCCAAATACGCTCGCCGCGACAGACATTGATACCTATCGCAGCTGTGGGTATTCCAATAGCAAAGCCACGACCATTCAGCGTGTTGCCCAAATGCTGGTAGAGAATGAACTCGATCTATCCCCAAGCGCTAACCCCCTCGCCGTCTCACGAGACCTTCTTTCCATTAAAGGCGTTGGCCCTTGGACTGTCAGTTATACCTTGCTGCGAGGCTTTGGCTATTTGGATGGCTCATTACATGGCGATGTAGCGGTACGAAGAAACCTGCAACAGTTGCTTGGCTGTGACGAAAAACCTTCAGAAAAGGAAACGCAGGCTTGGCTTAATGACTTTTCACCGTGGCGTGCTTTAGTCGCCGCGCACCTATGGGCCATGCAATCTGAGCAAGGATACTGACACTTTGGTCATAAAACGTTGTTGATGAAGAGCTTGAATCGTATAAAACGCTAACGATTTGGTTGTGAAAGCAGCAGTCAAACTGTTAGATAGGTCACAGTTGCGGAAGGTAAGCCGTCAATGCGGTATCCTCGCGCCCTTCATACCGTGACTTGAAAGAAAACTATGCACTACAAAAATATGCTCGGGTATCGTTACCCTAAAGGCCCTTTCGCCATGATCAGCGTTTACAGCTTCACTGGCGCTGCTGTGGTCACCTCAACGGTATTCTCACTCCTGCTTTTCCTCTCGATAGATGACAGCCCAATGATGAAGGCACTATTTGGTACCTTGGCGATCATCTTTGAGGCAGGTAAGTTTTACGCGTGGTACGAATTTGGAGAGCGACGAGCTCATCGTAATTATGTGGGTTCGTTTACTGCGCTGACTTTCTACCTTGTACTTGCTGCGATTTCGATTGGCGGAAGTGTGGGCGGTATCAATAGCGCCACAAACAAAGCGCAAAGTGTTATCGCGATTGAACAAGCTAAAGTCGATGCGTACAACCGACAAATCGAGGCGATAGAAAAACAAATCGATTTGAACAACCTCGCTGCAGAAAAGTACATTCAAATGGAACGTATCGCGACTGGCGTGACTCGTATACAGGCTCAAAATAATAAGCTGAGAGAAGAGCAAATTCGACTGGCGGGAGAACGTGATTCACTTCCTCCTGTTGCTCAAGGTTCTGCTATTGGACTTATCGACAGTCTCGCGGATGCATTTCAGGTTTCTCAGCAAACTGCTCAATTTGGTTTGGTGGTTTTCCTGTCGATCTTATTGGATCTTTTCGCTGCATTCTTTGTCGGCGTGATTGGTGAAGAAACGCGTTTCCGCCGCTTCTACCGACATCACGCTGAAATCGATATCACCCCGGACAACATTGTTCAGCCGATGGGATATTTGGAACACAGAACGGATTTCGATCTTGTCGTTAATCAAGACAGCCAAAAAAATGAACAAGAAGAATCAGCGCTGACGTTGGCACAACGTGTCGAAGCTGCGGTGAAAGGCGGTGTGATCACGTGTTCAAAGAAAGCTGTCTGTAAGCATTTTTTGTTAACAAATGATGATGTGGATGCCTTGTTCGAGACAATGGTGAATGACGGGGTGCTCGCGAAGAAGGCCAACCATCATTACTACTTGTGCGCTTAGCAACTACTGATGCCATCTGTTTGATATTTACGATTCTCCCACAGTTCAGACTAATCAAAAAAAGCGCCATATAGGCGCTTTTTGTTGCTGCTAGAAATAGTCGAGAGTCTCAACTCAAACTTTTGGATTCTCAGCGGCAACTGCCTCGCTGTCAGAGACGGAAGTCGAGTTCTCAGAAGGTTTTACCTTGGCTTCGTCTGGTTTAATGGTATCGATAACCATACGTAAGTCATCAATCAGGCTCTCATCAGACGCCTTTTTAGCCTCTAGTGTCACCACTTGCGCAGACAGCACATCCACTTGCTGCTCAGTATTCGACAAGTCACTGTTCACCTCTTCCAACTTCGCCATCAGTTCCGTCAATTGAGGATCCACGTCCGGCTTGTTTTTGAGCGACTTTACCAAAGTCTCTGCTTGTCCTGCCAACAAATCTGTCTGTTGCTTAATAGGTTTGTTTCTTAAATCTTGTTGGTCGAGCGCCTGAGAGATACGATGAATTTGATTCTCCAACGCTAAGATTAAAGGTTCAAATTTCCCATCGTTCACGCTCTTAAACCGCTTCACTTCCAAACCCATATGCTTAAGGTGATCCAGTTCGAAGTTAACCAAGAAAACAGCTTCTTCTATCACGTCTTCAGCTCTAGGCTCAGCAGACACCGTCGCTGCCGCTTGATCTAACGCCGCATTCGCTTTTGCATAACTGATTGGAGCGATGGATCTGAACCCTTCTTTACGCAACAGCGCTAACTCTTTCTGCAGTGGCTCTATGTTTCGCTTGAGTACAACTGCCACCTCTAAAGATTTGGCATTCTTCAAAAACCGAACTTGTTTGAGTTGTGCATCATCTAAATCGTTGTCTGCGACATAGACAAAAAGCGATCGGTACTCTTTCGCTATCCGCTTATAACGAGAGGAAAATACCTCTTCAGCACCAATAGCGTCGAGGTATGCCATTTCAGTGATGGCTTCAGCCAGAAGATCGTCAGCAGTCTGTTTAAGGGTTAATAACTCCGCATGCAACGCAGCGACCTCTCCTAGTCGTTTATCGAACACCTCTGCATAAGTGCCAGACGAAAAGAGAGAATAGCTTTCAGTCGCTTTTTCTGGGTCTGCGTCAAAATCCGCATAGACATCTACAGCCTCTTCCCACGCATCGAACAAATCATCGACGAGATCACTGCTGTATAAGCGAAACGGTTGACTCTCCTCCATCTTACGTAGCCATTGAGTGTAATCCGACTTGGCTTTTTCAAAGATTTGAAGCGTGTTTGTACTCTGCTGTTGTGCCTGGTTGGTCTCACTCGCAATTTGAGCGGGTTCTGACGTTGATTGACAGGCTGTTAGCGACATAGCCAAAGCAATGCTCAACCCCGATATTGTGATGTTTTTCATAGGTTTTCCCTTAATTGGTCACTGCCACTGAAAATTTGTAATTTTTTTAGTAGAACCAATGCACGACACATCAAAAAAACATGATCCGTATTCAATCAGCACTAACCCAAGTTCGATTGCTGGTTCATATCTAAAAATCTAGTTCAACAGAGAAATAGGCCGAATGATTGTTAGTGACAAAGATCACATTAAGGTTTGTAAGTGATACACCATGAAGTTCGGTAATTTGCACGACTTAAATTGCACTAAAACGCGAGAAGATTAAGTCAATTTTGATAAATTCACAGCAATAATAAATACGGAATATATAGCGCTATTTTGTTTTTAATTTGCTAGATAATCGTCACGCTAAAAATAAAATCATCAATGTATATTAATTCCACTCAGCCAAGTCACACTAAAAAAGGGAAATGCAGAAATACAAATAAAACAATATCGACACAAGATAGCAACAAAACACACCAGAATAATTAAACAAGTGCGCATATGTGAATCTATTATTGTTCAAATTATAATATATAACTTTTAGTGATATTGAATTAATTCATATAACCAAGTTGCTGTCATATCATCCTCCCCTCATGAGAATAGGGGTATGACGCTGGCACGTAGTCACAAAGAACACGATAGGAAATAAATCATTACCTTTATTTAGCCCGCTATTATCATTAAGGATTTTAAAAATGGCCTTAAGCGTTATATTAAACCTAACAATATTCACCGGACTTATCTATTTCCTCTATAGACTCCAATCACAGCATGTTCCTTTTACCAAGCGTGTATTTGCTGGCTTAGGGTTGGGGGTTGTATTTGGTGGTCTACTACAACTTTATTACGGTGCGGGTTCCGATATTATTAAAGCAAGCATTGATTATTTCGACATCGTCGGGAAAGGCTATGTGAAGCTTTTGCAAATGATCATTATACCTTTGGTGATGGTGTCCATTATTTCGGCCATTCTTAAGCTCAAGGGTGGCTCTTCTGTCGGAAAAATCAGTGGCATGAGCATTGGCGTGTTGGTACTCACAACCATGATTGCTGCACTGGTGGGTATAGGCTGGTCTCTGATGTTTGGCCTTACCGCTGACGGCTTAACGGCTGGCGCTGCCGAAGTCGCTCGTGGTCAATCTTTAGAAACCAATCTCGGCCGAGTAGAATCTCTCTCTTTTGCCAATATGATCCTTGAGTTTATTCCTGCGAATCCATTCCTCGACATGACTGGTGCGCGCAAAACATCTACGATTGCAGTGGTTATCTTCTCTATCTTTATCGGTATCGCAGCAACAGGCATCGCCAAGAAACAGCCTGACGTATTTGCGTCGTTCGAGCACTTTATTACAGTGGCAAAATCCATCGTAATGCGCATGGTTACCTTGGTTCTTCGTCTTACGCCTTTCGGCGTTCTGGCACTGATGACCAAAGTCATTTCAGGCTCGAACTACGCTGATATTGTCAACTTGGCTAACTTCGTGATTGCCTCTTACGGCGCACTGTTCACCATGTTTGCTATTCACTTAGGGATTATTGCTTTAATCGGCCTTAACCCAATTCGTCATTTCAAAAAAATCATCCCAGTACTGACCTTTGCATTTACATCTCGCAGCAGCGCTGCTTCGATTCCGATGAACGTACAAACTCAAGAAAAAGCATTGGGGATTCCGAATGGCATAGCGAACTTCGCAGCATCGTTTGGTTCAACCATTGGTCAGAACGGTTGCGCGGGCATCTACCCTGCGATGTTGGCTGTGATGATCGCACCAACAGTCGGTGTGAACCCTCTCGATATCGGCTTCCTCGTGACGCTCATCGCTATCATCACTATTAGTTCATTTGGTGTGGCTGGCATCGGTGGTGGCGCAACATTCGCAGCATTGATTGTGCTGTCTGCACTCGACTTCCCTGTCGCGTTAGCGGGTCTGTTGATTTCTATCGAGCCACTAATTGATATGGGTCGTACCGCTCTGAATGTATCAGGGTCAATTACCGCAGGTTCGGTCACCAGTAAATTGATGGGACAAACTGACATGGCGGTGTTTAATGATGACAAACCATTAAATCTAGATGGTGAAGACGCCACAGCCTAATCAATAACACCTTTAATATTTGGGGGCTTTCGCCCCCATTTCTAGTTTTGGGCGAATTGCCCACGAGGAAAGCAACATGAATATCATCATTATTGGCGGGGAAGCTGCAGGCATGAGCGCTGCAGCAAAAGCACGACGTGTAAACCCAGACGCAACCATCACTGTATACGAAGCGTCTGAGATTATTTCTTTTGGTGCATGTGGATTACCCTATTTCGTCGCAGGCGAATTCAACGACAGTGGATTTATGTCGGAATTTACCCCAGCGCAATTCGCTGAGCGTGGCGTCAACGTTAAAACCGGTCATCGCGTGAATAAAGTTGATGCTGACAATAAGAAGCTTGAAGTTACACACCAACGCGAAACCTTCATTGTCCACTACGACAGACTAATGATTGCAACAGGAGCCAGTGAAGTATTGCCGCCCGTTGAAGGCTTAAATAAAGCAGGTGTGCATACCTTACGTGTGATGAAAGATGGCCTATCACTCAAATCAGCGATTGAAGATGAAAATTGCCAGCATGTCACCATCATAGGTTCAGGCTTCATTGGGCTTGAAGTTGCGGAAGCCATGATCCATCAGGGTAAACAAGTTCGCTTGATCGAACGCGCGGAACGATTAATCCCAGACGCATTCGATGCAGAAATCAGTGTACATATTCATGCTGAACTTGAAAAAGCTGGCGTAGAAATTCTAACGTCCGAATCACTCATGGCAATCGCAGGCGACGAAGCCGTCTCTGGTATTGTTACTGACAAAGGCGAGTACACCACCGATCTTGTTGTCGTGTGCACAGGCGTTAAGCCCAACACGGCATTTCTCAAAGAAACAGGCATTGATACCTTAACCAATGGCGCGATTAAAACCGACTCAACCGGACGCACTTCCCTTCCAGACGTATGGGCGGCAGGAGATTGTGCCGCGATTTGGCACTCAGTATCACAGCGCCATCAATACATTCCGCTAGCAACAGGTGCCAATAAAATGGGTCGCCTTGTCGGTGACAACATCGCACAAGTGGATGGCGAACCTTTGCAGTTTCCTGGTTCTATCGGCACCAGCTGTGTTCGCGTTCTCGGCTTAGAAGCAGGCCGAACCGGGTTGTCTGAGCGCGAAGCGAATGAGGCAGGTTTCAACACGAAAAGCATCACTATTAATGACAAATGCCACACAAACTACTGTGCAGGGCAATCTGATATGCACATGAAGCTAGTGTATGAAGCCGATACCAAACGTATATTGGGCGCACAGTTGATCGGCTACAAAGGTGCAGTACATCGAATTGATGCAATGGCTGTCGCCATTATCATGGGTGTGACCACCAGCCAACTTGGCATGATGGACTTCGCATATGCACCGCCGTTTTCACGAACATGGGACATCATGAACGTCGCTGGCAATGTCGCAAAATAAGACAAGCTAAGCGCGCATAGTGCAGTGACATCGCTTTACTGGCTAGCATCCTCGTTAGCCAGTAAAGCCGCTGACCTTTCATTGAGATCTCTAATCAGCCAATTCACTAGCTAGCCAGATCATTACCCCGCATAAAAGCGACGTACCACCCCATCGCACTAGACATAAACTCAACCGCAACTCGCGCCCAACAACTCCCGTATTCGTTCAAAATAATGGACACTTCACACAATGGGTTCATTTTTGCCACTTATCAAAATGAGCGGCCTCTTCATATTGCTCTCCTCCTATGACGTCGTTAGTCTAATACTAAGACGCTCTCGGTTTAACAATGGAAGCCAATGATGGATCAGATCAAAAACCTCTCTTTGCTCTCTGCGATGTGTGAAAACGTGAACAGTGCAATCACTGTGACTAACCCCGCCACAGGCCATGTCCTCGGTTATGTTCCCTCTCATTCCAGCGAAACAATTGAAAATGTGATAGCCAAAGCCGAAATCGCGCAAAGATCATGGGCAAAAACAACCGCTAAACAGCGTGCCGATATCTTGATGAGCTGGTATCAATTACTCATGGATAACCAAGAAGACCTCGCGAGGATCATGACCCTTGAGCAGGGAAAGCCGCTTGCGGAATCACGTGGTGAAGTGGCTTATGGCGCGTCGTTTGTTCAATGGTTTGCTGAAGAAGCTAAACGTGCTTACGGCGAAACCATTCCAACACCATCATCTGACCGTCGCATTATGACCATCACACAACCTGTCGGTGTCGCCGCGGCTATCACGCCTTGGAATTTCCCCATTGCGATGATCACACGAAAAGCCGCGCCCGCGATTGCTGCAGGTTGCAGTTTCATTGCTAAACCCGCAGCGCAAACACCATTGAGCGCTTATGCAGTTACCGAATTGGCACGCCAAGCGGGACTCCCTGAGGGTCTACTCAATATTGTCACCAGCGACGATGCGGTAATGGTAGGTGAATTGTTTTGTAGCAGCGACAAGATCAACAAAATCTCATTTACAGGTTCAACAAATGTTGGGCGTATTCTAATGCGACAAAGTGCGGAGAGCGTTAAACGCGTTTCCATGGAGCTGGGGGGCAATGCGCCGTTTATCGTGTTTGATGATGCGGATATCGACTTAGCCGTGAAAGGCGCGATTGCTTCGAAATTCCGAAACGCAGGGCAAACCTGCGTCTGTGCGAATCGCTTTTACGTACACGATGCTGTTTATGACAAGTTTGTCGAGAAATTCGCAGCAGAAGTCGCCACATTGACTGTAGGTAATGGTATTGATAATGGCGTAAACGTGGGCCCATTGATTGATGCGAATGCCAAGAACAAAGTGCAACGCTTAGTAGAAGAAGCGGTGGCACAGGGCGCAACAATCAGTGTCGGAGGCGAAGATTTAGACGGACAATTCTTCACGCCCACCGTACTCACTCATGTTGAACACAGTATGAGTATTGTACGGGAAGAGATTTTCGGCCCCATTGCCCCCGTTATCCGTTTTCATGATGATGCTTCACTCGTTGAAATGGCGAACGACACCATTTACGGACTCGCGAGTTATTTTTACAGCAAAGACATCAACCGTATTTTTGCCGTCGCCGAAGCACTCGATTACGGCATGGTCGGCGTCAACGAAGGGGTTATCTCGACAGAAGTTGCCCCCTTTGGTGGGGTGAAACAGTCGGGTATTGGTCGTGAAGGCGCAAGACAAGGGCTAGACGAATACCTCAATACAAAATACATCTGTCTTGGAGGCATGTGACTTTCCTACCCTCCTTTCTAAAGACGTGATTCCATTGAACAACAAGAGGCAGAGCCATCAAGCTCTGCCTTTTCACTCGCAACCTTTGTGAAACCTTTTCATGCACTTTTTACCGTACGTTATTCACCCAAAATTAACGCACGCCTATGTGTTCGAGGTCTGTTACTATGCAGATCGCATAAAAATTCTACAAACGAACTTTTCTGTCGAAGGATGTTTCCTTTAATGTGAAGCGTGACAGTGTATTTTCGTGCCACAGTGCGACACTACGACCCATCAATATGAACACTAAGGTAAAACGATGTCTGATGTACCTTCTACTGCCGTTGAGGTAGTTACTACCGCCCAAACCGTTGCTGAATCTTCCGGTCCTATCTGGCCATACGTGGTTGGTGGTATCGCTCTCGTAATCGCAGCGGGTTACTGGGGTTTTAAACGCATTAATCGCCCTTCTTTCATCATTAAGCAGATCCGCCGACGCAATCTAAAAGCAATGAAAAAACAAGGCGTTGAAAGCTCAGATGCAACCGTCGATTTGGACAAGCTTCTGTCTGCGATTGAAGAGCACGCCATTGAAAAGAACATGACAGGTTCTGACATGGTGAAACTACTGGCACCATTGAACGACACTAATCGCATGAAATCTGCGAAAGACATGTACCTAACCATGCAGCACATCGCTCGTGATATCGGTAACACACGTCTAGCGGGTGAGTTCAAAACCAAATCAACGGGAGTGAAATCCAATTCTAAGTTGATGGCGGGTTTGTTTAAGCGCGCAGGTATCTAATTTTTGTGCTGGCAATGAGAGTATGCATTGCCAGCAATTCCCTCTCTTCATTTCTTTCTCTTTCTGTCTTTATCTTTCCGCCTTTATCTCTCTTCATTCCTATCTTTTAGGCCTTGAGCTTCAATAAACTCAAACAAGCACCACCTAGCCTCAAATTCAGCCCCTATTACTTTTGTGGTTACAGCGCTATTTCAACGTCGCTTTCACACCGATAATTTTATATGCCGGTGTACCACGAACTAATGTTTCTCTTGCAAACACGGTTTCGCAATGTGGGCAGGTGCAAGGCCGCTCGGTGTAGTCCACCACGATCCGCTCTTTAAAACATTTCACCAGCGCTCCTTTGCCGCCCTTCTTGTATTTAAACAGCAAGGTTTTGCACTTTCCACACACGATATCGACAGATCGTGTTGGCAGCTTTTTATTGGGTTTTGACATAGTTACCTCGGTCAGTGTTAGCGAACATCATAAGTCAAAATGAACACTAGACTAAAGTCTTACACGAGTGGAACAGCGGGAAAAAAACTGAGACGGTGTTTGGATTTACACATCGTTGTTAACAAAAAACTCACAAGCTCGGCTATTCTTTCGTTGCTCAATGATTACTCTCAGAAGCCGTGTGACGTCGTCTACACATCTGATTGCCGCGAACACCAGGGGCTGTTGATCTTTGGTGATGATTTTTGCAGCAGTTTGTGGCGGCTTTATGCAAGGAAGAGGCTTCGATGTGTAGCTGGCCTACATGAGAAGTCGATAACGCAGGAGAAAGTCGCCACAAACGCTGCCCGAAGGGTTCTGCTAAAAGCATTTTATGCTTTGTTGAGGCGTATTTGCTTAGAATGACTAGGCGGCACACACCTCGCCTCGCCTAAAATGCTTTTAGCTAGAACATAACTTAACCACCAAATATGAACAGCCCCTAGGGACATTTTAACATTGGAGAGTTGTATGAAAATCAAAACACTGATTAAAACACTTTCACTATCGACTGCCATTGTGCTGACTGGCGTCAACAGTGCAGCAGCAGAAGACCGTGATTACATCTTGGCGACAGCATCGACGGGCGGAACCTATTACCCAGTAGGCGTTGCTTTGGCAACACTCAGCAAAGTGAAGCTTGCTCCTAAATACGACTTCTCTCTGTCTGCCATCAGTTCTGCGGGTTCTGGTGAGAACATTAAATTGCTACGAGAAAACGAAGCACAGTTTGCCATTCTGCAAGGTCTGTATGGCGCATGGGCGTGGTCTGGTGAAGGTAAACTCAAGCAATCCGGACCTCAGAAAGAATTACGTTCAGTCTCAATGCTTTGGCAAAACGTAGAACACTTTGTCGTTAAAAGTGATAACGCAAAAACGGGCACCATTGCTGACATGAATAACATGGACGGCAAAAAGTTTTCTATCGGTAAAAAGAACTCAGGCACCGAAGGCTCAGGGTTGCAAATCTTGGGTGGCTTAGGTGTTGATACCGAGAAATTAGACTTCGCTTACCTTGGTTATGGAGCGAGTGCCGATGCCATGCAAAACGGCACTGTTGATGGCATGAACACCCCTGCGGGTGTGCCCGTGAGTGCTGTTACTCGCGCATTTGCAGCGATGGGCGATAAGATAACCATTCTCAATTTTACTGACGAACAAATGAAAGAAGCCAACGGTGGTTACAACCTTTGGACGCGCTTTGTCATCGAGCCAAACACTTATCCTGGTCAAACCAAAGCGGTTGAAACAGTTGCACAACCTAACTTTCTTGCGGTTCGCAGCGACATTACAGATGACGATGTCTATCTTTTGACCAAAACAATTTATGAAAACTTGGCGTTTTTGAATGGCATCCATAAGGCCACTAAAGCGATGGCACTCGAAAAAGCGATCAATGGTTTGCCAGTTCCGCTGCATCCAGGCGCAGCACGCTTCTACAAGGAGCAAGGGATAGAGATCCCAACACACCTCATTGCTAAGTAATTGAAGACGCGCTGACCTTAGGGTCAGCGCGTTTTGTCCATATTGATTCGCATGATGTTCTGTGCCCCATGCCATGCCCTTTTGCATTGTGATCTCCGTGAGACTCTGTACATACGGGCCGTAACTTCAAAGTACGTCGTGCAAGCAAGATGCACGTTTGAGGAAACATGACTAACCCACCCAGCAACGCCAATCACTCATCCGATAACGACAAGTCTCTGTCTCAATTCGAATTAACCCAACGAACTGATTTTCCGTTGCTAACACGATGCGTCACGCTGATTGGTGTTGTCATCTCGTTGGTACACATCTGGTTTAATACGCTCGCCACATTGCCTGAACTTTGGGTATCTGCCGCGCACTTTGCCGGTTTTTCTGTCATGTGCGCTCTGACCTATCCCGCTGCTGCAAGATGGCGAAAAAGTAAATTCGCACTCATCATCGACATTGGTATTGCCATTGCTGCCGTTGCCTGTCTGATTTATATCATTGTGAGTGAAGATGCGCTGTACGAGCGAGGTGTCACCTTCGTCATGACCGATTGGGTATTCTCAGTCGTTGCTATCTTGATTGCGTTAGAGTTGATTCGACGCACCATGGGTTGGTTTATTCCCTGTCTAATACTGGTCGCCCTCACCTATGTTGTTTGGTGGGGCAGTTGGATAGACGGTATTTTTTCATTCCCAGGTCTTTCTGCTGAAACCATGCTGTACCGCGCTTTTTATAGTTCCGAGGGCATGTTTGGTCCAATTTCGCGGATCTCATGGAGCTATGTCTTCATGTTTATTCTATTTGGCGCTTTCTTGGTTAAATCCGGTGCGGGTGACTACATCATCAACGTTTCTCGAGCGGCGGCGGGTAAGATCATTGGTGGGCCCGGTTTTGTCGCCGTAATGGGCTCGGGGTTGATGGGGTCGGTGTCAGGTTCAAGTGTGGCAAATACGGTGTCCACGGGTGTTATTACCATTCCATTAATGAAGAAAGCCGGATTTCCTCCCAAGTTTGCCGCTGGCGTTGAGGCAGCAGCATCAACAGGTGGGCAACTCATGCCGCCCGTTATGGGCGCTGGCGCATTTATCATGGCCTCCTACACTCAAATTCCTTATGTCGAAATCATCGCTGTTTCATTTGCCCCTGCATTAATCTATTTCCTGTCCGTCGCATTTTTCGTTCGCGTTGAAGCCAAGCGTTCTGGCGTTCATCAAGTGGAAACCGAAACACAGTCGATGCTATCGGTGTTGGCGTCAGGCTGGCATTACCTGATCCCGCTCGTTGTGCTGGTTACATTGTTGGTTCAAGACTTCACACCTACTTACGCCGCCGGTATTTCAATTATTTCTGTGGTCGTCGCTTCATGGCTTTCTCCCAACAGAATGGGCTTTTCAGACATTGTCGACGCCCTAGCCCAGGGGTCCCGAAACATGGCCACCACTGCGGTGTTATTAACAGGGATTGGTTTAGTCGTGAATGTCATCAGTACAACGGGGATTGGTAATACTTTCTCTATCATGATCAACGATTGGGCTGGCGGCAGTTTGTTCATCATGTTGGTTTTAGTCGCTGTTGCATCGTTAATTCTAGGTATGGGATTACCGGTCACTGCGTCATACATTGTCCTCGGCACCCTGTCAGCGCCTGCCATATACGGCTTGATTGCAGAACAACAATTGTTAGAACTGCTGACAACGGGGCAATTGCCCGAAGAAGCCAAAACCATTTTCATGTTGGTCGCACCTGAACAACTGGCTGCGCTTGGTTCTCCCATGAATTTTGAAGCGGCTATCGACCTACTTGGCAAGGTACCCGATGATTTTAAAGCCACCTTGTTGGAGCAAGGTTTGGGGGCAACCACTGTCGGCTTAGCCTTGTTGGCTGCACACCTGATTATTTTCTGGTTGTCACAAGACAGTAATGTCACGCCGCCTGTCTGCCTAACCGCCTTTGCGGCTGCAACCATTGCTAAAACACCGCCCATGGCGACAGGCTTTAAAGCATGGAAAATTGCCAAGGGGCTTTATCTAGTGCCGCTTTTGATGGCGTATACGCCACTCGTTTCAGGCGATTTTCAGCAAGTGCTCTTCGTGACCATATTTGCGGTGATTGGCACATGGGCCTTGGTAGGAGGTCTTGAGGGCTACTTAGAAGGCCCTCTAGGATGGCCATTGCGAGTGCTCGCATTTGCATTAGCAGGGCTTATGATGTGGCCGGGACTGGGTCTGATGGTTCCACTGGTCAGTGCTTTAGTATTCCTAAGTTTGGTTGGCTACACCTATAGAAAAGCCGCGATATAACACGATTAACTCAAAACTTGCCGACAATTCGAGGGTTGTTTGCAAAATACCAGTTGCGAAATATTAGACGCTGACCGGCAGATATTAAACGTTAAATACTAAAAGTTAGACACGAAAAGTCAGATACAAAAAAGCGCCTCATTGAAGGCGCTTTATATACGAAAAAACATGGATATTCCTGTGTTTAGACGATCACTCATCTTTCAATACGAAACTATCCATTAAGCCCACCATACGACCAATTTCTGGTTTGGTAATCGTATCATTGGCGCCTAAATCTAACGCTTTTTTACGGTTATCGTCACTCATCAGAGAAGAGAACATCACAATGGGCATGATTTTGAATTCTTCGATTTCCCTTAACTGTTTGACTAGATACATCCCATCCATTTTGGGCATTTCGACGTCACTTACCACACCATCAACGAACTCTGAAATCGGGACATTCTCTTCAGAACACAAACGAACAAATTCAGTGAGTGAGTCTAAAGCTTCTTGACCATCTTTCGCAGTGATAACGTTGTAACCCGCCGAACGAAGGGTGTTTTCAATCAAACGACGAATGAATGCGGAATCATCCACCACCATGATGGTTTTCGCTTCACGTTTGGCCACCATCGCGTCATCAATCACAACGCGTTTATCTTTTGTGACATCGTATTTTTCCATGCTGAGTTCGGGATTGATATCAGCAATGATTTTTTCAAAATCCAAGATCATGATCAAATTGGAATCCTGCCGTACAACCGCGACCACACAATCTTGATCTGATGCTTCAAGGAATGAACTCGGAGACTCGACTTCTTCCCACGATATTCTGTGTATACGGCTCACGCTATCAACCAGAAAGCCGTTAGACATGCGGTTAAAGTCGGTAACAATGACCACTTTAGTATCAACAGGGTTGTGTGTTGGTACGCCGAGCCATCCCGCCAAATCGACGAGAGGAATGAGCTTCCCTCTTAAGGAGAATACGCCAAGTACGTTGGGCTGCGCGTTGGGATAGTCTGTCGTGCTTGGCACACGAATAACCTCGCGTACTTTGGCAACATTGATGCCATAAAAACACAGCTTTTTGGTACCATCTGGCTGTGTCTTTTCAAGCCGAAATTCAATGATTTCAAGCTCGTTGGTTCCGCTTTCTGTCAGGATCGCTGTTTTTTGTTCTGTGCTCATGCCAAGTCCCGATTCTTTTAGAGGCTAAACTTACAATGTCCTCTATCAGCATAGTCTCAATATGAAAACAATCGACTCGGCGTTGCATTTAATTACTGAGTTTTTAACAAATTGCCCTTTGTGCTAATCCAATTTGAAAACCTGTTGCTCATAAAGCGCTGACACCACTTCACTGGTTTGCGCACCTGAAATGAGATTCAAACCCGTGCTCGACAGATCCATATTCTGCATAGTGATATGCTGTGTATCGTCACCTGAAGTTACCGTTAGGTTTATGCTGCCATCAAGACCCACTGACGCTTGATCGAAATATGGCAACAAATCCCCACTGGTTGGTGAGGCGCCAAGATCTGGCAAGAGTTGCGAAATATCGAGCTTATCGTCTCCTAACGTAAAATCTGTCACCACATCTGTATTCGCAGGAGCACTTAACGATGCCTCCAACCAAACAAATATGTCTTCGCCCTCTCCACCAGTCAATATATCGTCGCCTTGCCCAGCTTGAAGCGTATCGTTACCGTCCATACCGAACAGGCTTTCTCCTGCTGACTGCGCCACCAACTGATCATTATCTCCAGCGCCCACATTAGCGCCCAAATGTACGTTTCCACGATTAAGTACTGCAGTGATCAAATCAGTTTGAGACATCCCTGAAGATGCCTCATTCACCAACACATCTAAACCAATACCTGTCAGTACAATCTCTTGCAGTACGTCACCACCCACCAGCACATTCAGTTGGGCATTACCATTCGATTCAGTCAGTGATATATGTTGAGTCAAATCTGAAATACTCGCGATATTACTGATACTAAGCGCCCCACTGAGGTCGATGACATTCGTCGCTGGGTTGAAGTCTTCAATGGTGTCGATAGCAGGATCACCGGCTGAGCCGAAGTCCGCACTCGACCAGACAAATCTGTCTTGACCGCTGTTCCCTTCACCTTTCTGTCCTCCCCAAAGCGTATCATCGCCCGCACCACCAGTGAGAATGTCAGCCCCTAACCCTCCAATGAGTGTATCGCTATTGTTCCCGCCAACAAGAGACGCCGCCTCATTACCTGATATCACCAGATTTTCTAGCGTATTGTCTTGTGCGGTAATAGGCCCATCTGCAGGGTCAATCACGTTTATCGACACGCTTAAGCTTGCAGATTCAGCACTTTCTCCAAGTGTTGTGGTTGAAATGGCAACAATATCAATGTTCGACGCTGATGCCGCGCCCCCAATCACATGCAGTTGGCTTAGCTCATCCGCTGTCAGTGTGAGCACGCCCCCAGACGGGCCAATACCTATTGCTGAGCCTTCCGAATCAACGAATGTCAAAGACGAAGGAATATTTCTAATTTCTATTGCGAGCGTTTCAGAAGGGTCAGTCAACGCAGCGGCTAGCCCTAACAGAGGAATGATCGTAGACAGGCTACCAGCGACCGATGCCGTTTGCGCCGTATTCAGTATGAGAGTTGGGACATCAGGTTTCGGCTGAACGTTCACTGTTATTGACTCTGTATCCGTGAGTGCCCCACCGCTGCCGGTGTTTCCGTTATCATTCACCGTCACAGTAATGTTGTCTTGCCCCGAGAAGTTGGTGTCTCCCGTGTAGGTGATATGCGTAGCAAGTACTTGGTTAATCGCGGTAATGTCACCCTTCAACGTCATGCTGCCAGATCCAGACCCCGTGATGGCCACGCCTGATGGAATGGGAGATGACAGAGACAGATTGATGGTGCCATTTTCTGCACTTAGTCGAACAGTGATCTCACTGCCGCTTGCATCGTTAACATCGACATCTTTGACTTGAATGGACTCAATCAATACCGGTATTTCTTCTTCAGCATGCTGAATAGATGCAGGAACTGTCAGGTCGGGGGAATCATTGACTGGCGACACTGACACGTCGATCACTTGGTTAACCCAAAGTCCACTTTCCGCCTCAACGCCGTTATCAACAGCCCGTATGGATACTTCAAGTTGTCCATTCCAATTCAATTCGTTGGCATCACCAGGCGTAAGCGTCAAACTCGATAACGTCGTTTGATCAGCAATAACCACCCAACTTCCATCAGGTTGCTTTTGTACCGAACTACCCGTCGATACCCCAGATGGCAAACTAATTGTTGAACTATCAGGGACATTAGTCAGAACCACCTTGATGGTCTCTGGCGCATTTTCAGTCACAGATAAGCCTGTACCATCATACGTACCCGCATTGTCGATAACGCTGATATCGAGCGGAAGAAGGATGTTCTCATCCTCACTGCCAGATACGGACGTGGTGATATCAGCATCAATGCCATCACCAATGGGATTTACATCAACCGTGACAGTGGTTGAATGCATTTTGGGTATCGTTAATTCATCTTCTTTAGCGTACACCTCAAGTACGACGGTCATTGAGCCGCTAAAATTTTTCGGCGGAACAAAGACTATCTGGTCAAAATCGAGAGATGTACTTCCTGCAGGAACACTGACCGTCCACTCTCCGTTCCCACTGTTCTGTACAAGCTGACTGCCCGTCGAAATCAATTTAAAGTCATCAGGCACACCGATTAACTTCGCTGAGACTATCTGCTCAGAACCGTCTGTATCGTTAAGTTCGGCAATCACACCCGTCAACGGAATATTTTCATCTTCCGTCCCAGAAATAGGTTCGCTAACGCCATCAAAGGTCACAGGATCGTTCACAGGCAATACCTTGAAAGATACCTGTGTAGTGATGGTATCGGTGGCCGTTGAATCCGCTCCCCCCGTATCGTCGTTTTCCGCAGTATCGATAACCGTGGTATCCATGGTCACAGTGACTTGCCCACTAAAATCTTCGACGGGTTTGAAGTGAATGCTGCCAAGATCGTCCCTGCTCACCGTAATACTACTTTGCGGGTTAGTGCCGTCTGCGTTGACGAAAAAGCCAACATCGGTGTCGACCTTCAACACCACATTGCTGATAGTTTCAACGCCTTTAGTCGGGTCAGTATCCGTATCGACAAGCTGGGTGGAAAAATCCAATTCTATAATGCCATCTTCCAATGCTTGATTTTCAACAGGCACCCACTCAGCACTTTCACTAACAGGTTGCTTATCGCTATTTAACCCATTGGTTTCAATAACGTCGACTGAGGTTGTAATACCGTCCACGACGGGAGTGACCAACACTGAAAGACTAGCATCGTTTTCTTGGGTATCGCCGCTCACTTTGTCCGTGGTTACCAGTTTCACAGGCAGCACAAAATCCCCTGCAAAGTGTTTCGGAAGATTCAGAGCAATACCCGACAAATCCACGGTACCGTCTGCTGCAACATCTACATTGGCGACGTATTCGCTGGTTTCGTAGTTGAATTCCATACCAGAAACCGTTGCGCCCGCACCAGACAATGCGGCGCTGCTGATGACCAATGTCAGTTCATCCGACCCTGCATTCGCCGGAGCGACTTGAATCAAAGACTCAAGCTGTGTGCCGAGGTTTATCTGGGTATCCTCAATACCCGTGATAGGTTGGTCAGTCACCGAAATAACGCCTGCTTCTTGAGCGCTTGCTACACTCCCTGTGAAGTCCATCTCAATGACAATAGGGCTTTGCTCAACTTGACGACTCACGTCGCTTTCCCCTGCGTCACCTTGGTCTTGTACCAACGCTGTGACGCTGATAAATACGGGGGAAGTAATGGGTTTAGTCGTTGAGATCGCCAAGTTATCAAGATCACTTTTAGGGATAGTCCAACTGCCATCCCCATTGTTGATACCACCTTGAATGTAGAACTGATCGAAGTAGGCTTGGTCTGCGGCGGTAAATGGTGTGCCGTTCGCATCTTGAACAAAACTTATCACGACTTGCGTAATCACCTCGGCACTCGTTCCGTCGGTGTTAATACCTTCTGGCGTAACAAACGCTAGCCTATGATCATCGGACGCTAGAGAGATAGTGCCACTGCCATTATCAGTAATGGGCTGAACGACGGGCTCATTGCCATCGAGCAAGGTCACCTTACCATCGTCTTCTACCGCGGCAACAATACGAACATCCAGCGTACCCGTGATCGTGGCGGAATCCGTCGCACTTGAGTCACTATCCGATTGCTCAACCGTTAACGTAACGGACAAATTCAGGTTTTCATCTTCATCAACATTCTCTGGCGCTTTCAAAAATAAATCTGCACCACTCAATAATGCTGCAATTTGCGATGTGTTCAAAACCGCACTTCCACCAGAAAACGTTAGCGGTGACGTGTCGCCCGCAATGGTTAAGGTATAACCCGCAGTGAGTGCTTCTGATGCAATGTTAAACGTGATGCCAGTGATGGCTTCGTTATTATCAGTAAAACCCTGATCGACCTCGGGGCGCCAATTCACGACAATGTTTGTGTCTTCAGTCCCTTGGCTGTCCAACGTATAATTAACGGCGTCAATCTTTGGCTCAATATGAACGATCACATCTTTGTCGACAGCACGAGAATCCCCATCGTCTTCTGTCACCACAACCGTCACGGTCAATGTTATGTCGTCTGTACTGCCTTTAGGTGGAACCAGTTTTATGTCAGACAATCCATCAACTTTAGCTTGGTACTGGGGTTGTCCATTGTCATCCACCCCCGCATAAACAAGGTTAATCGCATTATTGTTGGTGTCTAGGAGGGTGACGCCTTCAGGAATATTCGTCACCAAAGACGTTAACGTCTCGGAATTATCCCCGGGTAATGATGTCCCATCTTCTCCGGACGCAAGCGTGAATGACAGCGCCACTGAACTGTCTTCTTCAATGGTTGTTTCGATACCCGTATCCACGCCATTTTCAATGATGGGATGCCAAATATCACCCAAATCGGCACTGATCACCGGCACATCAGCGACCCCTTTCAATGCAATCGGCAGTGTTTTAGCACCGGTTTCGAATAACTCGATTTCTGTCTGCGTGACGCCTTGGGCATTAGTGACAATGGCGGTATCTTTGACAACCCCAGTGACGCTTAGGGAAAAATCGACGTTACTCTGCGGTGGTGGCAATAAGCGCAATCCACCGATATCGTTGTACGCAATTTCGTAAACACCCTCTTCGTCATCGACTTCTGTATCATCAGCAAGCAAAAGTTTGGCACCAATTGGAAGGCCACTAATTCGAACAAACAAGGCTTCAGAGCCATCTAAATCAACCGTACTTGTCAGGCTAATGTGTGAAGACAAGTTAATTAGCTCATCTTCTTCACCGCTGACGCGAGTGATTTTTAACGTCGTGCTATCAGCAACAGGACTCACCGCGATAGTTACCGTTTGTGACACAGATTCTGCTGTTTGTTTAGCGTTAACAAAATTGGCCGTTTCTACGCTTTGAGCCGTCACAGTCAGAGTGATGTCTCCTGAAAAGTTTGCATTTGGCTTCACCACGACGTCATTAATGTCTGCCGATGCCACCTCATACTGACCATTGTTGGCGGAAAGCGTCTCCCCATTAAGGACTAGAGAACCTTGCCCACTTTCAAACGACAAAAAATAGCGTAATGTTTCAGAACCATCCGTGTCTTGCAGTTCAGCATTCAGACTTAGTGCCGCACCGTCGCTGTCTTCTTCAATGGCGTAGTAGAGCACGGTGCTCTCATCCCACTGCGGAACATCTGCAATACCTTCTACGGTGATGGTAAACGTTTGACTCGCTAACTGTCGCTCGGTACCGTCCGTGTTTTCCACATAACCCGTCGCCGTAAACGTGGGCACGCCAGATGAAGCCGAATAGTCTTGATCGGGCACAAATGTCACGCCATTTAATGTCCAAATCTGACTATTTGTATCAGGCACAAACACGTTGCTCGGCAAAACGATTTGGTTCCCCGTGACAGCCAAAATCGTTCCGTTTGCATAGAAGCTACCGTGAGCGTTGGCGGGTAGATTGACCACAATCCGACTAACACCCTCACCTTGATCGCTATCTCCAATATCAATAGACATCTCGATTGGGATTCCATCAGCGGGATTGGCAACAACATCATCATCAGGGTCACCTTGTCGCCCTTGGTCTTCAATTCCGGCGACATTGTTTACGACCAACTGCGGCGAACCATCAAGAACAGTGATTTCGGTTGACCCAATGACAACATCGCCATCGCCGTCGACAATTTCATAGGTAAACGTTTCAGTGATCCGATTGTTTTCCGCTCCACTGTGATCCACGTCTTCTGCTGCGGAGAACCTCATGTTACCGTTACTTTGTACCTCTAAGGTGCCAAGTACCTGACCACCCACGCCCTGCGTCACCGTAAAGAAATTCTTAACACCCGGTGTCAATTCATGTTGCTCGCCATTCACCGTGACGGTCTCAACGGTGGCACCATCAGCACCGCGATTTCGTAACGGAATGACTGCCACCTTCCTCGAAGCATCGCCTTCAGTCGTCACCAGCTCCGCACCACCCACACCGACGCCATCAGTTTCAAGCGAGAGAGGAACATCGTCCAACACACTCACCATGATATTACTGGCAGCAGTATCGCCATCACTGTCGGTCACGACAAAAGGAAAGCTGATGGCGAGGCTGTTATTTCCCTCGCCACGAGGGTGATCGAGCGCGCCGAGTAGCGCAAAGGTGTACGTACCATCAGCAAATACGGTCAAGGTAAACACGGGGCGTGATTCAGCCGAGCCGGAATATATTTTGGTGCCATTGCTGTCACTGGCTAACGAGAGAACGACCGGCTCACCGTGGGAACTCAGAGGGATATTGTTGCCTGAAGAATCCTGACTATTATTGCTATTTTGTGATGAGAATGCCGATATATCCAATGATATATCTTTGATGCTATCACTGCCGGAATCAAGCACGAGCGTTCCTGTCGCAGTATCTTGATCATTTCCTATGCCACCAGGGGTTGTGCCCGCATTGTTCTTATTTTCATCCGAACCATTGGTATTGATATCGCTCTCTTCGACTGACAAAGGCGGAGCTTCTGTGATGGAAGGTGACTCACCATCAGTGATCACAAACTCGATAGAACCCAACGAGTGCAACGTGTCGCCATCAGAGTCGTTGGTCTGCAGCTCAATATTGAAGGTAATCTTATCGCCGTTAAATGAGACCGAATCGTTACTTTTATCATCAGTAGTGTGGTCCAACGGCTTATGCAATGTTAATAGCGGTGTGACGTCGACAGAGAATCCATCGCTATTTTGCACCCCAGTTAGCGATATCGTCATGACCAATTCATTATTGGCTTTGCCTGTCAGCGTAGCGGTTGATTCGTCATAGGTGAACACGACCGAGTCACCACTGCTAGTGAGCACGGCATTGAGGTCAGATATCAGTTTAGCGACCACAAGGCTGTCAATTTGAACGTCAGAAGGCAAGAGCCTATCATCCATCGCCGTCAGCTTTGCCGTTACCGAGGATTTATCAGGGTAACCAACTTCCATCCCTTCGGGTGTTAAATCTGGCTCGGTCAGTTCCACCGTGCCTAGCACGTCTGCTGAACCTGCAACGCCATCGCTATCATTCAAGGTCACGGTAAATTCACCCGACACACTATCGTTGTCAGTGTCGACCACACGTACGCCTATCGGCAGAACAATTGCGCCGTCGCCTTGGTCAATGGCATAGCGCTGTTCAACGGTATAATTGCCGGTAGGCTCACCTTCTGCGTTCACATCCAAGGTGATAATCAATATGTCAGTATCATTGGCTGGCGTTGACGTACTGGACAAGGAAGGGTCATCGAAGTACACCCGAATGGTGTCGATATCTCCAGAAAAAGGGCTAGGCGAATAAGCGGTTTGATAGCCGCTAGCAGTCAAGCTCTCAAGTAACGCCTCTAGCCCGGGAGGTGCGAATAACGCTATCGATTTAACGGCGTCTGTGCCTTGTGTTAGGCCAAGACTCACCTGTTGAGATTGATTTAGTTCCCCAATAACGGGATCAGTCATGCTGACGTTATCGGGGGCAAGACTTGGCACGTTACCGTCGAGAATGGTGACTTTGAACGTACCTACCACTGAATCTCCATCAGAATCAGTGACTCTTGCTCCCAAAGTGAGCGCAACAGTTTCGCTATCAGGCTGGTCGATCGCTTGTGACAACGTCACGGAATACTGTTCTGTGTTGGGTGTGAATGCTATGGCTAGAACCGTCACGAATTCATCATTGTCATTTTGATAGCCCACAACAATGGCATTCGATGTGCCATTGATATCCGACGGTTCTGACTGTAACGTCAATTCATTGCCGTTGCTGGTCAGCGACGCAATGCTGTTAAAGAACGCTGTCGGTAATTCCCAAACAACTGATTGAATACGGTCACTGCCAGTTTCAAGGCCGAGCTCTCCCATCACAGTGTTTGCCGGTGCATCAAAGCTCGGGTCTGTCACATCTACATCCGTGACTTTGATCGTTGGAGATTGACCATCAACCACTGAATACGTCACATCAATCGGTGCTTCAAGTAAATCGTTATCTGAATCCCGCATTTGAAGTTCAAATTGAATATCAAAGGACTCCACCAACTCAGATTGTTCGTTGGTGGAAGAAACCAATTTTACCCATTTCGTATTGCTAAACACCGCTTGGTTCGTTTCATCTAGCGGCTGAAACACCTCCAATGAAGAACGAACGTTAACGCCTGTCGCCCCTGTCCCTGCTTCCGAGTCAGCTGTTAAGGTAAATGTCACAACATCTAAGATGCCATTGGGTTCAGTAGAGTCTGGTTGCGTGCCTCGAAGCACAATCACATTGGGCTCAGTACCTGCCTGAATCGCAAAGTTGATCGGTTCACCGTTTGAGCTGAGAAGGTTCAACTCACTGAGTAGCCCCAACACGCCATCGGTGTCTTCCAAATTTGCGATAAACATGGTTGAGGGAATCAGTTTGTCTGAGCCAGCTTCGAGCGTCACTAAGCCATTAGCAACTTGACCTTCCGAGACTGCATTGCCCTCCACCACCTCAAAGTCCCCAGATATTACCGCCGCCTTTCCACTAGCATTAGTTCCATCATTCAAACTTACAGTGAACTGGCCTGTTGTAGTATCGCCATCTTGATCGACAGCAATAACAGACACAGGAATAACCTCTGAATCTGACGCTGACAATTGGTCGATCGACGCACTCTGTGTCAGCACGTAGCCGTAGCGACTAATATTGTCTGTATTTGGATCTGAGCTAGGGAGCGCCACCAGATCAATGGCGAATACAACCTGGGTAGGATCCGAATCTAGCGTGACTGAGATTCGCGAAGCACTAATTGTATAATTTGTTCCCTCCCCATTACTTGTGATGCTTTCAAGTTGCGCAACTAGCTCAGGCGTGGAAATAAAACTCACGCTTGCTAACAGATCGCTATTGGTACCCACATTGAGTGGAATTGGCTCAGAAACATAGTCCAAAAAGTTTTCATTGTGGGTAGTGTTATCAGGGTTAACCGTTGGATTTGCACCATCTTCAATAGCGATATTCACTGTGATGGGTTCGTCCAAGGGTCTACCTGCAGCATCTTCACCCTGCACAGGCACAGAAATGTCGATGGTATTGCCGCTGATGGTGACCAAGCCACTGTCGTTGCCCGCAATATGATCGAGTGGCCCGTCAAGCGTGATAGTGACGGTTAATTCAACGTTACGGCCAGAAGATTCGGCGGACACTGCAATGGTAACAATCGCTACGCCATCCACCTCGCCCACAATGGTTTTCCCGTCATCAAACACCCGATAACTTATTGCTTTCCCATTGCTTGTTGTGTCGTTGGCTAGTTCAGCAACAAGGGCCGAAAGTGCGTCAGATTCAATAACAAAACTGTCAGCCAAAAGTGGTAAAGAACTAGCGGGGATCAACACAGACGAGGTTGCCGTGGTGGGGTAACCGCTTATTGAATCAACGGGTGTATGGTCGCCCTCGGCAATGGTTAAGCGAATACTTTCACCACCAACTGGAGGCACGTTGGGAGCATTGTCTTCTTGGAGCAGTATTTCAGAAGGTGGTGTGTAGCTCGTAGCAAAGCCAGCTTCAACTAACACACTGGTGTAGTCGTACTGAATGACAGCAAATCCACCAATGGACGAGCTCAATGCGCCCCCTGCTGCTGGTCCTTCGAAACTCTGAGATGGATCCGCACCCGCTAAAATGGCTTGTTGCAGCGCTGAAATCTCGTCCTCTAACAACGCAATGGCCTGGGTGTTCTGTTGAACATTGATGTTACCAATCAAACCAACTACATCAACGCCACGGTCGTTAATCAGTGTGCACGTGGAACAGGGTTCGTGAACCAATACTGGCTCTCCGTTAACCATCATAACGTATGATGCTTTAGGCTCAGCAAGAATGATATCTCCAGATCCCGCCGTTTCCGAAACCGGTGTAGGAATCGCTACGCCACTTTTAATGACGTAAACTTGACCACCAGTAACAGAAAGCTGGACATTTTCACCATCAGAGCCAATAACTCGGCTCTCCCTTACTTTTTCTTCCATATCTCACCACCTGCACCATATATAGCGGGCACTTCAGAGTCAGAGAGCCAACATCTTCACTATTGAATAGGAAAGGCGCCTTAACGTGAAAAACAAACAAGGAAAATAGCCTTTGAACAAAGCAATACATACGGATGCATTGATTTAAGACCGTTCTTATCAAAATCGCGTATTTAAGAGAGTTTGGTTGTTAGTTACTTGTCTCCACCTGTCTCATTTGCAATATAAATGCGATAAAACCACCCTTTGGGGGTCAAATTACCTCCAACATGCCCTATTTTTGACTTTACGAGAAAACACTTTATTTCTCGCTACTTGTAATGAAGAAGACAGCCAATCTTTTAGAGCAATCGTGGTGCTCAGTCTGTTAGCAAAATTGGATTTCTGTCTCCAAGGTAAATGCTTTTCCACGACATTTACCCATTGCCTTTTTTACCGATTTATTGACGGTCTCAAACGCTTTTTTGAGGAAACATTCATGAAGCAACGTATCAGTGATAAGTGTTCGCCAACTATTCACACTGCTCAATCCGCGGCTAAAGTGACGACATCAAAAATTCATTTGCTGCTTGTGGCAGCAACCGCATTGAGTGCACCTCAATTTGTACAAGCTCAATCTCTAGAACAAGCTGTCGCAGCGACGCTGTCTCAAAATCCCGTCATCAGGGAGGCATACAACGAATTCAAAACTCGCGAAGCAGATATCGATGCTTCGCAAGGAGAATATTTACCCTCTGTTGACCTTGAAGCAGGGATTGGATATTCGGATTATGACAGCGACAACACAAAGGGGACGTTCCATCCTCGAGACGTTCGAATTAACTTGCGTCAATTGATTTGGGACGGCGCAATCACCTATAACGACATTAAGCGGACCAAATCTGAAGCTGAGGCACAACGTTTTCAACTGCTTGCAGATGCTCAAGATACTGCGTTAAGTGTGACTGAGGCCTATCTGGAGGTCATTCGGACAGAAGCCATATTGGATCTGTCTAAGCGCAACGTTGAAACCCTTGAAGATATACATGCTGACATTAAGCGCCGAACGGACTCAGGCATTAGCTCGACCGCAGATTTGTCTCAAGCAGAAGGACGTGTTGCACAAGCTCACACTAACTTACTTTCCGCCCAAAGCAATCACGATGACACAATCATTGAGTTCGAACGCATTGTTGGTGAATCGCCCCAAGGGCTCGTCACCCCCGAGATAGATACGCTGTTTGTTCCTGCCTCTCTGGTTGAAGCACTAAAAATCGCTAAAGAGAACAACCCAGTCATTAAAGTGGCTGTTAATGACGTCGACGCCGCCCGCTCCCAATATGAGCAAGCCAAAGGAGATTTCTACCCTACATTCACCATTGAAGCCTCTCAAGAATGGGGTGAAGAACTCGATGGAACACCCGGTGACACTGATGAGTTCCAAGCCATGTTGCGAATGCGTTATAACCTGTTCAACGGCGGTACGGATGCTGCCCAGTCTCGCAGCGCAGCCTATCAAATCAACAAAGCAAAGAGCATCAGAAACAACGCCCATCGGCTACTCGATGAAAGCACCCGCCTGGCTTGGACAGCAAAAGAACTATCTGAAAACCAAACCAAGTTTTTAGAGCAGCATGTTGACTCAGCAGCTAAAACACTCAATGCGTATGAAAAACAATATTTGATCGGCCGCCGAACATTGCTTGATCTGTTGAATACAGAGAACGAATTGTTCGATGCTAGGAAATCTTACATTGATGCAAAATATACAGGGATCTTCGCGAAGTACCGCGTGCTCAATGCTACCGGCTTACTGCTTTCTGAGATGCGTGTAGCAACCCCTGAAGAATGGCAAACGTCCGTCTACGGTAAGGAAGGAGAGGATAAATGATGAACGTTGTATGGCCGAGAAAGGCCAAGTTCGCCGAACAGTTAAGCTTCAAACAATTGAGTGCTAAATTAATGGTTAAGGTCGCCCTTTTTGCGACCATAAGTGTAGGTGGTTTACTGTCAGGATGCTCAACATCAGCCCCCCAGCCTCCAGTTGCAGAGCAAAACGCCGACCTTTTTGATATGGACAGCGATGGTGTCATCAATGCACGAGATGAGTGTGAATCAACACCGCAAGGCGCGATAATCAATAATGTAGGATGCTCTGAATTCATAGAAACAGAAGCTAGAGATGATTTACACGTTCTTTTTTCTAACAACTCAGTGAAAATCCCACCTAGCTTTGATGGCGAAGTAACAGAGCTCGCCCGTTTTATGAAGACGTTTCCTCACACTTTAGTTCAGTTAAAAGGCTATGCCAGCCCGTCAGGGAGTGATGAACTTAACTTGGCGTTGTCAACAAAGCGAGCGCAAAGCATAAAGATGGCACTTGTGAGAAAAGGCATTGCCAGCTCCCGAATCACAATCACAGGGTTTGGTGAAAATAACCCCATATCCGCCCCCTCTGAACAACAAACCGAAATACTCAGTCGGCGTGTCACTGCAAGTGTCACCAACACTGAAATGCGCGTTATCAACAAGTGGACTATCTATACGTCTTCGCCAGCAAAATAACCAAACGCTGGTACTCCGACGCCATAGGTAAAAAGAGTAAGGGTGTCGTGTCGGTATAAGATTTTTAAGCAACAAGAGTAAACCCCAGAGCGAACTGCCTTTGGGGTATATTTCAACGTCTAACCATTGGGCTTTCGAATCAGCACCATAGCTCGAAGCGAACTCAGTCTGGTGGAACCAGCATCGTTAAGCTGTTTGGGTATTTGTGGTGCGGGAAGCATAGAAAAACAGAAATAGCGCACGAGAAGAGTTTGTCAGTCATGTAAAGTCGTTGAGAGGGAAATTAATCATCTCCCGTCCATTACCACCAAAGAAAAATGTCTCTGTTTATAACACAACCGAACATTCACTAATGTCTAGTGAAAAACGATCGGATCAACAGTTCCTTGATTCGTTGGTAATACCAATAACAGCCAAAAGTCGATATCCGTTTCAGTACATTTTTCGGCAGACACACTGATCACGCCTTTGCACCTTTTCCCTCCGGGCTGTTCCAGTTTAGCGCCGGGTAGCTTCATCGCTTGCTGTAAGCATTCTTGACCCACAACAAACTGCAAACCTTCTGTATCGACAATGCTAAACAACCTGCCATGCTGATAGAAATACACTTTTTCATTATCGACTTCTTCACGAATGCCTGACATGCCTAACAATGCATGTCGCACTGAGTTTGATAACTGATCGACGCTCACGATAATACCTCTGCCCGTTTGCCTTGACTCAATACTAAAGAAAGCAGCCTCATATTTAAGCCCATGACTAATACATTAGGTCTAAAACCGTAAAAAAGGCTGACAACCAACTTGAACAAGACTTATACATTGCCTCATATTTATAAGCAGCGGCAGGAAAAAGGTAGTAAGCCCAAGCATTAGTCTGGCGACTCTGTATGCAGTACAAATAGATAGTTATGCCCAACTACAACACCATGCTTACTAGGCTCGGCAACTTGATCTCGCACACATTTCATTTCTTAGTTTGTTTGACTTTAGGGATGCTGCACTACGCTTTAGTAATGAGACAGATTTATCGTGTGTAATCCTAGCCGGTTAATTTTGTTTCACATGCCCATTTCCAAGTTCATCATTTCACTGGGAGGTGCCTGACCTAACTTAATCATTCGCCAAACTTGTTCGAATCCATCATCGTTTTTAAGGAGAAACGACATGAAAGGGCTCATTTGGTTCAGAAACGACTTACGACTGGCAGATAACCCCGCATTGGTCGCACTCTCCCGGCGCTGCACGCATGCGCTAATGGTCTATGTAATAGATCCTGCTTGGTTAAAACCATCACGATACCAATCACGGCACTTAGGAAGATTCAGAGAGGAATTTCTGTATCAGTCTTTGCGAGCACTGGAAAGGGAACTCAAAAAACGTAAGCAACGTCTCGTCGTGAAAGTAGGTAATCCTTTAGAGGTTATCCCAGCATTGTGTAAACAACACCAAATTGACTACGTCGGAATCACCGATCACCCCGGCGTATATGAAAGGCAACAAGCCGCCTATTTACAACATACCCTTCGTTGTGAAGTCAGTGTGAGTGAGAGTTTCACCCTACTCCTTCGTAATCAACTGCCTTTCGAAAAAGCCAATTTCCCTGCGTCATTCTCCCAGTTCCGAAAACACCTAGAACAGCAAAATACCTTACCGTGCATTCCAATCTGCGCGCCAGAATCATTACCGGCAGTCATTCAAGAACGACGGGATATTTGGGGAGGTCAGGAATTTGTTTATGACCTCACGCCCTACCATGGCGGTGAAGACTCAGCGATGGTGCAACTTAATCAATACTTTTGGAAATCTCAAGGTCTTAAAAATTATAGGAAGACACGTAACGGCTTAGACGGGTGGCAGTTTTCTTCTCGACTTTCAGCATGGCTTGCCAATGGATCTATTTCTGCTCGCATGGTGGCAGCTGAACTTGATAATTATGAATACCGACATGGCCGAGATGAATCCTCTCAAACCATGTTTGCCGAATTGCTCTGGCGGGAATATTTCCAGTGGATGATGCACTACCACGGTGCCCGCATGTTCGCGTTTGATGGCATCCAGAAAAAGCGCCCACTCACCACTTTCTACTGTGAGAAGTACAAATCTTGGGAACAGGGAACCACTGACTACCCCATCGTTAATGCCTGCATGAGACAGCTTAATCAAACCGGATATATGTCAAACAGAGGACGTCAAATCGTTGCTAGCTGCCTAGTCAACGAACTTGGGGTAGATTGGCGATTTGGAGCAGCGTATTTTGAACAGCAACTCATTGATTTTGATGTCGCAGCCAATTATGGAAATTGGCAATATCTGGCAGGCGTCGGCGCTGATCCGCGCGGACAACGCCACTTCAACTTAGAAGAACAAACCAAAGCCTATGACCCGGATGGCAGTTTTGTTTCTCGCTGGGCAGAATCCTCTCCATCAGAAAGCTTGCTTAAATTTTAGTTAAAGTGTCACATGGGCTCATTCGACCATGCTTAACTCCCTTTGTCTTACAAAGAGAGTTAAGCAAGTCATTCAAGGATCTCAATCACCCTATCACTCACACGTTCAGAAAAGATCAGTGAGGTGTGGGTCAACGGGAAGATTTCGTGGCTTGTCATGCCTTCAATCTTTGTTTCTTCCAACAGCACCGTACCGTCTGATGGTTGTCCGTGTAGCAATATTGTCGCAGGGCCAATCGACAAGTCACCCGCTAGGCTATATAGCGCGGCTTTTGATGACCAAGATGGTATCTCGTCAGGCAATAAATATTTGGTTGCCTGATCAAACATCACATCACCTACCCCAATATTTTTAAAGAATGCGGCAACTTGAGAACCGTTATGTGGTGTCCCTAACGTGACCACCGTTTTAACATGATGGCTCATTTCGCTCTGACATTCTAAGTAGGTTCTCGCCATCACTCCCCCCATAGAATGAGCAACAATGGCAGCGTCATCGCCATCAATATAAGCATCGATAGCTTTAAACATCTCTTCCAAATCAGGCGCGACAGTTCTATAGCCAAGATTCAGAACCTCATGCCCTGCACGCTCAAGTCTTTTTTCCAGCGGAAGCATGACCACGTTATGCATATAGAGGCCATGTAATAAAATGATTTTCATATAAAAACATTTCCTTATTGGGACTTCGTCGCTCGATGCTCATCATAAACTATCTTCTCATTTCAAAGATGAGACGTACTCTACAGCGATTGAATGCTTATTTTTAATGCGTGCTGTATGTCTATACCCAAGCACATCTCTCTGAATCCTGCATCTTCAGGAGACTTGGGTATACGAACAATCGAAAAACTCGACCTATTCGCTATTCACTCTGCTAGGAGAATATGCATGTCCATGACCAAAGCACTGATCACTCTTTTCATCCCAGCCCTTTTCGCTCTGAACGCCACCGCTGAAGATATTACCGATGCCACTGCAGGCCAAAAGGCCGAAATTGTCGAAAAAGCCAGAGTACAAGAGATTAAAGATGCCGCTACCGATGTTGAAAATGAAGCGGTTTTATTGGTAGACGAGGCGAAAAAGAAACTCGACAGCGAAGAGACTGATGATACCAAGAAATAATGCGTAATTAAGGCCAAAGATCTCAGTGGTTTAGCCTTCCATATTGAACCTAGCGTTGAGTGGTTTCCTCGTACAAACAACGCTATTAAAAAAATAGCGACCCACAGGTCGCTATTCTGTCAAAACAAAAACGATGACTTAGAAGATCATATGCGCCACACCAGCAATAACAGGCAGTGTCACCAGAGTACGTAGAATGAAGATCATCACCAGTTCCCAAGCTTTAACTGGGATCTTACTGCCTAATAGAAGCGCACCCACCTCTGACATGTAAATCAACTGCGTCACAGACAAGGTTGCCACAACGAAACGCGTCATTTCATTGTCGATATTTGCAGCCAGTACCGCAGGGAGAAACATGTCTGCAATACCTACCAGCATGGTTTCAGACGCAGCTACCGCTTCTGGGATTTGCAGCAGTTCAAGCAAAGGAACAAACGGCATACCAAGGATGGTGAAGATTGGCGTGTACTCAGCGATAATAAGCGCCGAAGTACCAATTGCCATAACTACCGGCAGCACACCAAGGACCATATCTGCCGCGTTCTGAAGACCTTCTTTCAATACGTCGCTCAGTGAACGAATGTGAGAAGCACGTTCAACTGCTGATTTCATACCGTAAGAAAACAGCGTTTCACCTTCTGGTAATGCTTCGTGCTCAAGCACTTTCTCTTCGCCGTTAATTAGCGTGTTCTTTTTCCAACATAGTGGTGGTAAGCGAGGTACCACGATAGCTGCCACAAATCCTGCCAAACAAACAGTGATGTAGAAAGGAACGAACATGTGTTCCAGATTCACCTGTGCAATCACAACCAAACTGAAGCTAATTGACACCACAGAGAAGGTAGTTCCCACCACTGCTGCTTCACGCTCAGTATAGTAACCTTGTTCATACTGCTTACTAGACATCAATATCGCGACACTGCCATCCCCCAACCATGAGCTTGCGCAGTCAACCGCAGAACGACCAGGAAGACCAAACAACGGACGCATAATACGCGTCATGAATGTACCAATCAGTTCCAATAAACCGAAGTTGGTCAGTAATGGTAGAAACAAACCCGCAAATACAAACACGGACAACAATGTTGGAAGTAAATCGCCCATCACAAAGCCGCCGGTTGCACCACCGATGACATGCTCTGGACCAAACCCAAAGAACGCCATGGTGACAAAGGTTGCACCAAGCAAGCGTACGACTAGCCAAAAAGGGGTCGGTAAGAATAGGCCAGTAAGAAATTTAGATTTCGTCACGAATGTAGGTTTTATCGCAAGAGCCAGCAATGAACCGAACGCGCTAACGAGAATAATTGACGTCACAACAATCGGAGCAGATTGGCCCAAAAGACCCAGCATTGATTTTGCCAATACCGCGATAGGAATGGTAAACCCACCGTTGATCATCACGGGTGTCATAAAGAGAAGGACACCAAGAAGTGAAGGAATTAGGAACATCAACAGATTCCGTGTCGATGAAGATGTTGTTGGCAAGTCTTGAGTTTTCTGCATGGCGATACTTCCTGAGCGATGCGGTGAACGAAATAGATATTCACAATATGTGACTAATTGAGCGCAAGATTAATTTAACTCCTCACGCATGTAAACCATAATTAGTCACTTATATTGAATAAATCATCCAAATTAGCTCAATTGACCAAACATAACCCAATTTCTGTGTGTTTTTAGTCTCCTTTTTGTTAAATGAATGTGAAATACACTATAAGACCAAGAGGTAATATCAACGAGTTAACGGGAAATAGAGTGGTGTTTTGGAGAGAGGCACATGAACACATTAATGAATAACTATCCAATCTTTCGATCAATACGGGCATATTCAGACAGCACCCATTGTCCGAAATCATCCATTAAGGCAACCACGGCACGTTTCTTTACAGGTTTTCGTTGTATGAGATAGAAAAGACGTTCAATTTCCACGTTTTTCTCGGGATAAGACACCAGAAACGCATCAGCACAAATCTGCAGATCATGTTCCCATCGCCCTTCTTTACTGGCGACCAGCCCAAACGCAGCCTTTATCAGTCGCTTCGCGGCTTCTTCGGCGGCATCGAGTTGCGAGCCCCACTTGGTTGCGACCGCCACTTTTTGGCGGAGATCTTTGAGCTTTCCAGCAAGATCATCATTCATCGCCTTAGACACTTCCCAACTGACCTCAAAATGACCAAAGCTATCTGCAAGGTTGTCGCCACTCATGCAAAGCGCACAGTGTTTCAGAAAGAAGCCCCACTTGAATATATTCACAAGCGCCGTAACATCTTTCAAAGGAACGACGTCAAACTCTACTCGCTTTACAACGTCACTAGACTGCTCAATACGCCAACGAATCGTATTCAACGATGTGTATTCTTGTACATTTAGCGCTCGAGATGTCACCAAGGTAAATTCAAAGTCTGCACTGCTACCAGCACAACGTTGCGCTACATCGCCAGAGATATAAATGCTATGCAGCGTATGACCAAGTAAACCGCCAATCTGACGCACAGCCGCCGCTGTTGGTTCAACATAGTCTGTTTGCAATGGCGTTTTTCTATCTATCTCTGCCAGTAGTCCACTGCGCGGTTTTACCTTGTACAAGCCAATCACCTTTTTTACTTATCTAGTAAAGTTATTTTAGAACGAGTTCCTTTCCCATGCACCTTGAAACATAGCCATGTTCAGCGTTAATTTCCCATAAAAACTGAATCTTAGAACGATTTTTGAGCAACCATCCCAACAAGTTGGGCATGTCGATATGTACACCGTCTCCTTTCTATCAATCACCGCCTCCCTGTCAATCAATAATCACTACCGTTCTCACGATGCAGTTAATTTATGCCAGCAAACTCAAGGGGCTTGTTCAGTGAGAATAAGGAGGATTCACGCGCGGCAGTATTTTGAATACATCATCACTCGAGGTTTACAATAGTCATCATTACATGGCAGCCAACAAAACCCACCCTTTTGGTAGTCTTTGAATCCTGCATTTTCAGGTTGTTTGGGTATATACCCAATCAATCTGAAGATGCTCGATTTCAGAGGCCATCAGTGCGTTCAGTTCAAGGCAAATTCTTGTAGGAATAGTCATTCTATTTCACAGGAATTTAACGATGAAGTGGACGCACTGAGGGCCTCCCTTCGGGCGAGTTTACTGACGCCATGCTCGGTGTTATCCCTTTTTGATGGAGATCACTACATCGGCAAAGGGACGCCTAGATCATAACGTCCGTAAACCTCGCTGAATCCTGCATTTTCAGGTTGTTTGGGTATACAATGCTGCCGTTACTATTATTTTGGAATAACTATGACCGCTTCCCTTCTTTCTATCGACGAAACACTAGAAACCGCGTTCGACATTTTCTATGAAATGGCTGAAGACAACCTAGATTACGACGATCTTCTCGCCTATCAAGAACGCTTTGATGAAGATGGCGCAGCCATTGTGGTTGAAGCAAGTTCTGATTGGGAAGAACAGGTCGGTTTTGACGTTGACCGAGAAGCCTTTGTCGAAGTGCGTATTGGCCTTGCCAATGAAGATGAACTTAATGATGTATTGGTTCGAATGCTTGTTAGCCGAGACCCTGAACAAAAGTTCTGTCACCTGCTATGGAAGCGCGCTGCATAACTTCAGGCAGCGAATACGCAAGAAATAAGGCCTGCATTGCAGGCCTTATTTACTCATATTACATTCAATTCAACACAACTCAGTGCGGAGACGCAGGGAATTTGAATTCTTTACCTGCATCGAAGTTACGCGGTAATTTGTGCGCGATCCCTTTGTGGCAATCAATACAAGTTTGACCCGCCTCTTCCGCTCGATCATGAACTGACGCTGCGACTGTTTTCTGAGAGCTAAAATCCATGAATTCGAAGTTATGACAGTTTCGACATTCTTGAGAGTCATTGGCTTTCATTCGGTTCCACTCGCGCGTTGCCATTTCAAGTCGATGATCTTCAAATTTTTGCGGTGTCGCGACAATACCAAATGCCTTCGCATACAATTCCTTACTCGCCTGAATCTTACGAATCATCTTCGGCCCCCATTCCTTCGGAACGTGGCAATCAGGGCAAGTGGCTCTTACGCCACTTCGGTTAGTGTAGTGAATAGTACCGACATACTCTTGGTACACGTTGTCTTGCATTTCATGACAACCAATACAGAATTCTTCTCTGTTGGTCATTTCCATGCCGGTGTTGAAGCCACCCCAGAAGATAATGCCCGAAACAAAGCCCAAAATAAGGATGGTACCGATAGCAAAATGACTCGGTGTTCTGAACCATTTCCAACTTTTTGTAATGAACCCCGGTAGTTTCATTGGCTCCCCCTACTGACCGAACTTGCCAGCAGGAACAAAATCGTTCTCCACCAACGCTTCAGTCTGTGCCTGTGGTACATGGCACTGAAGACAGAAATAACGACGTGCTGACACTTGAGTCAGTACCTTGTTGTCACGATCCATAAAGTGCGTAGGGCTCACGCGAGGCGCGCCAGTTTTACGGTAAACATCCACATCATGGCACTGCAAGCACGCATTATTAGATTGGTTAATCTGATAACCATCCACTGCGTGAGGAACCATAGGTGGCTGATTGACATAGTTCAAAGCGAAGCGGTCTTGATTTTTTGGTACCACTTTAATTTTCGGCAAACTGTTGTTTTCACCGATATCTTGGTCGCCTCGCAATGACGTGACCTGTGCAAACGCCATGGTGCTCACGAATGCAGCGAGTAACAGTGACAAGGTGATTTTCTTTTTCATGTTCGGATCCTTTCGAATCAAATCATTCTGCTCATTGCGTGTTGCTAGCTATCCACCAACAACACGCGCTATTTTGGCTTATTAGACAGCGTTGCCAATCAGGCTTTTACGATCTTAACTGCGCACTTTTTGTAGTCGGTTTCTTTTGATAATGGGTCAGTCGCATCGAGCGTTAGCTTGTTCACGAGTTGTCCAGCATCAAAGAACGGCATAAACACCAAACCTTCTGGTACGCGGTTACGACCACGAGTTTCTACATGCGTTGTCACTTCACCACGGCGTGATACCACTTTCACCGCATCACCTCTGCGAAGGCCACGTTTCTTCGCATCCAATGGGTGCATAAACACCACCGCATCAGGGAAAGCTTTGTATAACTCAGGAACACGACGAGTCATTGTGCCTGTGTGCCAATGCTCAAGAACACGCCCAGTTGATAGCCAAAGATCAAAGTCTGCATCCGGCTCTTCCGCTGCGGGCTCGTAAGGCAGTGCAAATATCACCGCTTTCTTGTCAGGCTTACCGTAGAACGAGAACCCTTCACCCGCTTTCACATACGGGTCGTGCCCTTCGGCATAGCGCCACAATGTTTCTTTGCCATCTACAACAGGCCAACGAAGGCCACGTTCTTTGTGGTAAGTTTCGAAAGGTGCAAGGTCATGCGCTTTACCGCGACCAAATGCTGCATATTCTTCGAACAGACCTTTTTGGATGTAGAAACCCGCGGCCTCTGCATCGTCATTCAAGCGGCCTTCAGGGATTTCATCCAAGCCGAATTCGTTAACTTGTCCATTGGCGAACAAAATGTCGAACAAGGTCTTATCTTGGAAATCAGGTTGTTTCGCCAATAAGTCTGCTGGCCATACATCTGCAACCTTGATGCGTCGAGAAAGCTCAACCAATTGCCATAGATCAGACTTCGCTTCACCTGGCGCTTTCACTTGTTGATACCAAAACTGAGTACGACGCTCTGCGTTACCGTAAGCCCCTTCTTTCTCAACCCACATTGCGGTCGGCAGAATCAAATCTGATGCCATCGCCGTGACAGTTGGGTAAGGGTCTGATGTAATGATGAAGTTTCGAGGGTCTCGGTAACCCGGTAAACGTTCTTCGTTAATGTTCGGGCCAGCTTGCATGTTGTTGTTACACATCACCCAATACACATTGAGTTTGCCGTCTTTCAACATACGATCTTGTAGTACCGCGTGATAACCCGGCTTCGGTGGAATGGTGCCTTCAGGCAGTTTCCATTTCGTTTCTGCAAACTCTCGGTGTTTAGGGTTCATCACCACCATGTCTGCTGGCAAACGGTGTGCAAATGTGCCCACTTCACGCGCTGTACCACAGGCTGAAGGTTGGCCTGTTAACGAGAACGGACCACAGCCCGGCTTTGAAATCTTGCCCGTGAGCAAGTGAATGTTGTAGCAAAGGTTGTTCGCCCAAACACCACGAGTGTGCTGGTTAAAGCCCATTGTCCAGTAGGAAACCACATTCACTTTTGGATCGGCGTACAACTCGGCAAGCGCTACAAGCTGGTCTTCTGGAACACCAGAGAGCTTGGAGACGGATTCCACATCATAATCCGCTACGAACTTCGCAAATGCATCGAAGTCGATAGGATCCGACGCACCACTTCCCGCATTCTTGGCATTTTGCTCAAGAGGGTTTGTCGGGCGCAAACCATAACCAATGTCAGTGGCACCTTGGCGGAAGTTAACGTGTTTCGCGATAAAGTCTTTGTCGACTTTGTCGTTTTGAATGATGTAGTTCGCGATGTAGTTCAGAATCGCCAAATCGGTTTGCGGCGTGAAAATAATGCCGTTGTCAGCAAGTTCAAAACTGCGATGTTCATAAGTAGAAAGCACAGCGACTTTAACATGCTCAGCAGACAATCGGCGGTCAGCCAAACGCGACCACAAGATTGGGTGCATTTCTGCCATGTTTGAGCCCCAAAGCACGAACGCGTCAGCTTGCTCAAGGTCATCGTAACAGCCCATTGGCTCATCCATACCAAAGGTACGCATGAAGCCAACGACCGCAGATGCCATACAGTGACGCGCATTCGGGTCGATGTTATTGGTCAGAAAACCCGCTTTCATTAATTTGGCAGCGGCGTAGCCTTCCCACACAGTCCATTGGCCTGAACCAAACATACCTACTGTCGTGGGGCCATTTTCTTGAATAGCCGTCGTGAATTTTTCCGCCATCAAATCGAGCGCTTCATCCCAGCTTACTGGCGTAAATTCACCTTCTTTGTCATAAACACCGTCTTTCTTACGCAGCAAAGGCTGAGTCAGACGGTCTTTGCCATACATGATTTTTGGAAGAAAGTAGCCTTTAACGCAGCTCAAACCGCGGTTAACCGGTGCTTCAGGGTCACCCTGAGACGCTACAATGCGTCCATTTTGCGTACCCAGTAAAATGCCACACCCTGTACCACAAAAACGACACGGTGCTTTGTCCCACGTGACTTCAGCATCCTTACCTGCAGCGTGTGCAACTGCCGCTGGAAGCGTGATACCAGCAGCACTAGCAGCTGCAGCTGCCGCATTCGCTTTCAGAAACTTTCTGCGTGTCAGTTTCATTCTTCGACTCCTTCAACACTATGTTCAGGTGATTCATTTTCAACCTGATGAAAAACCAAGGTTGCCGCGAGCACTCCCGGCAACCCCTTAATCTGTTCAAAAATATCTAGCAGCGCCCCGCGACTTTCGCCTTCTACCACCACGACCAACTTTCCCGTCTCATTGGTGGCAGGCACTTCGGTACCAGGCAAAGCTTCAATGCTGGTTTTCACTGTTGCAGTCTGATCTGCCGCTGCGTGAACAACGAGGCTAGTAACGTGATATTCATTCATGCTTGTTGTTGCTCCATGGTGATTGCATTGGTTGGGCAAGGCGCAATACACGCACCACATCCCGTGCAATCTTTAACGTTAATTTCTGGTTGAGCGACGCTTCCTAATCGGTGCTGAAAGCGAATGGCGCGTTCGTCACAGGCATCGTGGCAGCTGCGACATTCAATGTTCTTTTGCGCTAAACAGTTTTCATCAATAGAAACATACTGCTGCCACGGGGGTTCTGTGTTGGGATGAAACAAACCCTCGGGGCATGAGTCAGCACAAGCAAAGCAAAATGTGCACTCTCCGTGATTAAAGTCGATCGTTGGGAACCCGCCATCTCCTGAAACAATAATTTGTTCTTCACAAGCGCGCTCACACTCACCACATCGCGTACAATGGTCAGTAAACGCTCCTATGTCTTTGATCCAAGGGAGCGATTGTTGTTGAGCCATTTTTGCGCTTCGGAGAAAAAAGCGTCGTCGTTGATCGACCATCCAAGTGTTCCGCAAATGTTACATGCAGTGACTATAGCCACAATCTGATGCTTTCACGGTAAAGAATTAAGTGAAGGGGTCACATACCTCTAAGGGGGTAGATCGGGGGTAGGATTGCGCTAGATCAATTATTTCATGGTGCACACGTCACATTATTAAGCTCGGGTAGGAAAATAGACTTATCATGACGAACAGCAATAAAGAGATTGAAGTGAAACAGTCAGTTACCACCACAGTAGCACGTGCTCTGTTGGTCATATTGCTGTTAGCCGTCCTCATTACCGGTTTTTCTATCATTACGCTAGCGTCTAGCCTCAATGATGCCTCAGCCATTAACACGGCAGGCTCCTTGCGAATGCAAAGCTATCGCGTTGCCTATGACATTGTGGTGGATTCACCTCTACTGCCAGAGCATGTTCAATCCTTCGAGTATTCCTTACTCTCTCCAGAACTTTTACTATTGGACAACCCGGCGGTTCCCACAAGCATTCGACAGCAATACGATGAGTTGATTACACGCTGGATGCAACTGAGACCCGAGCTGTTAGGATCAGACCGTGCGTTCTATCTTGAACAGGTAGGTCTATTTGTTAACAACATAGACAGGTTCGTATTTGAACTTCAGAAGCACTCAGAGAATAAGCTTCAAGCTTTGGCAATTTCGGGTAGCATTGGTTTAGGGTTAATACTCGCCACCGTCTTGTTTTTAATTCAATACACGCAACGCCGTATCGTTCAACCCCTAAAGACACTTGTTAGAGCTAGCCAACAAATACAACGCAGAGATTTCGACGTTGTCTTACCTCCCACTCGAAGCAACGAACTTGGTGTGTTATCAAACAGCTTCTCGTCAATGGCAAGTGAGCTCAAAAATTTGTATGCCGATCTCGAATCAAAAATTGAATCGAAAACGCAAAAATTAACCAAAGCTAATCTTTCTTTGAATGTTCTTTATAAGTGCTCGACACTACTTTCATCTAGCCAGCTAACTCGCACTATCTTCGAAAACATTTTGGAGACTTCCTTGAACGCAGGCGGAATGACAGCATTAAAACTGGATGTTCACCATCCAAATGAATCCCATTGGGGCGTTTCAGTGGGCGATGCCAAAGAGACTGCATGGCACACATTGCCTCTGCTGCATGACAATGAAGTTCTCGGTTCACTGGATTGGCAAGGTGATAACACCTTAGTAGATCGCGCATTGCTGGAGAGCATCGCAGCGATATTGGCTCGCGGTGTGCGATATAAACATGCGCAGAAGCAAGCAATGCATTTAGCTGTCATGGAAGAACGTGCGACCTTGGCTCGTGAACTACACGACTCCATTGCTCAATCGCTCTCTTATCTGAAAATTCAAACCAGCATACTCAAACGACATCTAAAAAATGCTGACGCACCAGATTGCGAACCTATCGCTGATGACATCAGTGAACAATTGCGAGTGACTTATGACCAACTGAGGGAGTTGCTCACGGCGTTTAGGTTATCGTTATCAAACAGTGACTTTCGCCTTGCGCTGGAAGAAATGATATCAACTCTGCAAGGTCAGACAACAGCGAGTATCACCGTCTCATCTTCTATTGACACCGTTTCCATGACGGTTGAGTATCAGATGCATGTGTTACAGATCATTCGTGAAGCCTGTGTCAATGCGATTAAGCACGCCAATGCCACCACTATCACCGTACAATGTCGACAAATGGGTCAGCGAGTTTATGTCGAGATATCAGATAATGGCATTGGTTTTGATCTTCAAGAAGAAAAGCCAAATCATTATGGCCTACAAATCATGCAAGAACGCTCAAAAATGTTATGTGGTGATATAGAATTCCTTTCTGCGCCTGCACAAGGATGCCGTGTATCACTCAGTTTTAACCAGATCTAGGGGATAAAGATGTCTGAGTGGAACGTGCTGCTCGTGGATGACCACCCGCTAATGCGCAAGGGCATATCACAGCTACTCAAGTTTGAGCCTGAATTTTCTAACATTACAGAGGCAAGCAATGGCGCGGATGCCATTGCAGAAGTGTCTCGGTGTGAACCTGATTTAATTGTCCTAGATCTCAACATGAAAGGGTTATCAGGCTTGGACACATTGAAAGCCCTAAGATCGGAAGGATGCACAGCAACGATCATCATTCTCACCGTATCAGACAACCCCAATGATATTCACGCCATCGTAGAAGCAGGCGGTGACGGGTATTTGCTCAAAGACAGTGAACCTGAAGAGTTGATTGATAAGCTAAAAGCGGCAATGACGGGACAAAAAGCATTTAGTGAACAAGTCACAGCATTACTCTCAAGCAGTAAAGAACATGTGTCACCTTTTCAGCAACTGACAGAACGTGAACTAGAAATATTGCAACAAGTGGCAAAAGGGTTTCGAAACAAGCAAATTGGTGAAAACCTCTATATTTCGGAATCAACAGTGAAGGTTCACCTGAAAAATTTGCTTAAAAAGCTAGGTGTCGATTCTAGGGTCGCCGCCACCGTTTTGTATTTAGAGAATGAAGCGCAAAGTTGACCATTTTGGGTCAGCCGCACTCATCTATGAGTGTTTAGTATTTTCATTGCGTATTTCACACAAAAGGGAGAAGCACATGTGCTTCTCCCTTTTTCATCGTAAAACGATTCGCGACTAAACGTTGTTAAAAAATATCTACGCCATTTATTGTCACGTCTTCCGCGTCTGTCCAAATGGTGATCGTACGGTCAAGGGTATCGTGTTCAATCACAAACGCATTTAATTCGCCAACTTCAGCCGCTGACAAACCTAATGTACTGATCATATCAGCACTGATTGGCGCATTGACGGTACCTGTCGCATTGTAGCTCCAAGGGACACCAGAAAGGTTTAAGGTGTCGTTGCCACCACCAAGGTGTGCGATGAATCCGTCCCAATCATCAGGTGTACCTAAATCTTCACCAAATGGGATATCAGACTCAGCCCAAATTGCATTAGGATTAATGGTGACGGTTTGGTCTCCCTCGTCCCCAATCACAGCTTCAATTTGTGCCATCACGTTACCCGTGATTGATGAATCCGTTTGGTATGCAACGCCAGTGAAGTCTACGTGAGTGTCACCAGTGACCAACATTTGATCAAAACCTTGGTCTCCCAGATACATTTGCTTGTTGACCATTTCTCCACTGCTGTTTTCTACCGATAGGCCAACGAAGTCATCCTCACCGAAGATAAATACATCATCACCTTTGCTTCCACGATATTCATCAACACCAGTACCACCGTCGATTCTCACGTCACTGCCTGGGCCACCATTTAGGAAGTCATCACCAGCATCGCCATAAAGTTCATCTTTACCTGGGCCACCAAAAATAGTGTCATTACCGTCACCACCATGAACAACGTCATCACCTTTTTGGCCGTAAAGAATATCGTCACCTACGCCGCCATAAATAGTGTCATTGTCATCGCCACCAAAGATGGTGTCGTTACCTTCTTCACCATAGATGGTGTCAGCATCACTTTCTTCAACAACTTGTGTTGCGTTCACTTTCATGACGACATCGTTGTAGTCTTTGTCGCCAAGACACCACAAATCTTCCCAGCAAGAATTTTCACCCGAGTTAATTTCATGATCCAAACGGTCGCCATTTTTACCCGTTTCAGATACATAGCCCGCAGATGTGAGGCTGCCCTGGCTAAAGACTGGGCTACCGCTAGCAAAGCTCAATGTAACCTCGCCTTCGTTAAAGCCTGCGGTGTCGCCATCTGGAATAATGAATAGGCCAATGCGCGCTGCGCCATCAACATCAATGACAGCTTGTGCCGCTGAGTCCAACTTAGCGTTATCAGCCATCACATAGGCAGCTAGGACGTTGCCACTGGCATCCAACACGTAGTAACCCACGCTGTTGCTGTATGCTGCACTCGAAGTAATACTTGATAGGTCTAGCGTGACGGCGTCACCATTACTCACATCCCAGTAACCATCAGCACCACGATCTAGCTCGATGGTCTGACTCGCGATTTTACCACCATAAATCGTGTCATCGCCGGTGCCGCCATGAATTTCATCATCGCCCCACTGACCATGGATGGTGTCGTTACCCGCACCACCATCAATGTAGTCTTCGTCATTATTGACCTGCGTAGTCGCTTCAGAGATCTCTGAATAATCGAGACCATTGATGTTGGCATAAGAATTCGGAACAAGAGACAATTGCGTTGATTCCGTAATTTCAGGACCACTCAATTGCAACAACAGGTTGCCGTTCTCACTGAGGTTATTGTAATGATGTCCGTTACCATCAAGGTCAACATCAATAATGGCAAACTCATAAATATTGCCGTCGGTATCGCAATACTTCAGGGTGTAATCAAGATTAACAGGATACTCAACACCATCGATCGTCACAGTCTGCGTGCTATCGTCAGAATACTCGTTGCAATAGTTGTCGCCATTCAATGTGCCGTCATCATCTTGGAACGTCACCTTGGTAGAGCTACCATCGAACGACAAGTTAGGAGGGAAGCAGAAAGTATGGAACTCACCACCTGAAGGCATGGTGAAGTCATTCCCCATCTGAAATACGTTAACACAAGGGTCATCATTGAAATTCGGGGATGCCGTATTACCGTAGATCACGTCATCACCGTCACCACCGTGAAGTGAGTCTTGACCATTGTTACCTTCGATATAGTCATCACCACCTTGACCATACACGGTATCATCACCGTCGCCGCCATAAATCTCATCGTCACCACCCACGCTCGGATCAACGGTCTCTGGTGATGTGAAAGACGAATAATCTAGGCTACTGATGTTGTGATAAGAGTTGGGAACGAGTGAAAGCTGAGTGCTACTTGTGATCTCTGGGCCATCCAATTGGATTAAGATCTTGCCGTTTTCACCAACATTGTTGTAGTGGTTACCCGTGTTGTCTTCATCGATATCGACCACGGCAAACGTGTAAATATTGCCTGAAGAGTCAGTGTATTTAAGGCCATAGTCCACGTTAACACCGACTTCCTGACCACCAATTTCCACAGTTTGGGTTTGGTCATCAGAATACTCATTACAATTGTCATCGCCATTAAGTTGGCCATCATTATCGTTAAAGGTAACGTTGGTGGTAGAACCTTCGAAGTTTAGCGTAGGGGGGAAACAGAACGTATGAAACTCGCCACTCGAAGCCGTAAAGTCTTCACCTAAAACGAACACAGCCCCTGTTGAACCGTTTCCGTTAGAAGAACCTACATCACCATATATGACATCATCGCCACCTCTACCTTCGATATAATCATCTCCCAAGGTGCCGTTGAGTGTGTCAGCGTTGCCAGTACCTATGATATTTGCCATTGTTTTGCCCTCTATGTGCTCACCAAAGCTAGAGGCAGCTCAGCCATCTCTTTTACTGTTGAGAGCAATAGAGATCCGAAACTTTCCGTCCCTGCCTCACAACAGGTTTGGCTTTTTTCTCCGAAATTGTTGTAGTAATAACTGCTCGTTAAGTGGCGCATACAGCATCTACGATGGCAATAGAACATCGGGATAACGCCGCCTTAATACTCTCCCAGATTCCTAGATTGGTTGCACAGGAGCAATACCGCATACGGTATTTAATGGGAATATCAGGCCACGTTTTGGGCAGAATCTAACTAGGACTTAAAAAAAGATGGGATAGTATGAGAAACAGACGAGTTTAGATGCAGTACTGATGACTGATTTGAGCATGAATGGGGCCTATTTTTGTGGCCTTTTCTTCTTTTACCGTACAGCATATTTTTGAGAGGGCTATTGTGAGATAGCCCTCTCCATGCCTAGTAGTTTATGCAATAACCGCCGGTTTTTCTGTCAGCGTTTCGTCAATTTGCTGTGAACCTTCTGCACCATGCATCCAGCTTACAAGCTTATTGGAGCAAAGGATTAACATCAAACCAGCGACCGCTGATGTGATCGCAATGCCACTGAAAATGGCCAATGGACCAGCGTCACCAACGTGACTGCCAACAAAGCCCGCTACATAGTTAGCCACGGCATTTGCACAGAACCAAGTCCCCATCATCACCGACATCAAACGCAGTGGCGCAAGTTTAGTAATGAGAGACAAACCAATCGGTGACAAACAAAGCTCACCCAACGTATGGAAGAAGTATGCACCAACCAGCCACCACATGGATGCCTTGACGGACATATCACCACCTTGTTGAAGTGCCGCACCCACCATGCAGACAAAGCCTAGTGATAAAAAGCCCATAGCCATAGCAAACTTAATCGGAGACCCTGGTTCACTTGCGCCTAGTCGACGCCAGAAAACGGCCAGCAAAGGCGCCATAATAATAATGAACATTGGGTTCAAAGACTGGAACCAAGCCGCAGGTACTTCAAAGCTACCTAGCATGCGGTTCGTGTAGTCCTGAGAATATATATTCATCAGGCCGCCCGCTTGCTCAAATCCCGCCCAGAAAATGATCACAAACAAGCTCATCACAACAATGACTTTAAGACGATCACGCTCAATCTTGGTTAAAGGTTGCTTTTCGGTCGATCCCGATTGGCGGCGTTGTTTAACCGCCGCTGGCTCAACACCAATAGCGCCTAGAAGGCGATTTGCAAACAGCAATTGCACGACCAGCGACAGCAGCATACCGATACCGGCACACAGGAAACCTGCTTTCCAGCCATAATGGATAGATGCCGTGCCTGCAATAATACCCGCCAACAATGAACCTAAGTTGATACCCATGTAGAAGATAGTGAATGCACCGTCTCGTCGGTTGTCACCTTCCCCGTACAATTGACCCACCATGGTAGAAATGTTCGGTTTGAACAAGCCGTTACCCACGATCAAGAAACCCAAACCAACATAAAAGGCTTGCAACTCAAATGGATCAATAACGCTATTCGGCAATGCCAGTGTGAACTGACCGATAGCCATCAATGCACCACCGATGATGATTGATCGACGTTGACCAMGAAAATTATCAGCAAGCCACCCACCCAAAACAGGTGTCAGGTAAACCAAGCCTGTATAGATGCCGTAAAGGTTCAGTGCGTCTTGCGTTGTCCAACCCAAACCGCCATTGATTGTTTTATCAGTGAGGTAAAGCACCAAGATGGCGCGCATTGCGTAGAAAGAGAAACGTTCCCATAATTCTGTGCCGCACAGAAGGAACAAGCCGCGAGGATGACCCAGCCAATCTGACTGTCTGTTTGAATTCATTGAGTGTTTACCGCCTATCTGATTATCTCAGCGGGAGTGAATATGGATCTCCTTTTCCTCTCAGACTCCGCTACAGGGCGTACAGACTGCACCAATTTGACATGTGTCGCAATAATTCATGAAAAATATTTCACGTTACAGTGTGTGGACATTAACGGACAGTTGAATCTAAACGTAAAAAAACAGGACATCCAATAAGATGTCCCGCCTTAAAATTCAATAATTTACATTATAGCTAAGCCGTAACAGGTAAGTCGGGAACCACTGTTCTATTGCGGCACAAGAGAAGGCCTAGTCCTGATAACACTGCCATTGTGAGTAGTATTGCACCAAGTGAAAACTGGTCGTTGACGTTCATCTTCGCTGCCAACAACGTAAAGAACCCTGCTGCCATGTTTTGCACACCACCTAACACTGCACCAGCAGTTCCGGCATGTCTAGGAAACGGAGACAATGCCCCCGTGGTTGCGGCAGGAAACAAAAGTCCCGCTCCCATGAAATAGACAGACGCACCACCAATCAGGCTTTCAACAGTCACTGAGCCGTCATAACCCGGCACAAAAACAACCAATGCGCCGATCATCAAAATCACTGATCCTACAATCAACACCGCTCCGGCTGACAAGCGACGTTCAATCACGGTAGATAACCAGGAGCCGAGCATAAATCCAGGTAATGGTAAGACAAACAACAAACTCACCGTTGTTGCACTAAGCCCTAGCGTACTTCCAAGCAGTACACCTGCCGCAGCTTCGAACACAGCAATACCCGAAAATACCGCTATCAAACAAATCAGGTACCCCTGAAACTTTCGATTGCTCATCACGTAGTGGTAGCTCTTCAGCACAGAATCGTTACGACGGGCTTCAGGAGGTAATGTTTCTTGAAAACTCACAGACATGATGAGGAACACGACTGCCGCTAACACAAAAAGAAACACATAGCTGGCCTGCCACTGGAAGTACACGCTCAAATAGCCTCCCAACACGGGGGCGATTAATGGCGAAAATATGAGACCAACGCTGACCAAGCTGTTTGCGCGGTGAAGACGACTACCTTCGAAACAATCTCGAGTGAGAGTTCGTGCCATCGCGCCACCACTGCCAATACCTGCACCTTGAATCACACTGCCCACGAGGAACCAGTGAAAACTCGGTGCCGCTAGCGTAACAACCGTACCCACCAGATAAATGGCCAACCCCATTAGAATAATCGGCTTACGTCCGAAGCGATCAGATAGAGGACCATAAACAAACTGTGAAAGACCATAAGGGATCAGATAACACGCCATCACGGCCTGAAGCATAGCCGGAGACACTTGAAAATCTTCAGCCATCAATGCCATTGACGGAATGTACATAGTTTGTGTCATTTGACCGACGGCAGCCAAAATGATCACCATCAGTAGAATTTTTGATATAGGTGTTGTCGCAGACATTACCCACTTCCCCTAGCAAGCTAAATAAACAAGTTTCTTTAATGCGAACCAGAGAACTAAAAGATGATATTTCGGAAGAAATTCAGAGGATCTAGGCGCTGTCGCTATTTTTTTGCAGATAGTAGTCGCGACAGACACATGAAACAATATAAATAACGTGTTTCACACACGATAAGAAATTATCTTACGGATTAGTTTTTCTTATGTTAGTTTCTTTTTTAACCAGCCTTCTGTTTTGCCCTGCTTAGAAATTAAATATAAAAAAGCAGCGCGATGCGCTGCTCTTCTTTGCCAGACTGGTCTCGACAACCAGGCTATATCTACATATCAATCAATCGATAATTTATGCTGACCATGTGACACTTTGGCTTTCAAGTACTTCTTATTGCCGTCTTTAAGATGCGCTTGTGTACCAATCACTGCTTCTAACGAGATCCCGTAATCTTGTATCTCTTTAATTTTTTTAGGGTTGTTAGTAATCAAACGAATGGTCATGACATCCAACGCTTTCAGCATGTCTGCCGCATCTTCAAAGTTACGTAAATCATCAGCAAAACCCAGATGATTATTGGCTTCATAAGTATTCATACCTTGGCTTTGCAGCTCATAAGCATCCAACTTATTATAAAGACCAATACCGCGACCTTCTTGGCGAAGATAAAGCAGTACACCGCCTTGTTCGCCCATTTTTTGGATTGTCTCTTCAAGTTGTTCGCCGCAATCGCAGCGCGAAGAATGAAACACATCACCCGTGAGACATTCTGAGTGCATGCGTACAAGCGGCGCACCTTGCTGCTGATCGACACTATTGAAGATAATCGCGACGTGCTCTTGATTTGAGTTCAAACCATCAAATGACAGGATTTCAGCGGGAATATTGCTCCCAACACCAACATTCAGTGGGACTCTTGCTCTAATTTTTGCCATCGACTGTAATTCTCTGTTTTTCCGACATTAGCGGAATATGTACTACCCTATACAATGACATCGATCTCCATGAATTGTTATAATGTAACATTGCTATCGATGAAGCGGGCAATCGTAACAGATGTGCTACGAATCTGCCAATACCTCAGCGCAGACGCCTGATTACGACCGCCGGGTTTCCCGCCACTACAGCAAAAGGTTCAATATCACCATCAACAACAGAACCCGATTCAACCACCACGCCCTCTCCGATTGAAACACCCGCTTTGATCACACTATTGCCGCCGATAACAACGTTGTTACCAATAATGATAGGTAACGAAATTTCGTGTTCCCCATTTTGAACGTCAAGAGGCAACAAACTTTGCGTAATCGAATAGATACCAACCCCTGGCCCTATCAACACGTTGTTGCCAATTTCAATGTGTCCGCTGTCGATAAGCGTGCAATTAGGACCAAAGGCGACATTACTCCCTACTCGGACGTTCATGCCGTATGTGCAAGTAAAAGGCGCTTCTACCGCAACGCCTTGGCCGCGTTGAGCAAACAGCTTAGTCACCACCATGTCTTGGGCTTTGTCGTCAGCAGGGTCAATCATATTGAGTTGCTGACAGAGCCGACGTGACGCGTAGCGAAATTGTGTTAGCTCTGCATCGGCGGGACTGTAGGGCTTGCCTTGCTGCATTTTTTCAAATTCGGTCAATCGTTCATCCTTGATATCGGCAGAGTCTTTTCACTCAGACCCCGAGTTAACAGATACTTCCGTTTAGGCAATACCGATCTGTGTATTCCTTTACTTTAGCCGTTCACAGACGAAACATCATTCAGTACAGCCGCATATTCATCAATAAAACGACGCCCTGCGACCAAACCATCTTGATAGTCATGCTCTAGTTGATAGGGCTTGCTTAACAATGGGCTACTCAAAAGTGGTTCGCTGGGAGAAATCTGAATTAACTCGGCGCGATGTGGCGGATGGGACATAAACTGAATAGCGTCCTGATAACTGTGAAAATGCTTAGTCATCATTTCTAAAACGTCACTGGATAGCTTTTGACCCGACATGGCGTGCAAACGATAGATAGTGTCTCCGCCGTAAAGCCATCGCCCCCCATTACGATGCGTCGTCTTGGGCATCATCTCTTTGATTTTTTCCCAAAGTGGCTCTGGGGTATTTTCTTTGTAACGTTGTTTAACTTCTTCTAATCGTTGAGAGAGTTGTTGATGGAACTCAGACAATCGCTCAAATCGATCATCCATGTTTAAACGCGCCAAGTATTCTGGTAAACGCGTTTCCACACGGCCTCGAATGTTCTCGATAATGGTTGAACTAATGTGTGATTTATCCTGAACAACGGGCTCCGTTCTGATCACGACAATCACATCGGCGCCACGGTTAAAAGCTTCTCTCGCTGGAATTGCGCTACTGACGCCACCATCTACATAATATTGATCGCCAAGTTTTACACTGTTTGGGTAAAGCATGGGGATTGCACACGTCGCGGTGAGTACGTCCATCCAATCGTTTTCAAACAAACGAAAATAGTCTGGCTCTAAAGTCTGAGTATTGGTGGCGCACGCGTAGGCATGTCGATTGACGAGTACATTCTTCGCTTTCTCGATATCTAATCCGAGAGAATGTGTTGGCCCCATAATCTCTAGCGCCCAATCGAGATCCATAAACTGTTGACGCCTGACGTATTTCAACAAGTTAAAGAAACGATCTTGCGTCGTATACTCTGTGATAAATCTACGCCCAAAGCCGCGCTGCCGAGTGAGATAGGATGAAATATTCAACGCACCCGCAGAGGTACCGATATACATTTCAAATGGGTCAAAACCCGCATCAAGAAAGCTATCAAGCACACCTGAAGTATATATGCCACGCTGGCCTCCACCTTGGGCAACAAGCGCAACTCGGCGCTTTCTGCCAGAGGAATGCACTGCATGACAAAGGTTAGATTCTGAGGAAGAATGAAGAAATGACGATAACGGGTTGTCTTTAGGGATCTGCACAATAACCTCTGAAAAGAAGTTTTATACCCACACGATAAGAAGTGATAAAAACGATGATAGCGCTAGTACGATGAAATCCCTCGGTTTAACTCAGATTAGAGATATACTTTCATTCTAACGCCCGTTGCGCTCGCTTAACACGACGGCACTCGCTTATTTGGATATATTCAAGTAGTGCAATTATACCTAGCCCCAATGCCACAGGGCTAACTATTTATGGGACGAGTGGCTAGGAAAAGACGATTGCTACTGTGGCAAACGTGATGATTCCGGCCAGTGCAGTGAATGCAGTCGCCAATGCAATTTTAAGGTTAATATCCATTCTGCTTCTCCTTGCCAACATGAATTCCGATAACACATACTTTACACATTTTTAATGTATTCAGTTTAACAGCGCAACCCAGAATATTCACAACCCCATCTCAGATCGTCTTTCATTTGTGCCAATTGTTTCAATTTGTGACGCATTGCAAAGTACTGCCATTAAAAGCCTCAGCAGCATATCTCTCTAAAAGTTGCCACCTCAATCAGACCCGATGAAACATTTCGTGACACACAGTGTGATTGAATATTCATTCATTTAATGAAGCATATGCGTTGGGAAAAACTCAATTTCAACCCATGATAAAACACCAAAACCATTAACATTGTATTAACTGATAGATTTCTTAAAGCATAGTGATGACACTGACCTTTAATTGCTTTTATATTAATCAATTAAATCGATTACATCGCAAGAATTCAAAAGAAATTCATCACGAATTTTGCAACAAAAATGGCATTTAAACTTATTATTTAACCAAACAGGAAACAAATACGAGCCAAACCTCAATTTTTGTTCAAAATTACGCCAATCAAACCAATTCACCAAATCGCAACTTTCTACTAACAGTGGCTTTAACTGCAGTTTAATACACTGCCAATACATTAGTTACATTATCGATAAGACCAATCAACACATACTATTCCACACTATTGAGCGCATATCAGAAGAAACATAACCGATCTGCTCTATTGATTTACCTATTACCAGTGCTTAATCTGCCAATAACCGAGCCAGCAGATGATTGTTTTGCATAGAGCCGCGGGATACAAACACAATATCGTTGAAACACCAGTGCTGAGACCTTGGGCATACAACGAAGAGAAAACCCAAAGGTAACGGCACGTAAAACACCGCCTTCAAACGTTAAGGTCAACCTTAGCGCAACGAGGATAAATGGACGGGTGTTTTCAACAACAAGGAGATGTTATGAAAAGAGAACAATGGGGTTCACGCGCAGGTTTTATCCTTGCGGCTGTGGGCTCAGCAATCGGATTAGGGAACATTTGGCGCTTCCCATACATGGCTTATGAAAACGGCGGTGGCGCATTTTTTGTTCCTTACCTTTTTGCCATGCTGACCGCTGGTATTCCGTTTATGATCATGGAGTTTGGCCTTGGTCATAAGCTTCGTGGTTCATCTCCGGTGGTTTTTTCAAAGCTAAATACCAAGTTTGAATGGCTAGGTTGGTTCCAAGTAGGTATTGCAGCAACGATCGCGGTTTACTATGTCGCGGTAATAGGCTGGGCGATGTCCTATGTTGGCTTTGCAGTTGACCAAAGCTGGGGCACAGACACCAACGCCTTCTTCTTTAGCGAATACTTAAAACTAGGTGACAACTCTCCAAGTAACCTAGGCGACTGGCAGCTTCACATCGCACTTCCAATGGCACTCGCGTGGGCGATCACCTTCGCCGCCGTGTTTACCGGTGTTAAGGGCGGCATTGAGCGTGCAAGCAAGATCATGATGCCCTTGCTGTTTATCATGGTGCTACTACTTGTCGCTCGCGTTGCATTCCTGCCTGGTGCCGTTGACGGTCTGAACTACTTGTTTACGCCTGATTTCAGCAAGCTAACTGATGCCAAAGTATGGTCTGCGGCTTATGGCCAGATTTTCTTCACGCTTTCTGTTGGCTTCGCAATCATGCTGGCCTACTCGAGCTACCTACCGAAAAAATCTGATGTCACCAACAACGCCTTCATGACGGTATTGATCAACTGTGGTTTCTCTATCCTTGCGGGTGTGTTGATCTTCTCTATCTTAGGTTACATGGCACTAGAGCAAGGGAAAGCGGTCACTGAAGTGGTTAGTGGTGGTGTTGGCTTGGCGTTCGTAACGTTGCCACAAGCGATTAACCTCCTTCCTGTTCCATATATCCTAGGCCCTGTATTCTTCTTGGCGTTGGTAGTTGCAGGTCTGAGCTCGCACATCTCGATCATTGAAGCGGTAACTTCAGCCATCATCGACAAACTGAATGTTAGCCGCAAAGTTGCAGCAACGGCTGTATGTGGTATTGGTGCATTTGTTTCGATGGCATTCGCAACAAATGGCGGCCTATTACTACTGGACCTCGTTGATTACTTCATGAACAACGTTGCCTTGCTGGCAAGCTGCTTGATTGAGTTAGTCATTATCGGCTGGCTGATCAAAGTCTCTGATATTCGAGCATACGTGAATAAAGTCTCTGAATTCTCAGTGGGCGCTTGGTTAGAAGTGTGTGTTCGCTTTATTAGCCCGTTAATGCTGGCTTGGATTGTAGGCACAAACTTGGTGAACACTTTCAACGAAGGGTACGGCGGCTACGCTCAAAGCGATTTGTTGATGCTTGGTTGGGGTTTGACTGCATTGTTAGCTGTCATCGGTATCATCATCAATGTTGTTTCATCACCAGCTAAGGACACTGCAGAAGCACAGGAGGCTAACGCATGACGACAAGTGCAATCATTATGATGCTAATTGGTTTTGGCATCACTTGGGGTGGTGCTGCTTATTGTATTCGAATAGCAATGAAAGCAGATAAATAACCCCCTCTTAGAATAAACAAAACCCGGCTGATGCCGGGTTTTTTATTTATCTCTACTTGGGTCACTTCTTGGGTTTCGATGGAGCATTTCGCGCTTGTCTGTTTAACACGCGCCAAGACCAACTTAGAAACTATTGATGATGCTCTTATTCTCCTCAAGCATATTGCTAAGCACATCCTGACCAGTAGAGCTCACAGGCATGTCAAATGCGCCTGCCAAATCGGCCAAAGACATATTGCTAAAGGTGACTTGTTGATCGACCGCCTCACCCTCTGATGCTAATGACAATGTCGCTTCGTTCTCTTCATTATTTTCGAGAGAAACTAGGTAGCTGCCGAGATCTTCGCTTTCAACCGTATCTAGCAAGTCACTGAAGTCCAACAAATCGAGTGATGGTGAGTAGTCCATAATGACATCGACAGTGCCTTCGCCTGCATGCTCTTTCAAGAACACAAAGGTATCTGAACCCTCTCCGCCAAACATATCATCAGACCCCGCGCCGCCTGATACCAAATCATCGCCCAGACCAGCATCAATCAAGTCGTTGCCACCAAACCCATAGATTTCATTGTCGTCACTATGACCAACGAGAACATTGTCTCCAGCTGTTCCCTCAATGACGTTATCGCCCGTTAAGTCATGGAGGTTATCGTCCACCTCTTCACCGGCCAAGATATCGAAAGAAGCATCTGCGACATCACCTATGTCGTTTTCAAGCTTCAGGTCAAAATGCTCCAAGGCTTGGTCCACTGCTGCTCCAGTCGTGAGGTGGTAAGCATATTCACCTTCACTATGGCGTTCGTCATCTTGACCAAACACCGTCAGTTCACCGTGCTCAGTTTGAATCACCACCGTCGAATTAGAAACTTCATAAATGGTGTCATCAATCTCTATTGTCTTAATGTGCCAATGACCAACGGTATTTTCTTCGCTAAGTAGGTTACCCGTGGCAAGAAAACCACCATCAAGTTGCGCCACAATACCTTGCTCTTCTACCGCCATGACATTGTCGACACTCAACATATCGTCGAAATCGTCGTCACTCACAAACTCAAGGTTGCTCTCGGTGATATCTCCCGCATCAACGTTTTGTAAGCGAAGTGAGTTACCCCCGATTGACAACAAGGCATCTGCACCGTCTTGCGTCAACCCTAACGCAGCCAGAGACAACATCCCGAGCGAACGAGGGATAACAATCTTGTCATCTCGAGTGCTGAAGTCGATGACGGTGTCATTACCTTTGCCGTCATAAACGACGGTATTGTTCCCGCTACCCAATTCAATGCTGTTCGTCCCTTCGCCACCATACGCAATATCACTGCCGCTGCTGCCGTAGAGTACATCGTCACCATTGCCACCGAGCATCAAATCGTCACCGCTGCCGCCATTGATATTGTCACGACCATTACCGCCCACCAGCGTGTCGTTATCGTTAGCACCGGACAATGTGTCATTACCATCCCCGCCGAAGACGACGTCATCGCCATTGCTACCAGACAATGTGTCATTGCCTTTTCCGCCTTTAACGATGTCGTTTCCTTCACCGCCATAGGCAACATCGTTACCGTCACCACCGAGAATGTTATCGTTGCCTTCGGCACCATATAACGTATCAGCACCAACGCCACCTTTCAGGGTATCGTTGCCTTCTCCGCCTTGGAGTTCATCGTTTCCTTGGCCACCAAACAAGATGTCATTACCGTCATCACCATGCAGCACATCACGCCCTGCACCGCCATACAGTATGTCACTACCCTCACCGCCATCGAGATCATCAGCACCACGACCGCCAAACAGGGTGTCGTTACCCGCTTCGCCTTCTAGATCATCACTGCCCGCTGCGCCATACAGACTATCATTCCCTGTTCCGCCTCTGAGATGATCGTTGCCAAGTCCACCATATAAAGCGTCATCACCAGCATCTCCTTTGACATAATCATCGCCTTTGCCGCCGTATACGCTGTCGTCGTCCGAACCGCCGTACATTTTATCGGCACCATTGCCGCCATACAGCTGATCGTTTCCGCTACCGCCATACACTTTATCAGCGCCTGAACCGCCATAGGCGACGTCTTCACCGTTACCGCCTTGCAGAATATCGCTACCGATACCGCCGTAAAGGGAGTCGTCATCTGAGCCGCCGTTGAGTTCGTCATTGCCGCGACCACCAGTGAGGGTGTCGTTACCCGTTTCACCGTTTAGAACGTCGCTACCTTTGCCGCCCGTTAATGCGTCGTCACCCTTACCACCGCTGATTTGGTCGTTACCCAAACCACCGAACAGAGAATCGTTTCCATCATCACCTGATAACGAGTCGTGACCTTTGCCACCATAAAGCGTATCGTCGTCATCGCCGCCATTGAGCGTGTCAGCACCAAAGCCGCCGTTCAATACATCGTTGCCAGCGCCGCCTTGCAACTCATCATTGCCGCGTCCACCAACCAAGTTATCATCGCCTAAGCCACCATCAAGATAATCAGCGCCTTTTCCACCGTTAAGTTGATCGTCGCCCGTCTCACCATAAATAGTGTCATTGCCTTTGCCGCCATGAATGACATCGGCATTGCCGGTAAATTCGTATTCAACACCATCGACACTTACCGTTTCGTAAACTTGTGTAATCGAAACGCTATCAATCAATGCGCCGAAACTGTCCGACTTCCCTTCGCCTTGCAAGGTAACCGTTATATCGTCAGTGCCTTCCGGAACCACGAACAAGGCATCAAAAGACAAGTAACTCTCGTTAGACTGGTTGTTGTCGAAATATTGGGTATAGATGACGTTGTCATCTTGATCTGTGATGGTCACAGAGAAAGGGCTAGTTTCGGTATCACCTCCTTTGTAGCGGTTTGCGTAGTCGAAACTTAACTCAAGAGGCGTATCTTGATTTTCCGCCACTGGTGTTACGTTGATCGTTTGTTGAACCGTCGCATTTTGTGTGGAATCCAGTTCCATAACAGTGTTGCTGTTAGAGTTGGCTGGACCGCCACCGAAGCCACCTTGCTGAAGTTCAACTTTGACATTGTCAGGTGTCGTCCATCCAGCCGCTTCGTCAAACAGTCCCCATCGAGCACGAGAGTCATCACCCCATGCTTCGAAATCACCGTTAAATGTCATATTTTCTCCGCGGGCAGCGCTATCGCCTTTATCCCCGTAGAGAACATCATTTCCGTTGCCACCGTTTATGGTGTCGTTTCCTAAACCACCTTTGGCTTCGTCAGCACCATTCCCACCGAACAGTGAATCATCGCCAGCATCGCCTTTGAGATAATCGTTTCCTTTACCACCAATAACGGTATCGTTACCATCACCACCAAACAATTGGTCGGCACCTTTGCCACCATTTAACGTATCTTCACCTTCTGCGCCATATAGGCTGTCTTGGCCTTTGCCACCAATGAGGGAGTCATTACCTTCTCCGCCTTGCAACAAATCATTACCTGAACCGCCGTTTAGCAGGTCGTCGCCATCACCGCCATAAAGACTGTCTGCACCGCTGCCGCCGTATAGCGAATCTTCGCCGGTGCCACCTTGCAGTTCATCATTTCCTCGACCGCCTCTCAGAACATCGTCGCCGCTGCCGCCATTGAGATCATCGTCTCCGCGTGCGCCGATTAAAGTGTCGTCACCTTCTTCGCCATAAATGATGTCATCGCCTTGACCACCATTTAGGGTGTCATTGTCTGTACTCACCACGGTTTGAACCGCAGAAACCGTCAACAGCACGTCGTCGTAATCACGATCGCCAAGTCCCCAAAGGTCTTCCCAACCGGAGGTTTCACCATCGAAGCGTTCGTGGTCTCCGCCATCACCATTTAGCCCTTCGTTCGATACAAAGACATTGGTGCTCACGCCATCTTGAACGACTTGTGGAGGACTAGACACTAAATCGAGCTCAACCGGACCGTTGTCATAGCCTCGATTAAAACCATTGGGCACAAGGAACAGCCCAACGGAAGTGGCATTCAAGGCTGGCGTAATAGACACGGAGGCTTCGGACACCTCTTTTACGTTATCAGCGAGAATCTGGGCTTCAATAACCAAACCATTGTCATCGACCACGTAATAGCCCAAGCTACTTTTGAACCCCGCTGAACTAGCGATATTGCTGAGTTCGAGCTTTATGGGACCATCACCTTGAACATTAAACAAGCTACTGTCTGCTTCGTGAGTTAAGGCAATATCAGATGACGAAGGGCTATTTCCGCTTCCATTCCCCATGATGACGTCATCACCCTTGCCGCCAGTGATAACATCATTACCTAGACCGCCATTTATTGTGTCATTGGACGCAGTGCCCTGAATCACATCATCGGTCTGTGTTCCGTTTACAACTTCATCTGCCATTGAAACCACCTAAATCTCACCACAACACTTTCTCGCTGTATAAAACCTAGTCGCATTGTACAAATGTTCCAAATGTGCAACATGAGTCTCAATATGGAAGCCAAATGAAAAATGACGATCTTACAAAATCGCCACTTTAACCAATTGAAATACATTTATATTTCAAGACTTCAATCTGGCGTATCGATAGCTGGTCAGACAATATATAAGATTTTAGACAGACAAATTCACATTCTGACCGTCAGTAAAATAGACAATATTCGGATTTATCCAGACACGTTGTCGGTGTCATTAACCGTTGAACCAGTCAATAGAGAGACGCTTCTCTTCTGTATCGGAAGGATTATGATAATGGAATTAGATTTCTCGCCGTAATTGCACTTAATCAGCTCTTGATTAACGATACCCAAACTACTGACTAAACAATGCAGGGCTCAATGAGTGCAATCTATGCTCATCAGGGAATTTGATACCCTTCACCCCATCAAATTCGGCGTTTGACGCTAGCGCTAATCCTTATTCTCTAAGATAATATTGGGCTTATGTAGAAGAATAAGAGGAATGACTTTCATGGTTAATCAGAAGCGGATTTTAGTGGTGGATGACGATTTAGAAATCCGCGAACTGCTTCAGGAGTATTTGTCCAAATCCGGTTATAACGTCACGACGGCGCAAAATGGACAAGAAATGAAAGCCAAGCTCGCTGTTCAATACCCCGATCTTATCCTTCTTGACGTCATGCTACCGGGAGATGACGGCTTTACGCTTTGCAAATATGTTCGTCAAGACTCGAGCGTACCTATCATCATGCTGACGGCAGTGTCTGATGAAACCGATCAAATTATCGGCTTAGAACTCGGTGCCGATGACTATATCGCTAAACCTTTTAGCCCAAGACAGCTAATAGCAAGGATCCGCGCCCTACTTCGTCGTACACAGCAGCTACAAGAAACGACTATGTCAAAACCCAAGGCGATTCGCTTTGCGCAATGGCGTCTCGACCCCGTCACTCAGCGACTAAATCACCAAGTCACTGGTCAAGATGTAGAAATGACCTCGGCTGATTTTGCCCTACTTATGCTGTTCATTGAAAACCCTAATGCCATGCTTGATCGCAATGCAATTTCCAATGCGACACGTGGGCGAGAGGCGCAACCACAAGAGCGTGGTATCGATGTGCAGGTGAGCCGACTTCGTCAGCGCCTCAAAGATAACGGACGCCAGTCCACCATTATCAAGACAGTGCGCGGAACAGGCTATATTTTCGTCGCAGATATTACCTATGAATCTTAAGCAATATTTCTGGCCGCGTTCGCTATTGTCGCGAACGCTAATTTTGACTGTTTTATCTGTGATCCTCGCGCAGAGTATTGCCAGTTTCTTTTGGTATACCCAATCAAAGCAGCGGGAAGTCGACGGATTGAAAGCCGCGTCGGAAAGCATGGCGCAAATGTTCGCTTCAACGACGACGTTCTTCCAATCCTTGCCTGTTGAATATCGTCATATCGCACTGGATCAATTGCGGAACATGGGTGGCGCACGCTTTTTCGTTTCATTTAATACAGAAGAAATCGACATTGAGCCTGTCGAAGAAAGTCTGGCAAAAAGAGAAGCCGTAAAGACTATCCAAACCGTACTACAAAAAGAGCTACCCACCGTTGACGCGATTCACGTAGAGTTTTCTCGTCCTGAAACACTTCGCGTGTTAAATAACAGCTTACTGCTCTCTGATCTTCCAAAGTCTTGGGCGCATCATACGTTGAGCCTAGAACCGCTAAATCCTCCCATTTTGGTCGTACAAATCGAGTTGGATGCATCGCAGTGGGTTTACATTGCCGCTGTTTTACCAGCCCCATACATTACGTTAGAAAATGATTTGGTGAATGCCGATCAAATCGTGTTCCTGTTTGCAATTACCACCCTATTGCTGGTGTTTACCTTCACTTTAATACGCAATCAGACCCGCCCGCTTAAACGCCTCGCGCAAGCGGCGAACAGACTCAGCACCGATATTGAGCAGCCAGAATTAGTCGAAGAAGGGGCAAGCGAAATAACCACAGTGACTCGTGCGTTCAACCTGATGCAAATGCGATTGCAACGCTACATGCATGATAGAGAAAAGCTGTTTGGCGCTATTTCTCATGATTTGAAGACACCGATCACTCGGCTACGACTCCGCGCAGAATTAATCGACGACGAAGTTCAAGCAGCCAAAATCAATAAGGATTTGGATGAGCTAGAAATCATGGTTAAAGGCGCATTACAGACGGTAAAAGATACCGATATTCACGAGAACGTCACCCAAATTGATGTATTGCAAATCATCACCAGTATCGCGGAAATCCACAATCAACAACGCCAACGCGTGATCATTCGCGGCGAGCAAAGTCGACCATTTAGTTGCAAACCACTCGCTTTTAAACGATGCCTGACTAACCTCATCGATAACGGCGTGAAATATGGCGACGAAGTCCTTGTCTATATTCATGACAGCGAAAAATCTCTCGATATTACGCTAATGGACAACGGTCCCGGTATCCCAACTGAATACTTAAAGAAAGTGTTCGATCCCTACTTCCGTCTTCATACTGATTTACATGGAACAGGATTAGGTTTGGGTATCGCCAAGAACATCATTCGCGCCCACGGTGGCGAATTGATTTTATCTAACAGAAACATTGGGGGGCTTCAAATTGACATTGCGTTCCCTAAAGTCGATCAATAAAAGTGACGCTATGAACATTGTATCCATTTTGCTCTCGCTGAGCTTAAGCGTCCCAGTGTTTGCCATTGCAGCAGACACTCAAAGCACAAGCGAAAACACAAACGGTAGTGAAATCGAGGTCCTTCACTGGTGGACCAGCGGTGGTGAAGCCCTAGCCGTCAAAGAACTAAAAGACATGATGAAAGAGCAAGGCCACAACTGGAAGGACTTCGCCGTTCCAGGACGTGCAGGAGCAAGTGCGATCAATACCCTTCGAATTCGCACACTTTCAGGCAACCCGCCCGATGTAGCACAAATAAAAGGTCCTGAAATTCAAGAATGGGGCGCTCAGGGTTTTCTCACCAATATCGATGACGTTGCTGAACAGCAAAGCTGGAGCGAATTACTTCCTCGCCGAGTATCGGACTATCTCAAAGTCGATGGTCACTATGTTGCTGTCCCTTTCAATATTCACCGAGTCAATTGGCTATGGGCGAATCGCAAGGTGTTTGAAGAAGTAGGCGCAGCGCTGCCACAAACGCTAGATGAATTCTTTGTCGCCGCTGAAAAAATCAAAGCTGCTGGCTATATCCCTCTCGCGCTAGGCAACGAAGCATGGCAAGAAGCGACGTTATTTGAATCCATTGCACTTGCCATCATGGGTACCGATGATTTTCGACGCGCATTTTCCGAGCATAATTCCGAACTGCTTACTGGCTCTAAAATGCGTGAAACCTTGCTAACGCTTCGGAGAATGAAGCAATACACAGATGCAAACAGTCCTGGTAGAAGCTGGAGTGACACCACTTCGCTCGTTATCGAAGGTAAGGCTGCCATGCAGATAATGGGTGATTGGGCAAAGGGCGAGTTTTTAGCAGCCGACAAAATCGCAGGAAAAGATTTCGTCTGTTTGCCGGCGCCTGGAACCGCTAATCAGTTTTCATTCAATATCGACAGCTTCGTATTTTTTAACAAAGACAACCCACAAACCATTGCCTCTCAAAAAGAGTTAGCGACGCTAATCCTTGATCCGGAGTTTCAGAGAGAATTTAACCAAAACAAAGGATCAATTCCTGTACGTGTTGATATCGACATGAAGAGCTTCGATGATTGTGCACAAGACGCCATGCAAGCCTTCCTGCGTGCCGCTGCGACCGACAACCTTGTTGCAAGTCTTTCGCACAACATGGCCATTGGACGCGCTTCCCAGATCGCGCTCTTTGATGTCATCTCCCGGTTTTACAACAACGACAACGTCGATATCGACGAAACGCTTCGCCACGTTCGCGCTGCTGTTCTTGCTGACAAACTATAGCGAATTCCTTCACTGTCGCAGACACCACCTCGGTGTCTGCCATCCGTTCTCGTTGTATACCCAATCAACCTGGAGATGCAGGATTCAGGTTGTTTGGGTATATATCTCTTTACCTATCTAAGCTTCCAAATTTTGAGAAAGCCATCTGATCTGATGCAAATTTAATCTGTTGTGTGGTTTGCGATCATGACACTCCGCCTTTCGAGTGCTATAACAAAATTGCAACAATTTGCTCGTATGCTCACCTAATGCTGCTCGTTCGAGCAGTTAGGACGTTGATACAGATAGAACAAGAATTGCAACTATTCCGACAGACAAGGAGTTCTACATGAAGTTAAGTCAATTGGCAGCATTCACCTCTGTTTCACTCATGCTCGCAGCACCATCCTATGCAGCAACAGAGATTGAGTGGTGGCATGCCATGGGTGGCAACCTAGGCGAAAAAGTGAATGAGATTGCTGACAAATTTAACGCAAGCCAAACGGAATTCGTGGTTAAGCCTGTTTATAAAGGTAACTACACAGAAACCATGACGGGTGCCGTTGCAGCGTTTCGCGCCAAACAACAGCCTGAAATTGTGCAGGTTTTTGAAGTAGGCACGGCGACTATGATGTCCGCAAAAGGGGCAATTTACCCAGTATACGAACTGATGAAAGACACGGAAACGCCGTTCGATTCATCAGAATATCTCTCATCCGTAACAGGCTATTACACGGACACAGATGGCAACATGCTATCTATGCCATTTAACAGCTCAACTCCTGTGCTTTATTACAACAAAGATTTGTTTGCCAAAGCGGGTGTTACACCACCAAAAACGTGGGAAGAGATGGGCGACGTTGCCAAAAAGCTGCGTGACAACGGCGTAACATGTGGCTTCACCACAGGTTGGCAATCATGGGTTCAAATCGAAAACTTCGGTGCGCGCCACAACCAACCGATTGCCACTGCTGACAATGGCTTTGGCAGCACAGATGCAAAACTTCTCATCAACAACAAACCGTTTGTTAAACACGTCAATCAACTGGCTGAATGGCAAAAAGATGGGACATTCAAATACGGAGGCCGCCGTTCAGACAGCGCACCACTTTTCTATAGCGGTGAATGTGCGATGTATATGAACTCATCAGCGTCTTACGCGGGTATCAAAGGTAACGTTGATGGCTTCGAGTTTGGTGTATCGCAATTGCCATACTACGAGTCTGAAATTAAGAACCCTCAAAACTCCATCATCGGTGGCGCGACATTGTGGGTACTTCAAGGCCACGACAAGAAAGACTATGAAGGTGTAGCGGAATTCTTCAAGTTCATGTCGAGCAGTGACATTCAGGCTGATTGGCACCAATTCACGGGTTACCTACCAATCACGCATGCTGCTTACAAGCAAAGCAAGAAAGAAGGGTTCTACGACAAAAATCCAGGTACCGACGTCGCCATCACGCAGATGACATCTGTCGAGCCTACGCCAGCGTCAAAAGGCATTCGTCTTGGCAACTTCGTACAAATCCGTGATGTGATCAACGAAGAACTCGAGAACGTTTGGTCTGGCGAAGCAACGGCGCAAGAAGCCTTAGACAAAGCAGTACAGCGCAGTAATGTCTTACTCGCTAAGTTTGCCAAAGCAAACAAATAACCCTCGAACGTAACGCTGAACTCATAACAGCGTCAGTTCTTAACTTGGCTAGTTAAAGTAATCAGACGGAGGGCGGGTTCGCCCCCCTCCTTCATGGAAGAGATGCAGATAGCTTATGGATAACAAACCCGTTTTCCAAAACACCCTACTGCCACTCATGCTCCTCGCTCCACAATTAATCATCACCTTTGTGTTCTTTTTGTGGCCGGCAGGACAAGCAGTTTGGCAATCAACCTTGCTAGAAGACCCTTTTGGTTTAAACACTGAATTTGTAGGGCTTAGCAATTTCTTCGAGCTATTCGAAGACAGTACGTATTTTGAAACCTTTGGCACCACACTGTTCTTCAGCTTCGCTGTTGCGGTGCTCGCACTGAGTGTCTCTTTGTTGTTGGCCGTCATGGCTGACCATGTCATCAAAGGCGCAACATCCTATAAAACCCTGTTGATATGGCCTTATGCCGTCGCGCCTGCCGTTGCAGGTGTTCTTTGGTTGTTCATGTTCAACCCGACTGTCGGCGTGCTTGCCCATGCACTTACTGCCATGGGAGTAGATTGGAATCCCTTTATCAATGGCAGTCATGGTATGACCATGGTGGTTATCGCCGCAACATGGAAGCAGATAAGTTACAACTTCCTGTTTTTCTTGGCCGGCCTTCAATCCATTCCTCGCTCACTGATTGAGGCAGGTGCGATTGACGGTGCTGGCCCCGCAAAACGCTTCTTCACCATCATTTTTCCACTGCTGTCACCGACGTCGTTCTTCTTATTAGTTATCAATTTGGTTTACGCCTTCTTCGATACCTTTGGCGTTATCCACGCGATGACACAAGGCGGCCCAGGCAGCTCAACCACCACCTTGGTTTACAAAGTATATTCAGATGGCTTTGTTGGCTTGAACTTAGGTTCTTCAGCGGCACAGTCTGTTCTGCTCATGATCTTGGTAGGTATTTTGACCGTGATTCAGTTCCGTTACGTTGAGAAGAAGGTGGCTTACTAATGGTAGAAAGAAGACCCCTACTCACCTTTTTTAGCCACTTTGTGCTTATTGTCGGTGTACTGATTGTCGCGCTGCCCGTGTGGCTGGCATTAACGGCCGCAACGCACGATAGCAAAGAATTCGTTAGTGGCATGACACCGCTATGGTTTGGCGACCGTGGCCTTGATGTGTTCATTGAAGTCTTCACCGAAGGCACATCGCGTGAGCTTGATATCACGGTTGCGGGCATGTTGTGGAACTCGACCTTAATGGCGCTGGGCATTGCCTTCGGCAAACTGTCGATATCCATCCTGTCAGCCTATGCCGTGGTGTATTTCCGCTTCCCCGGTCGTATGTTGGCGTTTTGGGTGATTTTCATGACCCTCATGCTGCCTGTTGAAGTGCGGATCATGCCGACATTTCAGGTCATTGCTGATCTCAGCATGCTTAACACCATGTCAGGACTCACCATTCCTTTGATTGCGAGTGCTACCGCTACCTTCTTGTTCCGCCAGTTCTTTTTGACCGTGCCTGGTGAACTGCTCGAAGCGGCGCGAATTGACGGCGCAGGCCCTATCAAATTCTTCTTTGATATTTTGCTTCCGCTTTCTCGCACTAACATCGCAGCCTTGTTTGTTATCACCTTTATCTACGGTTGGAACCAGTACCTCTGGCCGCTGTTGATCACGACGGATGACAACTACTACACCATCGTAATGAGCATTCAGCGCATGCTGGCAGTCGGTGATGGCGAAGTGGAATGGAACAGAGTGATGGCAACCACCTTGATGGCGATGGTGCCCCCCGTATTAGTGGTACTTGGTATGCAAAGACTCTTCGTGAAAGGTCTTGTAGAAACAGAAAAATAAACACCAATTATCCGGTAGATAGAAATCTTTCACACAGAGGATGCGTGAATGGCAACAGTAACACTCGATCAAATAAGCAAAGTTTACCCAAACGGGTTCAAAGCAATTCATGGCGTGGACTTAGCCATCAATGATGGTGAGATGATTGTCCTCGTCGGCCCAAGTGGTTGTGGAAAATCAACCCTACTACGCATGATTGCAGGCTTAGAAACCATTTCTGGCGGTACGCTTTCCATTGATGAACAACGCGTGAATGAGCGGGAGCCGGGCGAGCGAGATATCGCCATGGTGTTCCAAAACTACGCATTGTACCCACACATGACCGTCTTCAATAACATGGCCTATGGTTTGCGTAACCGTGGTGTACCGAAAGATGAAATTGAAAAGACAGTCAACGACGTTGCACAGATGCTCGAACTTGACCACCTACTAAAACGACGACCCTCCCAGTTGTCTGGTGGTCAACGCCAACGTGTCGCTATGGGACGTGCGATTGTTCGTCGTCCAAAGGCTTTCTTGTTCGATGAGCCACTGTCGAACCTTGATGCCAAGCTGCGTGTTCAAATGCGCCTTGAAATCAAAAAGCTTCAGCGCAACCTCAATACCACGGCGGTATACGTCACGCACGATCAGGTTGAAGCCATGACATTGGCTGATCGCCTCGTGGTGCTTAATGGTGGTGACGTTGAACAAATCGGAACACCGCTTGAAGTCTACGATAAGCCCGCGTCTCTGTTCGTGGCGACATTTATTGGCAGCCCATCAATGAATATTGTGCCCGGCGCAATCAAAGACGGGCAGCTTGTATTTGAGAATGGCGATTGCGTGAAACCACTGGACGTCGCTGATAGAGAATTGCTCATCGGTTTACGCCCTGAGCATCTTCAAATTGCTGACGATCCAGCGAATAAACAACTGTCTATGGATGTCATTCTGACAGAGTCTTTAGGTGCTGACTTACTGGTTTACGGCAATGTATCTGGTACTGAGCATCAAATTACACTGCGAGTGGAAGGACATATTGTGGTTGAAGATGGCGCTACGCTGCCGTTAACCATAGACTCACACAATGTGCACCTGTTCGACAAAGACACTGAGAAAGCACTCAGAGTGTAATCTTTTTTCAGTCCATATTACGGCTTGTAATCACTCAGCCTAGGCGCGTTCATCCTCTGAATCGTCTAGGCTGAAGCGAATATTCGTAACCTCCAAGCGCCCACTCTCTCGATGTTATAACCGTTTTACCTTCAATCTGAGCTTCCTGAGGTCAATGACTCTGACCTGATGACAATTTCCCTTTAAAACCTCGTCAAAGCCATGGGTTAATCACGATTTTTTCTCAGTGAAACATGCACCTTGAGGTCATTTGGGTATACCATTACCATAACAACAATAAAAATATGCCGTTCTGCAATGGCTATATACTTCGATCAAAAAGGATTTGCGATATGAGTCGTTCTGCCCTGCTTCTTCTTGCCACTCTTCTTCCCGGCATTGCCGTCGCCAAAGACATCAATCAAATTGATCCTGCATGTGCGACTCAGAAATATGAAAACTACGTCAACGCGTCGATTTCTTGGTACGAAAACTTGGTAGATTTAACCATTAAGAAAGACCCAAATTTAGAAGGCGTTGCTAACTGGTTTCTTGAAGGCCGACGCAATCACTTTACCCTGAATAACGAAGCGTTTGATTACTACATTGCAAACGACCCGAGTAAACTAAACCTCGACGCACCCGTTGAATCGTGGTTGAACTTGACGCAAGAAGACATAAAAGCACTGAGCCACTCACAAGGTGAACTTGCCGAAGCGGCAAAGAAAGTGTTTGAGTTCCGTCAAAGCAAAGCCCATGAAGGTAACTATGATCTGCGTTCTGCACTCGCTGATCTACTCAGTCATCCAAAAGAAATTGAAGTACCGCTAGAACGTTATAACAGTGAGATGCAAGCATTGTCCCAGACTCAATGTGACAAAAAAGCATAGTCGCTATCGCCAACAGGCAGTTCGGCACGGACTGCCTTAATTTTTGACGATCGCGACCTCATCTACCTACTGACAACTAGAAAGAACAATCTCCAAGTTGCATGACTCTCGTCGTGTCTCATCGATACATATTGTTCGGCGTCGCGTAAGCTAACCCCACCCAACTTCGAGAAAGCATTCCTGATATGGTCATTGAGACAAAGAAGGCAAAAGCATCACTAGAAAGCCTTCACCGTATTTTTACTGTACCTGAAGCCCCAAACTCCACTTTGGGAACGATTGAACAGGCGATCTCGCAGAACTTAAATCGTTTCCTGCAAGACCACATCATTGCCACCGAATATTCACTGACGGAAATAGAAAAAGACTTCTGTAACGCCAACGTACCAGAACAGCCGTCTTTTGTTTCTGACCACACAGAGTTTTTACTCGACAAACTGGTCGCGCAATCTGTACACACTTCTTCGCCGCGATTTATTGGGCACATGACCTCAGCATTACCCTACTTTTTGATGCCACTCTCTAAGATCATGATTGCGCTCAATCAGAACACGGTGAAAATCGAAACATCAAAAGCATTCACGCCTCTAGAGCGTCAAGTGTTGGGCATGCTTCATAAGCTTATTTATCAGCAAGATGATGCATTCTATGATAGCTGGATGCACAGTGCTGAGCACTCGCTTGGCGCATTCTGCTCTGGCGGCACCATCGCAAACATTACTGCGCTTTGGGTCGCTCGAAATGCTGCCCTAAAATCAGATGGCGCTTTTAAAGGTGTCGCTGAGGAAGGATTGTTTCGCGCCATGAAACATTATGGTTACGAGGATCTCGCCATTCTTGTCTCCGAACGCGGGCATTATTCGTTAAAGAAATCTGCCGATGTTCTGGGCATTGGTCGTGAATCTCTTATTGCGATTCCTACCGACGAAAACAATCGTATTCGTATCGATAAGCTTGAAGAAACTGTCGCATTACTCAAGAAGAAAAACATCAAGCCATTTGCGCTAATTGGTGTTGCTGGAACAACTGAAACGGGCAACATTGACCCGCTAGATGCCATGGCAGATATCGCCGAACGCGAAGGTATGCACTTTCACGTTGATGCCGCTTGGGGAGGAGCAAGCCTGCTTTCGAACACGCAACGTCCAAAGCTCAAAGGCATTGAGCGTGCAGACTCCGTCACCATTGACGCTCACAAACAAATGTATGTGCCCATGGGTGCTGGCATGGTGATATTCAAAGACCCATCGTTGGTTTCAGCTATTGAGCATCACGCTGATTACATTTTACGTAAGGGCTCAAAAGATCTCGGCAGCCATACCCTTGAGGGGTCACGTGGTGGCATGGCAATGCTGCTGTTTGCAAGCCTCAACATCATTGGTCGTCAAGGTTACGAATTGTTGATTGACCAAAGCGTCGAAAAAGCCGAGTACTTTTCCAACCTAGTCTCGCAGCAGTCTGATTTTGAGATCATCAGCAAACCCGAGTTGTGCTTACTGACCTATCGCTACGTTCCTGAATCTGTAAAGCAAGCCTACGCCATTGCCACATCAAACCAAAAAGATACGCTCCATGAACAACTGAATGCGTTGACGGTTTTCATTCAAAAACGACAGCGAGAAGCGGGTCAGAACTTTGTATCACGTACCACATTAACGCCCACTCATCTTGATGGGCGGTCGACGCATGTATTCCGTGTGGTACTCGCCAACCCGCTTACCACAAAAGATATTTTGCAAGATGTGCTTGATGAGCAACGTTGTATCGCGAAGCAAAGTACTCTTGTCTATCCCGAGCTGATGGCGTTAGCAAATAGCATTCTCCTCGCTTACGCCCCTATAACTCAGGCACTAACCACTGAGTAAAATACCAACCCCCAAGAAACTGCTATTGGCAGTTTCTTGGTTTTGCGATTGTTAACTCACTGAAATAACACCCCAATATTCGCCTGGTTGCTACGCTTAAACACGACAGTGTTTAAGCAACAGATGATGAGGTGACAATGCCAGCATTGGGATTTGAATTAAAAGCGTTAGATGTTTTCGTCGCAACGGCAAAGATTGGCAATATGACTGCCGCCGCCGCACAGCTCAATATGTCCCAATCCGCTGTTTCTCAGATCCTTTCGCAACTTGAATCCAACCTCGGAGTCAAACTGCTCGACCGCAGCGTTCGCCCCGTCGAACTCACCGTGGCAGGGCGTTACTTCTATGACCAATCCGTTCATTTACTCGATCAGGCATACAAAACTCAGCATGAGGTGACGAAAGGGAGTTTTGATCGTCTTCATTTGGTAAGAATTGCCATGGTGGACTCACTCGCCGCAACTGTCGGGCAGCCGCTGATTGAGGTAGTGAAAAAGCACACCGAGAATTGGACCATGATGACGGGCTACTCACATCTCCACCAGCAAGGGTTACTGAGTCGTAGTATTGATATTATCATTTCTGATGATGTACTCGAAAAACAAGATAACCTTAGGCGCTGCCAAATACTCAAAGAGCCCTTCGTGCTTGTCATTCCTCGTGGCTTCCACGAAAGATTCCCAGATTTATGCACGTCATTACCCGCTCTTAGCAGACATTTAGACATGGTTAGATACAGTCAACAAAGTCTTATTAGTCAGTCAATTGAGACTTATCTTCACCAGCAGGGCTTAGATGTGCCGGACCGCATGCAACTCGACAACACCTATGCGGTGCTATCTGCAGTGGCACAAGGTTTAGGTTGGGCTCTCACTACGCCATTGTGCCTCATGCAAGGTGAGTTGTTTCGTCAGCAAATCACCTGTCTGCCACTTCCTGAAAAAGATACATTTTTCCGCTACTTAACACTCATAGCTCGACGCAATGAGCTGGGTGATTTACCGGAAACGCTTGCCCACGACAGCTGCAAAATACTCAGAGACCACTACTTAAATAAAATACGCCAAGATCATCCATGGTTGGATGGGAAAATCCGCATCGGGCGTTACTCTGCAGTGTGATCACGATCGTTACTATTAGCAATCCTTATAGTATTGCCTCACTTTCCGTGATTGTTGTGGCAGTTTTTTTGCTTCATCTCCTACCTTAATTTCATTAGATCGTTACCGAACGCCAGACTATGAAACTGGAAACGGTGCTTCTGGGTGTGCGTCAACTATCGTTGATCAGTGAATGTTATTTAGTGCGATAGCCAAAGGTTTCAATACAAGGAGCGGCAATGGAAGCGCGGGAAGTAAAATCAGCCGAGGATGCAAAGCGCATTGTTGAAGAAAGAAAGCTGACTCATGTGAAAGTGGGAGTATTTGACAACGATGGTGTCATGCGTGGCAAGTACATGTCTAAAGACAAGTTCTTTTCCTCTCTAGATGGCGGCTTCGCCTTCTGCGATGTGGTGCTAGGCTGGGATGTCAAAGACCAATTGTATGACAATGTGAAATTCACAGGCTGGCACACAGGATACCCTGATGCCCCTGCTCGAATTTTGCCAGAAACGTGTCGTGATGTGCTGGACGAAGATGGCATGGTGATGTTCATTGCCGAGTTTGCAGGTGCAGCTGAAGCAGTTTGCCCACGCGCCACACTGCGACGCGTACTCGATAAAGCCTATGAAATGGGATTTGATGCGTTTGCGGCCCTAGAATACGAATTTTTTATCTTCGACGAAACGCCACACTCCGCACGAGAGAAAGGGTACCGTAACCTCAAAACCATTACGCCAGATTGGTTTGGCTATTCCATGATCCGCAACTCCACCTATTCTGGGTTGTATAAAGCTATTCTCGCCATGAGCGAATCCATGGACTTTCCCATTGAGGGCATCCACTCCGAGACGGGCCCTGGTGTAATTGAAGCCGCGTTAGCCTATGACTCAGCGCTCAATGCCGCTGACAAAGCAGCCCTGTTTAAAACTTACATGAAAGTGCTCGCACAGAAAAACGACATGATGGCGACCTTCATGGCGAAATGGAGCAATGACTACCCCGGCCAAAGCGGGCACATTCACGTCTCTTTACGTGACAAACAAACAGGAAAGAATGCATTTTATGCGCCAGACGCAGAGCTCAACATGAGCGACATACAGCGTCACTTCCTCGCAGGTCAGCAACGTCTCATGCCACAGTTTTTGTGCATGATTGCGCCATCAATTAACAGTTATTCCCGAATGATCCCCGGCTTCTGGGCGCCGACTGATGCTACGTGGGGTGTGGAAAATCGCACCACATCACTTCGCGTTATCCCAGGATCTGAGAAATCTCAACGTATTGAATATCGCCTCGGTGCGGCAGATGCTAACCCCTACCTCGCCCTTGCTGCTGCGCTGGCTTCAGGTCTTTACGGTATCGAGCACAAACTCGAACCTCATGACCGAATCATCGGTAACGCATACGAAATGACGCATCCCGAGGAGCTTCAACTGCCTCGCACCTTGTGGGAGGCCGCACAATCGTTCAAACAGTCCGAAGCCGCGAAGGCCATGCTCGGTGATGCTTTTGTTGAACACTATGCCGCATCAAGAGAATGGGAAGAACGAGAGTTCCGTAAGCATGTGACGGATTGGGAATTAGACCGCTACTTCGAAATTATTTAGGTGGGAAACATGGAACGTTTTCAAACAATCACACCCGTTGATGGTTCAGTGTATGTCGAGCGTCCTTACGCGACAGCCAACGTCATCAATCTTACGCTGGAAAAAGCACAGACCGCGCAAACACATTGGCAAGCATTGCCTCTTGAAGCACGCCAAGCCATTTGCACAAAGGCAGTGGAGTGTTTCGTGGCAAACCAAGATGCCATTGGTGAAGAAGTCACGTGGATGATGGGCCGACCAATGGCTTACACCAAAGGGGAAGTCGCTGGTTTTGTAGAGCGTGCTACACACATGATTAATATTGCGCCCGAGGCGCTAGCACCAATCATGTTACCCGAGAAACAAGGTTTTCGCCGATACATCAAACGTGTTCCCCTTGGAACTGTCTTCGTCGTTGCGCCTTGGAACTACCCATACCTTACTGCCGTAAATGCCATCGTTCCTGCATTATTGGCGGGCAATACAGTGATCCTCAAACATTCTGCTCAAACACCACTTTGCGCAGAACGTATGGTTGCTGCCTTTGTTGAGGCAGGCATTCCAGAGGATGTTTTTCAATATCTGCATTTATCTCATGCAGACACAGAAAACGTTATGCAACACCACAGCATTCGCCATGTCGCTTTCACAGGGTCAGTTCCTGGCGGTGCAATGGTTGAACGTGCCGTTGCAGGTCGATTTATCGGTACTGGTCTAGAGCTTGGCGGCAAAGACCCTGCGTACATTCGCCAAGACGCTGAGGTCAAGAATGCTGTGGAAACCGTCATTGATGGTGCGTTTTTCAATTCAGGGCAGTCTTGTTGTGGCATGGAACGTCTATATGTACATGAAGATGTCTACGACGATGTCGTCAATCAGTCCATTGAACTGGTTAAACAGTACAAACTCGGTCGCCCAGATAATCCAGAAACTTCTTTAGGCCCGCTAGTTCGTACTGCATCTGCAGACTTCGTGCGCGCTCAAACACAAGAGGCGATCAATCAAGGCGCTAAAGCCCTGATCGACCCGCATCACTTTCCTGCCGATCAACCCAATACGCCGTACCTTGCCCCTCAGTTACTGGTCAATGTCACTCATGCTATGCGTGTGATGACCGAAGAAACCTTCGGTCCACTACTCGGTATCCAAAAAGTGAAAGATGACGATGAAGCACTTCGCTTAATGAATGACAGCGAGTTTGGTCTGACAGCGGCAATCTTTACCCAAGACGAAGCACGAGGAGAGCAACTGGCAGAGCGGGTAGAGGCTGGTACCGTGTTTCTTAATCGCTGTGATTACCTCGATCCTGCGCTTGCTTGGGTGGGTATCAAAAACAGTGGACGCGGTTGCACACTGTCCCAAGTTGGCTTTGAACAATTGACACGTCCCAAATCTTTTCACTTTAAGCGCGTTTAGGAGCACACCATGAGCCTTTCTTCTTGGAACTACCCCACAGCCATGGTCGCGGGTGAAGGTGCAATCTCGCAACTCCCTGATGCATGTCACAATCTCGGTATGCGCCGACCATTACTGGTGACGGATCCTGGAATCGCGGCATTACCGATGACCAATCAAATCATTGATTTATGTCAGCAATCAGGCATTGAACCGACCCTGTTCAGTGACGTGCAAGGCAATCCGACTGGCCAAAATGTAGAAGCAGGAAATCGTGCATTTGTTGGCGGCGAACATGATGGCGTTATTGCGCTCGGTGGCGGCTCAGCACTAGATTGCGCCAAGGCCATTGCATTGTCCGCGCAACAGACACGTTCGCTTTGGGATTTCGAAGATGTCGGCGACAACTGGACGCTGGCCAATGAAGACAAAATTGCGCCAGTTATTGCTATACCAACCACGGCTGGTACGGGTTCTGAAGTGGGTCGCGCCTCAGTCATCACCAACGAGCACGAGAAGCGAAAAATCATCATTTTTCACCCAGCTATGGTGCCGCTAAAAGTTATCCTCGACCCCACACTGACAGTCGGTTTGCCAGCCGCTATCACGGCGGCAACTGGCATGGATGCCCTCTCACATAATCTCGAAGGTCTGTGCTCTCCGTTCTATCACCCAATGGCTGAAGGGATCGCAATAGAAGGCATTCGACTTATCAAGCACAACTTGCCAACCGCCGTCGACAATGGCGCAGACATAGATGCACGAACGCAAATGCTCGTCGCATCAAGCATGGGCGCAACGGCTTTTCAAAAAGGGCTGGGGGCGATGCACGCCATCGCTCATAGTCTTGGCGCTTTGTATAACAGTCATCATGGCTTACTCAACGCTATTTTGATGCCCTATGTGCTCAACGCCAATCGCGATCAAATCGAAGACAAAATGACACGACTTGCTCGGTACCTTGATTTAGATATTCAAGGAACCGGTACAGATACCGTGCTGGCTTGGGTATTAGCGCTGAGAAAATCGGTTGGCATACCGCATACATTGGGTGAAATCGGCATTACTGAATCAGACGCCGAACTGGTGGGCATAATGGCGCTGAACGACCCTTCAGCGGGCGGTAACCCGATTTCATTCACCGCGAAGCAATACAGCCAGTTGTTCTCAGATGCTGTAAATGGCAACGGCGTGTAGTGGGGACGACGTATGCAGGTTGGCATTTTACTTTGCGATGATGTGAAAACAGAGCTTCAGGCGACACATCAGAACTATTCAAACATGTTCGCCGCGATTCTATATCGCGAAGATCCAGAATTGTCGTTGCACTTCTATCGGGTGATTGACGGAGAATATCCGCAGCAAATCGACGAGTGCGATGGGTACATTATTTCAGGGAGTCGCTACAGCGTGTACGACGACCTGCCATGGATAAATAGGTTCGAAGCCTTTGTTCGCACTCTGTACGCTGAAGGCAAGCCGACTGTCGGTATTTGCTTTGGCCATCAGATGATGGCGCGAGCGCTAGGTGGGGAGGTCCGCCGATCAGAACGTGGCTGGGGTGTTGGTATCGCCACCAGCGAAATCAAAGCCAATGCTGATTGGCTGGATCCTGAAACGAGAAAATTCTCATTGGTCGTCAGCCATCAAGATCAAGTGAGTCGTTTACCCAAGCACGGAAAAAACCTAGCAGGAAGTGAATTTTGTCCCATTGGTATGTTCACCGTAGACAATCACTTTCTTGCCATTCAAGGGCACCCCGAATTCAGCCGCGCGTATTCTTTCGATCTCATGGAAACTCGGCGTGACCGTATTCCCGAAGCCGTTATCGATAAAGGTCAGGCATCACTGACTCATACACCTGATAGCGGCAATGTCACCAAATGGCTACTGAATTTCTTGCGCCAAGCTACGCGCAATTAACTCCGAAACTAATGATCATCATAAGGATATGATTCATGGACTCTACCCGCGATGAAGCCGATGAGACACTGAAGTATCTGCCCTCACCGCTAGCAGGCTATGTCAGGTTTGTAGAAACGATTAACTACTATGTAGGCCGTTTCGCTATGTACCTCATTTTTCTCATGCTTGGCATCCTCGTTTATTCCTCTGTCACCAAAACCTTTTTCTTTCCGTCACTTTGGACATTGGAAATGGCGCAGTTTGTCATGGTTGCTTACTACATGCTAGGTGGTCCCTATTCCATGCAACTCAATAGCCATGTACGCATGGATTTAGTGTATGGAAATTGGTCACCGCGAACCAAGGCAATGGTTGACACTGTTACCGTCCTCTTTCTGTTTATCTATCTCGCCGTGTTGCTTTACGGCGGTATTTCCAGCACCACTTACGCCTTGGAATATGGCGAACGTAGCTATTCCGCTTGGCGACCTTATATGTCTCCTATCAAAATTATCATGTGCGTCAGCATCTTCCTTATGATCCTTCAAGCGACGGCCGTCATGCTCAAAGATATCGCGAAATTACGTGCACCTCTTGATCCGCCAGCGAGTTCAGCAGAAGGAGATGCACAATGAGCTATGAGTTGATCGCACTTCTGATGTTCTCCTCCATGATGTTGATGTTGCTAACAGGCCAACGCGTCTTTGCCGCCATAGGCTCTGTCGCCGTTATCGCTTCATTGTTGCTTTGGGGCGATGGCGGCTCAGAAATCGCCTTCGGCGCCGCAATGAAACTCATGAAGTGGTACCCACTGCTTACCCTACCCCTGTTTATCTACATGGGTTACATGCTGTCAGAATCCGGTATTGCCGAAGATCTCTACAAAATGTTCCACGTTTGGATGGGGCCGATTCACGGCGGGTTAGCTATTGGGACAATTCTCTTAATGGTGGCCGTCTCTGCCATGAATGGCTTAAGTGTGGCGGGCATGGCTATCGGTGCCAGTATCGCCCTTCCCGAGCTGCTTCGGCGAGGCTATGACAAAATCATGGTCACAGGGGTCATTCAGGCGGGTAGCTCTCTTGGGATACTCGTACCTCCCAGTGTGGTACTGGTGCTCTATGGCATGATCGCGAGACAACCCGTTGGGCAATTATGGTTAGCTGGCGTGTTCCCCGGCTTGCTCATGGCGTTCATGTTCGTCATGTATATCGTCATACGTTGTAAACTTCAGCCACAACTTGGCCCTGCGCTGTCAGAAGAAGAACGTAACGTCCCCTTCTCTGAAAAACTCAAGCTACTGCGTGCAGGTGTACTTCCTCTTGGGATCTTTTTCTCAATGACTGGCCTGTTCCTCATGGGCGTAACCAGCCTGGTCGAAAGCTCCGCTGTCGGTGCGCTCGCTGCGACGGTCGCCGCCATAATCAAGCGTCGTATGACAAAGCAAGTTATCGAAAACACACTGCGAAAAACCCTCGCCATTAGCTGTATGTTCATGTGGATTATTCTGGCAGCACTGTGTTTTGGTGCAGTATTCGACGGGCTAGGTGCAGTCAAAGCGATTGAAGCCTTATTCGTCGACAGATTGGGGCTCACGCCTTGGGAAGTACTGATATTGATGCAGCTTTCTTATCTCATCATGGGCACATTTCTCGACGATACCGCCATGCTGGTCATCGTCGCGCCGCTTTATGTCCCCTTGGTCAAATTACTTGGCTTCGACCTCATTTGGTATGGCGTGCTCTACACCATTACCTGCCAAATTGCCTATATGACGCCGCCATTCGGTTACAACCTCTTCTTGATGAGGGCAATGGCGCCTCCAGAAGTCTCGTTGACTGATATATACCGTTCCATTATTCCGTTTGTACTCATCATGATGGGCGCGCTTGTCATCGTGATGGTTTTCCCACAAGTCGCCTTGTGGCTGCCAGAATGGCATTACAGCCGATAGCTGGCAAAAGAACCTAGACTCAAAAGTAAGACAAGCAAGGTGTAATACCAATTGGATTAAGTAGGTGGTCATAAATTTGCGCCGGGAAAATCGTCAAGAGCAAGGAAGATATTGCAGTAAGTAGTTATTCTACCAACAAAATATCTGACGCCGTTATTGTCGATTTTAACCAGCAAGAATGACCGAATATTTAATCAGATTGGTATAACACCGAGACACGTAAACCAAACGATGTAGCGTCAAACAGTGCAACATCAAACCTATATGTGAAAAGGACACCGCTATGAGTAATAGACGCGATTTTTTGAAAAAAGCAGGGATCGTCGGTGCGGGCAGTGCGACCGCCATCATGGGCGCACCCGCCGTTGTTTCTGCCAAAGAGCCGATTCGTTGGCGTTTGCAAACATATGCTGGCCCCGCTCTTGCCGAACACGTCATTAAGCCAGCCGTGGATGCATTCAACATTGCTGCCAATGGCGAGATGGTGATCGAGTTGTATTTCGCCGACCAGCTTGTTCCAACAGGCGAGTTGTTCCGCGCAATGCAAAAAGGAACCATCGACGCCGTACAAAGTGACGATGACTCGATTGCCGCCCCGGTAGATATCTCCGTATTTGGTGGTTATTTCCCTTTCGCAACCCGTTATAGTCTTGATGTGCCAGTTTTGTTTGAAGAATATGGCTTGAAGGAAATTTGGAAAGAAGCCTACGATGAAGTTAAAGGTGTGACTTGGCTAAGCGCAGGCTCTTGGGACCCTTGCCATTTCGCCACCGTTGATCCAATCAATAGTCTCGCAGATCTCAAAGGCAAACGCATTTTCACCTTCCCAACTGCAGGCCGATTCCTATCACGATTCGGCGTTATTCCAGTCACCTTGCCATGGGAAGATGTGGAAGTGGCGGTTCAAACTGGCGAACTTGATGGCATAGCATGGTCAGGCATTACCGAAGACTACACAGTAGGCTGGGCAGATGTCACTAACTACTTCTTAACCAACAATATTTCTGGCGCTTGGTGCGGGTCATTCTTCGCAAACTCTGAACGTTGGGATGCCCTACCAGAACACCTAAAAGTGCTGTTCAACATGATGATGGATACATCTCACTACTATCGTCAGCATTGGTACTGGGGCGGCGAGGCGAAACTTAGAACTCAGGGCACCAAAATGCAGCTCACCACGATTCCAGACGAAGAGTGGCGACAAGTGGAGTTAGAAGCGTATAAATTCTGGGATGAAGTGGCAGAAACCAGCCCACGCAACAAACGGGTGGTAGAAGTATTCAAAGAGTATGCGGCTGTGATGGAGAAAGCGGGTAAGCCGTATCGTAATTCCTAGTCAAAGACAGTGAACGAAAAAAGCGGCTGATGATTGCCGCTTTTTCTTTGCCTGAAGCAAATCACAAACGACAGAAATGAAAAAAACCAGCGTCAATAGGCCAATACCGACACTGGTTTTCCTCGAGTTTTGCTAGCGGCTTTAGAGTTCCGCCCTCTCATTTATTTCCTTCAGCTTACAAACTAAAAACAGAAAGAAATGAAAGTCTTGTGGTTCAGAATCAGTCGATAAGTGGCGGCCTGCATTACTGACTGATTTTGAACACAGGGCTAATTTAGTATCTGATGAATAAGAAAACTGTGAGGTCTATAAAAAGTTCCTTTATCTTTTAAATAGATGCGTAAAAAATGCGACCCACCTAAAAAAGTGGAACTAGGCTAACAATAAAATACAACAATCAGTTCATTCCTATTTCACAAAGTTTGTGGCACATTCCGCACGACCTAATTGATAAACTCGTTTTTCACGAATGGTTCGGCGGGTTTCATTCCACTGATGAATTATTGCAGCGCGATCAACACCTCTGCCCACTTCATTAAACAGAAAACGGTCAACCGTGTGATTGAACGCCTCGAGATCCATCTTCTCTTGATAAACGACACCCATATATTCAAATGCCCACATTTTCTCTTTGGCACTCCCCACCACAGTAAATCGTTGCAACGTATCCAACGCCGCTTCGTATTCGCAATCAATCACTTGCTGCTCAACGGATACCAGCTTTCCATGTACACCGTAAGTCGGTATATATGAACATGCAGTCAATACTAACAACGCCATGGCGGCAAAAAATGCGGTTCTCATTCTAAGTCCCTTTATCTATTCATTTTTAACTAGCGGCAACGTACAAAATAACTGCAAGTATCGCGCCATTCCGGTGGGATTCTATTATCAGCAACGCTCAACTCTGTTCATAAAATGTCCGCAACACACCACCAAGGGGTGCCAAACATAGATAAACTCCGACAAATGAACAGAAAGGCACTCCCAAACAATCCAAATGACATGAATGATTACTCGTTACTACACGAATATCGGCTTAATTAGCATCAACTAGCAGTCGTAAAAGCTCACACGCATTGCTTACCTTATTGAATATGAACAAAAAAAGCAGAAGCGTTTCCGCTTCTGCTTTTTCATAAAATGAACACTTTCAACCAGTAAGCCTTAACGAAGAAGGCAAACATAATAAGAGTTATGGGCGCGTACCCAACTTCACCGCACCGTTTTGGTCAAACATGGCTACCTGCTTGTTCTTACGACCAATAAGCAATGGCTTGTCATCGTAAAACAGAAAGTTCTTCCAGTACTTTTTGAACATGCCCCAGCGCGTTTCTATGATGTTACTTTTCTCATAGCAAAAATAGACAACGGCATTGTCCTCCCAAGGGAAATGCGCAATGAATGCCTCAGGCAAATCCGCTTCATCTTCCCAAGCCTTTTGCCAGTTAACATCACCTTCCCACACACTTTGCATCACAGGCCAATCACCTTTACCAAAATGGTCTGGTGTCGGGCTTTCATTGCTAATGAAATCTCGCCATAACTGCGCACCACGTGCTTCTGCCATTGGCTTAATTTCCGTGTAATCTTCGGGGGCAACAGGCATAGACTGATGCGTGAAAATCCACTTACGCTTGTAATCTTCAAAGGGAATGTAATTCATAGCTCTCTCAGATTGCAGGGCAATTAACCTGCAAACATGTAACCTTCACCATGCACAGTAATAAACAACTGTGGTTTCTTAGGTTCTGCTTCTATTTTATTTCTTAAGCGACGAACCAGCACATCAACGGTGCGGTCATTTGGTGCGTCGACACGATGGCTAATCAAGTTGAGAAGGCGTTCTCGACTCAACACTCGACTAGGGTTTGCCGTAAAAGCCACTAGCATTTCATATTCAGCTTTAGTCAGCTTTACTGCGTCGTACTTATTGCTTAACGCGCGTCGATCAATATCAAATGTCCAACCGTTGAAGTTAACGATTTTATCATTTTCTCGAGGCAAACTCTCGACATCCGACGCTTTGTTGTTGCGAGATATCCGCCACAGCAAATTTCTGACCCTAACTAACAACTCACGCAATTCAAGAGGCTTGGTGAAGTAATCATCCGCCCCCATCTCTAAACCAACAATGCGATCGATGCTGTCGGTACGCGCCGTGACCAAAATAATACCCACATCAGATTTACTGCGTAGATCTCGTGTCAGCATTAATCCGTCTTCACCCGGCAAATTGATATCGAGTAAAACGAGATCAATATGCTGGTCATTCATAACTTTGTGCATTTCCCTGCCGTCAGCGGCCTGACTGACACTATATCCTTGTTTTTCGAAGTATCCGCTTATCATTGTGCGAGTAACAACTTCGTCATCTACGACCAAAATGTGATAGCTCAACGCAATCCTGTTCACAATTCGTCACTAAGGCGCGCACTGTAACAGTAAATGGGTGATGAAATTTGATTTATCTCACGGTTTTTTCAGTTTTTTACACACTCAAGCTGATGATTTCAAAAAGGCAAAAATTAAGGTTTTGCGAGTTACATTGCAAAACCTCAATTTTTTAAGCATTTAGAAGCACATAGCTAGCACACCTCAGCACTCTTTCTGACGCTATTCACAATCTTTCACAACTTGATCCTGACCGTTCATTTTGGTGCGTAACCATATTCACATCCAACCGTTACTATGCGCCACTCGAAATAACGCATCAAAAACACGTAGCTAAAGTGCGCTGGTTTGCTTTCCTAACACGGTTCAGGGAATGACCCATCACTAACTACAAGAACATTATGGGTGTATCCATTTTATGAAAAAGCTATTGCAAAAGCTGATGAAACCAAGCCGCAAGTATCCAATTATTGCGTTGGTACTGATCGGTGCCATCATTGCGATCGCAGGTGTGGTCACGATGAACAAAACCTTTGAGGTGTTCTCGTCGACTGAATTCTGTACGTCGTGCCATACCATGCAGCAGAACTACGAAGAATATAAACAATCTGTCCACTTCAGCAATGCCAAGGGTATTCGTGCTGAGTGTGTTGACTGCCACCAGCCAAAAGATTTCACAGGCAAGGTATGGCGTAAAATGGGCGCAGTGACAGACCTTTATCACCACTTCATCACTGGCAAGATCGATACGCCTGAAAAATTCGAAGAGCACCGGCTCGAGCTCGCCCAGAAAGTCTGGGATCGCATGGCTGACGAGAACTACAAAACCTGTACGACTTGTCACTCATACGACGCTATGGATCACAGCAAGCAATCTGTTCAAGCGATGAAAGAGATGATCCCTGCTGCGAAAGAAAACATGGCGTGTGTGGAATGTCATAAAGGTATTGCCCACGAACTGCCAAACATGGCAGGTGGTTTCCGTAAGACATTCGAAACCTTGACCGCATCTGCAACCGTTCCTGCTGGTGCTAAAAAGCTGTTCTCAATCGAAGAGAAAAGCCTGTTCGCGACCGCTGATGCGAACGGCAAAGTAGAAGGTCAACTGCTTCCTGCGTCTGAAATCGATGTTATTGCTGAAGAAGGCGACATGCTGAAAGTTCGCATCCAAGGCTGGATCGAAACCAACGGCAAAGGCCGCGTCATGACCGAGTACATGGGTAAACGTGTATTCAAGGCAACCATTCGTGGAGACGTTAAAACAACTGAAACTGTAATTTCAGAAGAAGTTGACCAAGCGACCAACATCGCTTGGAAACAAGTCGCGGTTAACGCCTACGTGACCAAAGACGGCCTGATTGACAGCATTGATCCTGTTTGGGATTACGCGTCTGAAATGTACTCGTCTTCTTGTAACTCTTGTCACGCAGCCCCTGCTCCAGGCCACTTCACCGCTAACGGCTGGATTTCGAGCCTGAAAGCAATGAGTGCATATTACCGCCTGAGCAAAACCGAAGAGCGCACCCTGCTGAAGTATCTGCAGAACCATGGTAGCGACACGGGTGGTGCTGGCGCGCACTAATCTGCCGCAGCGATAAAAAGAATAAACAATGGACAGGTGCTCAAGTGCCTGTCCAATTCAACTTTAAACGAATAAGGATTCCTACATGGCGACTGAAAAACTACAAGGCATTACCCGCCGTCGTTTTCTCTCTGGCATGTTAACCGCAAGTGCGGGTGCTGTTATCGGTGGTAGCTTACTAGCACCACGCTCTGCAATGGCAGCGACTGACGCGAAAAACACCTTCTCAGGTGACGTGATCCACGGCTCACACTGGGGTGCTTTCCGCGCGAAAGTAGAAAATGGCATTTGGGTAGACACCGTCCCGTTTGAGCACGACCCGCACCCAACAGCAATGCTTAACGCTGTTCGCGAAGTGGTTTACAACCCATCTCGCGTTAAATACCCAATGGTGCGCCTTGACTGGCTGAAACACGGTTGGAAATCTGACACATCACAACGTGGTGATAACCGCTTTGTACGTGTGCCATGGTCTCAAGCGTTGGACTTCCTCCACCACGAGTTGGAGCGTGTTCAAACCACTTATGGCCCTAGTGCTCTGTACGCAGGTAACACGGGTTGGCAATCAGTTGGCAAGCTCAACGTTGCTGGTACCATGATGCATCGTGCGATTGGTTTGCATGGTACTTTCCTTGCGAAGATGGGCGACTACTCAACAGGTTCAGCGCAAGTGGTATTGCCATATGTTGCTGGTGCAATGGAAGTTTACGAACAACAAACTTCATGGCCTGTCGTACTGGAAAACACCAAAAACATCGTGATCTGGGGTAACGACCCTGTTAAGAACCTGCAAGTTGGTTGGCAGATTCCAGACCACAGCGTTTATGGCTACTACCAGCAATTGGCTGAGAAAGTTAAATCTGGCGACATCAAGGTATTCCACGTTGACCCAGTAAAAACCTCTTCTTATAAATTCTTCGGTGGCAAACAGATTGCGGTTAACCCACAAACTGACGTGCCATTGATGCTAGCTATTGCGTACACGCTATACACAGAGAAATTGCACGATGAGCAATTCTTGGCGGACTACACCACAGGCTTTGACAAGTTCTTGCCTTACCTGTTGGGTGAAAAAGACGGCGTAGCAAAAACACCAGAATGGGCAGAGAAAATCTGTGGCATTCCTGCTGATGATATCCGAGATCTTGCACGCACCATGGCAAGTGGTCGCACGCAAATCATGGCTGGCTGGTGTTTGCAACGTATGCAGCACGGCGAACAGTACGCATGGATGATCGTTGTTGTTTCAGCAATGCTAGGTCAAATTGGTCTACCTGGCGGTGGTTTCGGCTTCGGCTGGCACTATAACGATGCAGGTACCGTGACCTCTGCTGGCCCTCTTATGTCTGGTTTCAACTCTGTCACTGGCGTTGACCCAATCCATAACGGTAGCTACAACGGTTACTCAAGCTATATCCCAATCGCACGTATTGTAGATTGCCTTGAAAACCCAGGTGAAACCATTGATTTCAATGGTCAGAAAGTGAAATTCCCGCACATTAAAATGGCAATTTCATGTGGTAGTAACCTATTCCACCAGCACCAAGACCGTAACCGCATGATCAAGGCGTGGCGTAAGCTAGAAACTTATGTGTCTATTGACCATCAGTGGACAGCAAGTTGCCGTTTTGCAGATATCGTTCTGCCAGCAACGACAACTTACGAGCGAAATGACATTGAGTCATTTGGTAACCACTCAAACAAAGGCATTATTGCGATGAAACAAATCGTAGAGCCAATGTTTGAAGCGAAAGATGACTTTGATATTTTCCGTGAGCTTTGCACCCGTTACGATCGCGAAGAAGCGTTCACTGGCGGCAAAACCAAAATGGAATGGATCGAAGAGATCTACAACGGTGCGCGTTTGCAAGGCCGTGGTATCGGCGTTCGTATGCCAAACTTCGTTAAGTTCTGGGAAGAAGAGCAATTCATTTCGTTCCCTGAAGGCACAGAGTGGGTTCGCCACCAAGCGTTCCGTAACGAACCAGATTTGGAGCCATTGGGTACTGCATCTGGCTTAATCGAAATCTACTGTAAAACAATCGCCGATATGGGTTACGACGACTGTCAAGGTCACCCAATGTGGTTCGAGAAAGTAGAACGTAGCCATGGTGGTCCTAAGTCAAACAGCTACCCGCTTCACATGCAAAGCTGTCACCCGAACTACCGTTTGCACTCGCAACTGTGTTCATCAGACGCTTTCCGTAACACCTATGCGGTTGCGGGTCGCGAGCCTTGCTACATCAGCTCAGCGGATGCAAAAGTGCGCGGTATTGTGTCTGGCGACCTTGTTCGCGTGTTTAACGACCGTGGTCAAGTGCTAGCAGGCGCAGTGGTGACTGACGACTATAAAGCGGGCGTATGTCGTATTGAAGAAGGCGCATGGTATGCCCCTCTTGAAGGCGGTAAGCCAGGCACGCTTTGTACCTACGGCGATCCAAACGTATTGACTGTAGATATCGGGACATCGAAGCTCGCTCAAGCTACCTCTGCGCACACTGCATTGGTTGAGATCGAGAAGTTCACAGGCAAAATTCCAGCGGTTACTGGCTTTAGCGGCCCAACCTCTGTGGATGATGTGAACCCACTGTTCCCAGCGATGGATATCGCATAAGAGACAGTGTGAAGAAAAAGGGCAGCTTAGCTGCCCTTTTTTACTCCATATTCTATACACTTATACTCTTACACATTTTTACTCTCTCTGCCCTTCCCTAACGACGGAATGACAATGAAAGAATTTAACGCCATCAACGAACAACGCGCCGAGTTTTACTGGTGGATGTCTTCTCTGTTTGCTAATGAGCTGACCCAAGAAGATCTCATCAACTATCAAGGTAGCAGCATGGATAGTTACTATTCCGCGCTCGCCATGACCGATGAATTGAAAGCCCCAATCGCAGGTTTTCGTAGCGCACTAGCCGCATTAAAATTGCGCGAAGACGCGCAATTGGAACTCGCGGCTGATTTTTGTGGTTTGTTCCTTAGCACCCCAAAAACGGGCGCATTGCCTTATGCCTCCATGTACATCGGCGAGACTGGTTTGCTCAACGACAAACCTGCGCAAGAGATGGGTCAATGGATGGAGAAATATGGCATCGCTCAACGAAAAGACTTCAATGAGCCCTTTGACCATCTTGCTGTCGTCCTCGATTTCATGGGTAACTTGGTCATTCTTACGAACAAAGAGACCGAAGAAGACAAACAAGAAGCCTTGATGCAAGAGCAACAGGTATTCTTAGAAACCATGGTTACTACATGGTTAGGCAGCTTCCAGAAGTCGCTTGAACAATTCGATGGCTTTGGCTTTTATAAAGCGTCTGGCGTGCTCCTCAACGCATTTGTCGCATTAGACCTATCGTTCCTAAAAGGCGAATAGCGTCCAACTCCCGAAACCAAAAAGCCGGGCTTGCCCGGTTTTTTCATTTTTTAGAGATAGAAAGTGAAAATCGTAGCGATTTCGCAAGCTTGATACGCATCAAGCTTATGCGAGTCGCTTCAATTGAATAATTGCGACTGCGTCCATGAGCCAGTAAACTGTGAACGCAAGCGATTGGCATTGAGAAATTGCTGAAAAATCTCTTTCACAGCAACAAGGTCATAACACCTAATGTTGTGTCGATGGAATGGTTTTTGGCGTGCTCAATGTGACATTTTGAGCCGATCTTTAGTAGCTATAGATGGCAAGGTCACTCCAACTCGTTTCGAACGATTCGCCGCTTTCCGTGTAAGACGAATCATAAGAGAACATGCTTGAACCAGCATAATGTTCACATCGTCAGTGCTAATGAACGTTCATCAGAATAAAGAGTCACGAATTAAGCTGATTCTTTTAATCAACGGCAAACAACCGACATGTGTTCTAGCACTACCTATTACGATGCAAGATAAAGAAAGCATGTATGCACTTCAAAAACGTGCTTTCACACATTGATACGAAACGGTCGAGAAAATGGAAACCTGTTTCGTCGAACCCAGTACGCCGCTCCTCGTTAGCGGCGTAAACATGTAAGGCAGCCAGCATTTCTCATGCTGCCGATGAAAATGATAAGAAGAATACCAAATGGCAACGATTAAAGACGTCGCACGCATGGCCGGAGTATCAACCACAACGGTTTCTCACGTGATCAACAAAACACGTTTTGTCGCAGAGAATACGACCAAAAAAGTTTGGGCTGCGGTGGATGACCTAAATTACGCACCCAGTGCTGTTGCGCGTAGTTTGAAATGCAACTCAACACGCACCATTGGCATGCTTGTTACCAAATCAACAAACCCATTCTTTGCGGAAGTTGTTCATGGCGTAGAAGAGTACTGTTACAAAGAGGGCTATACACTGATCCTATGTAACACAGAAGGCAACCTCGCCAAGCAGCGCGACTATTTACGCATGTTGGCAGAAAAGCGTGTCGATGGTTTGCTAGTAATGTGTTCAGACCTCAATGAGGAACTGCTTGCCCTTCTTGAGAGAAAGCAAGATTTGCCAATGGTTGTCATGGATTGGGGAACGCAGCACGTCAATACTGACTGTATTCAAGACAATGCAGAACTCGGTGGGTATATTGCGACGAAATACTTTATTGATAACGGCCATACGAAAATTGGTTGTATGTCAGGCCAATTGGATAAGCTAACCTGCCAAACACGACTTGCCGGTTTCCGCAAAGCGCTGGCAGAAGCTGGACTACAAGAAAATCCAGATTGGATTGTAGATGCAGATTTCGAATGCGACACAGCGGTAGAAGCAGCAAACAAATTGTTAGCACTTGATGAGCGTCCAACGGCACTATTTTGCTTTAACGACATTATGGCATTGGCAGCAATCAGTACATTCCGCCAAGCGGGTCTAGACGTACCAAACGACATCTCGATCATTGGCTACGACAATATCGATTTGGCTGCATTTTTCTCGCCACCACTAACGACGATCCATCAGCCCAAAAACCGCTTGGGTAAAACGGCAATCAAATTATTGTTGGAACGTTTAGCGAACAAAGAAAACAAGCAACAGATTTTCGTTATGCAGCCTGAACTGATTATTCGTAATTCAGTGAAAAATCTAAACGCCGAATAGTTTTAACGCACAAAGTTCATCAATAGCTCGCCATTTTTGGCGGGCTATTTTTTTATGTGACAAGAAAATTTAACAAAATCTTCTCATTATTGAGATCCAGCTCAATAAGCATAGTTTGTCTAGTTTTCTAGTGCTAATCTTTAACTCAATTAAAAAATGACCGCTTTGGTTAAAATGGCTTCAATTACAAAGAGAACCTGATATTTTCATTCATATCAATAAGACTCTATCTGAAGCAAGATCACATTTTTTGAGACTAGCAATAACGACAATATGATGCGATTCAGTTAAGCTAATAGTCGTCAAGAAAAAGGCAAACCACAGCGAAAGCGTGGGACGCAAAGCTTCCGGCCTCACAGCACACAAAAATTTTGTGTTGGTGGTAGCGGAGTTACCGATGACGTTAGCATTCATACACCGAAATTACTTTTCGGTACATTGACAATTCTCTGAATTAGCTTTGCTACGTTGCTCCTTGACCGCTCATCCAGGAACGGAACGTAATGATTGAGAATAAGTCACATGGATAAACCAACACTAAAAAACACGTTAAAATTCTTCGAATGTCTGGGCAAAATCAAATCGCGTTCTATGTTTGGCGGGTTTGGTGTCTTTTGCGACGAGACAATGTTCGCCTTGGTCGTCAACGACCAACTTCATCTTCGCGCTGGTCAAGCGAATGAAGCCGATTTCATTAAACTTTCGATGACGCCCTACGTCTACAAGAAACGTGGCTTCCCTGTCACAACAAAATACTATGCCATACCAGAAACGTTGTGGGATCAATCAGAGGTTCTGATGAATTATGCGAATATTGCGTATGCCATCGCCAAAGATGATCAACAAGAAAAGAAGACTGCGGCGCCAACGCGTATCAAAGATTTGCCAAACCTAAGACTTGCGACAGAACGTATGCTGAAAAAAGCAGGAATCGATTCTGTTGAGCAATTGCAAACTGAAGGTGCCGTAAGGGCTTATCAAGCTCTACAAAAGTCACATAGCGATACGCTAAGTCTAGAACTTCTTTGGGCGCTAGAAGGCGCAATTGAAGGTAAACACTGGTCTGTCGTCTCTCCTCAGAGACGCGATGAACTGTTAGAAACACTAAGACAGTAAAAATTTCATTATTTCGCCCTGTCGGTACCCTAAAGTGAACAATCAAGGGATCGACTGGGCGAATCTATCTTCGCCCAGTCTTTCAGTTTCACCACTCTCTCGAATTCGCCTCTCACACCGCACTAAGCGCATTTCATACCGTATCTTCACAAACAACCAATCATCTACCCCAATATTACGTTCAATTCTTTCAGTTAATCGAAAAGAACATCATGTTCCATTGCTTATAGGCCATGCTTCTAACGAGCTTTTTATCTATAAATAAGCAATTATCACAAATCTCATTTTAAGGTTGCCAAAAAACCAATAATCCCATTTATGCGACATTCGTCACGTTTATTATGCTAAATGCATCTAGTTGACTATCTTTGGTTGGAATTTTGAACTAAGCCAAAAGAGTAGATAGATGAATGGCAACAATAAGATGCATTACAGCAGACCCTATCCAGACCAAATTGACAGGATCTTTAGAGACCATTTTCGTAAGTGGCCTCGACGTTTTAAGTGGGCAGTGTTTTTCTGCTTCTTATTGCCGATCTCATTTTACGCAGCGCTTGTCGACGGAATGTTTGCGCCGTCATTTCTTTCAGTATTAGTGATCGTCTTTATTAGCATTAATGCTGTTGTCATCCTATGGGGCTTGAGGCTCAATAGCTTTGCACAAAGATACTGGCACCGTAACTATCACATCGTTGGTGCTACAACACTTGCCGTGGTTCCTTTGTCATTGTTAGCCATTCAATATTCGAAATACTGCTTATAACCACCTCTTTTATCACTTTCTCTCGGTGACCATTTCTGCTCGTTCCCGTTTTTCGCTCTGAGCACCGCTATCATTCCAATACGCAATTCGCAATATAACCACTATAAATCAATAAATTAAAAGAAATTTCAAATCCAAACCTCGACAACTCTCGTACTAGATTCGAAAAAATTGATGAAGAGTGTAATGAAATCCCAAATTTGCAGGTCTTTATTTCTTAGCAAAAGCACTGAAACCCAAAACACAACTTGCTGCATATTTCGAATTTTGATTGGGCCTATTGTGGTCACAGTCTTGGCAAATAAACGCAATAATTCATTGAGATAAGCCATTCAATAACAATGACGTTATACACTTAAGCTAAGGATGGGCAGTGAGCATGTTCTCACTGAACAAGCACTTTCAAATTGCTTAAGTCATTTGGCGATGGTGCCCGAGATTCGGAACACTGATTTGCAGTAAGTGACTCATAAAGGAATACAGATGAATAAACAGAAGTTAGGCATTATCTTTATCATCGCAGCCATATTTATTGCGTGGTTTGCCTTTGATTTAGGGGCGCTTTTTACACTTGAAAATGCAAAAGCACAGCATGAGTCTCTCAAAGACAGCATTTCACAAAACTTCTTAACTGCCAGCGTTGTCTACTTCTTGGTATACATCGCCATGACCGCCCTCTCATTGCCAGGCGCAGCCATTGCGACTTTGCTTGGGGCTGCACTTTTTGGCTTTTGGTGGGCATTGCTTCTGGTTTCTTTTGCAAGCTCCATCGGTGCCACACTGGCTTTCCTCGTCAGCCGTTTCTTGTTGAAAGATTCTGTTCAAAACAAATTTGGCAACAAACTTACAACCATTAACGAAGGCGTCGAGAACGATGGTCCTTTCTATCTACTGACACTTCGTTTGATTCCCGTCTTCCCATTCTTCCTTATTAATCTGCTGATGGGTCTAACCCCTATCCGCACATTGACCTTCTATGTTGTCAGCCAAATCGGCATGCTTCCGGGCACAGCGGTATACATCAATGCTGGTACGCAACTCGCCCAAATTGATTCACTAAGCGGCATTGTGTCTCCCGGCGTACTGCTTTCACTTGTGCTACTTGGTCTGTTCCCCGTTATTGCAAAGGTTATTATGAACTTCATTCAAAAGCGCCGTGTTTACGCGAAATGGCAAAAACCCGTGACTTACGATCGTAACCTCATCGCTATCGGTGCCGGTGCTGGCGGATTGGTAACGACTTACATTGGCGCAGCAGTGAAGGCGAAAGTCACGCTGATTGAAAAACACAAAATGGGCGGAGACTGTCTAAACACGGGCTGCGTGCCATCTAAAGCGTTGATTCGCGCGGGACACTCAGTGCACGAAATCAAACGTGCCAGTGAGTTCGGCGTCACTGTTGGCGAGCCTAGCGTGAACTTCAAAGAGGTTATGGGCCGCGTTCATCAAGTGATTGCGGATATTGAGCCCCATGATTCAGTCGACCGTTACACAAAGCTTGGTGTGGAGTGTATTCAAGGAGAAGCGAAAATCCTTTCGCCTTGGGAAGTCGAAGTGAATGGGGAGCGGCTTACAACCAAAAACATCGTAATTGCCACTGGAGCGCGGCCATTAGTTCCGGGCATTCCTGGACTCGCTGACGTTAGCTACCTCACTTCAGACAACGTATGGGAACTGGAAGAGTTACCCAAGAAACTGCTGGTATTAGGTGGTGGCCCTATTGGCGCTGAACTGGCACAAAGTTTCTCTCGTCTAGGCTCCGATGTTACCTTGGTCGAAATGGCTGACCAACTATTGATCCGTGAAGATGCCGATGCCGCAGCGTTGGTTGTTAAAGGCTTAACGGAAGATGGTGTTAATATCTTGCTTGGTCACAAAGCCACTCGCTTTGAAAAAGACGGCGACACTCAACGCGCTTATCTTGATAAGAGTGGCGAAGAAATCGTGGTGGAATTTGACCATGTCATGCTCGCGCTAGGGCGCGTTGCCAACACCAAAGGCTTTGGCCTTGAAGACATCGGTGTTGAGTTAACAGAGCGCGGCACAGTAAAAGTGAACGACTATCTGCAAACCAATTATCCAAATATCTTTGCTGTTGGCGATGTAGCTGGCCCGTTCCAGTTAACACACGCTGCAGGCCACCAAGCATGGTATGCCGCTGTAAATGCCTTGTTTGGCGACTTCAAGAAGTTCAAAGCCGATTATTCTGTGATGCCTGCCGCAACTTACACCGCACCAGAAGTTGCACGTGTAGGCATCAATGAAAAAGAAGCCATCGCACAAGGCATCGAATATGAAGTGGCACACTACGGTATAGACGACCTAGATCGCGCGATTGCTGACGGCGAAGACCACGGTTTTATCAAAGTCATCACACTAAAAGGCAAAGACAAAATACTAGGCGCCACCATTGTCGGTTCACATGCTGGCGACTTACTCGCAGAATTCACACTCGCCATGCGCCATGGGCTGGGTCTGAACAAAATTCTTGGTACGGTTCACCCTTACCCCACCATGAGTGAGGCAACAAAGTACACTGCAGGCGTTTGGAAACAAAACAACGCGCCACAAGGATTACTGGCATGGGTCGAGAAATTCCACGCTTGGATGCGTAACGCGCCAAAAAACAATCGCGCTTAATTGACATTAAGGAAGACAATTAACCATGAATTACTTATCAATCGCTGCTGCATGTGCACTCAGTGTTAGTTCTGTCAGCATCGCAGCTGACCTCTCAAACTGGGAACAGATTGAAAAAGATGCCAATGGACAAACGGTTTACTTCAACGCATGGGGGGGCAGCCAAGAAATCAATGCTTACTTACGCTGGGCTGGTGACACACTCAATGAACGTTACGGTGTCACGCTTGAGCATGTAAAGGTGTCAGACATTGCAGAAACCGTTAACCGCTTGGTTGCAGAGAAAGCCGCTGGTAAAACCGAAGGCGGCAGTGTGGATATGGTATGGATCAATGGTGAAAACTTTAAATCGATGAAATCCAATGGACTGCTATTTGGCCCGTTTGCCGAACAGCTACCAAACTGGTCAATTGTCGATAAGTCACTTCCAGTCACCGCTGACTTTACTGAGCCAACGAATGGCTTAGAAGCGCCTTGGGGTGTCGGCCAACTTGTCTTTATTCATGATGAAAAGACCCTAGCAAATCCACCGAGTTCCTTTGTAGAAATGCTCAGTTTGGCGAAAGCGAATCCGGGCAAAATCGCCTATCCAAAACCACCGCAATTTCATGGCACCAGCTTTTTGAAAGCGGCTCTGCTTGAACTCGCAACAGACAGTGACCCACTTTACGTCCCTGTTGATGAAGCACGTTTTGGTGAGATCACTGCGCCACTATGGGCTTACTTAGATGAGCTCCACCCCGTCGCTTGGCGCAATGGTAAACAATTCCCTGCCGGTAGTGCAGAAACCATGCAACTGTTAGACGACAGTGAGCTATTACTCGCCATTACATTTAATCCAAACGCGGCGGAAACCGCGGTTAAAAACGGCACACTCGCCCCTTCAGCAAAGACCTTTGCATTTGATAAAGGTGCGCTTTCAAACATTCACTACATGGGTGTACCTTGGAATGCCAACGCCAAAGAAGGAGCATTAGTCGCGATTAACTTCCTCATGAGTGAAGAAGCACAAGCCCGCAAGGCTAACAGCGATGTATGGGGAGATCCCGCCGTGGTCACACTGTCGAGTGTTGGCAGCAAACCCTTGTTTAAATCGCAACCTGAACCACATCCGAGCTGGCAAGTTGCGTTAGAAAAAGCATGGCTCGAGCGCTACGGACAATAATGGTAATGTGCTATACATCACCATTAATTAAGGGGTAAGCATGTTACGTCTGCTGTACGTTATGACGCTGACAGTATGTTGTTTACCCTTAATTCCTGGGCTTGGTGGTGTGTTACTTTCTGCCACCAGCTACCTTCCCGTTCTAGGATTAACCGAACCAAACCTTGATGGTTGGCGCGCCATGCTGGCATGGCCTGGTAGCCTTAATGCACTTCAACTGTCGGTTGTTTCTGGCGTCACCGCCACATTGCTGGCAGTAACAATCACATTTTTAATTCTTCAGCGTTGTTGGGGGACGCGTGGTTGGAATCGCATTGAAAAATGGCTTTCGCCCTTACTTGCCATGCCTCACGTGGCGTTTGCTATTGGGTTCGCCCTAACATTCGCGCCATCTGGTTGGCTGTTTCGTTTCTTTGCTTTATTTACGCAAGAATCAACGCCCTATACATGGTCATTAGTTCAAGACAGTAATGGCTTCGGGCTAATTATTGCGTTGGCAATCAAAGAAACCCCGTTTCTGTTGCTAATGAGCCTATCGGTGTTGCGTCAAATGCAAGTCGATCGCTTATTGGCCGCTTCACAAAGTTTGGGATATAACCGCAGTGCGGCATGGCTAAAAGTCGTGTTACCGCAATGGCTGCCCAAAATGCGCTTCCCTATCTATGCGGTACTCGCTTACGGCTTATCAGTGGTAGACGTCGCCATGATCCTCGGTCCTTCCACCCCATCCACATTTGCTGTACTGGTCTGGCAATGGTTCAACGACCCTGACTTACTTGAACTTCCTCGTGCTGCCGCCGGTGCGATTACCCTATTCATATTATGTTTCGGTGTTTTGTCAGTGTATCGCTTGCTCGAATATGTGCTGATTTGTCGTTGGCAGAATTGGCAGTTCAGCGGCAGCAAAGCATTCAACCTACCGGGAAAGCACTGGTTCAAATTGATCGCCATTGTGCCATTTCTCATGATCCCTGTTTTACTGGTTTGGTCTTTCGCCCTGCGTTGGCGTTTTCCCGACATTTGGCCATCACGTCTTAGTATGCGTTTCTGGGAGCAAGAGTCTTCAAACCTTCTAGAACTGGCCGCCAACAGTTTGATATTGGGGTTGGTCTCCGCCACTGTCGCGCTGATTTTTTCCATTGGCTGCTTAGAGCATCGAGACAGATACCACAAATCATTGCCACAACTCGTGATCGCAATTCCTATGCTGATCCCGCAGCTTTCAATCCTGTTTGGCATACAAATCGCCATTTATATGTTACCCGGTCAATGGCATGTCCCTGCCACCATTTGGGCGCATATTCTGTTTGCCTTTCCATATGTGTATTTAGCATTAGATGGCCCTTGGCGTTCTTTCGATCAGCGCCTGACCCAAACAGCACGAAGCTTAGGCCAGAGTGCAACAAAAGCGTGGTGGTCGGTAAAGTTACCGATCGTGCTACCTGCGATTTTGCTTGCGTGGGCGGTAGGCCTTAGTGTGAGTTTTTCTCAATATTTGCCCACACAACTATTGGGCGCCGGCCGCATTACCACTTTAACCACAGAGGCAGTTAGCCTTGCAAGCGGGCAAGATCGTCGCATCAGTGCGGTTTATGGCTTGATACAAGCCTTCTTACCACTCGTATTCTTTTGCTTTGCATTGGCAGCAAGCCGCTTTGCCGACCCACGTAGACGTATTGCAAAACGCGCCCCAAAAAGAGAAATAATGAATGAGTTTGTCCGTACAAAACCTGACTATAAAGTCTAAACAAGCGACCTTGTTGACCAATATGTCCTTCGAGGTTGAGAATGGCAATATTCTCTCGGTCATGGGGCCAAGCGGATGCGGAAAATCAACCTTGTTGAGTGCGATTGCAGGACATTTGTCACCAGAATTCGAATGCGAAGGAGACATTCAAGTCAGTCATAAAAGTGTGCTGACTTTGCCTGCTGAAAAACGGGCAGTCGGTATCTTGTTTCAAGACGATCTGCTTTTTCCTCACCTCAGTGTTTGGCAAAACCTAGCTTTTGGTTTGCCCTCCACAATGTCCGCGCCAGAAAAAAAGGCACGTTCATTAGCAACATTAGAAGACATTGAGTTGGCCGATATTGCCTACAAAGCACCGGACCAAATTTCAGGTGGGCAGCGGGCACGAATAAGCCTCATGCGTACCCTACTTTCGCACCCTAACGTTATTTTGCTTGATGAGCCATTTAGTAAGCTCGACAAGCCGCTTCGAAAGTCCTTTCGAGCCTTTGTATTTCAGCAAATCAGAAATCGGAATATCGCCGCCGTCATGGTGACCCACGATGAAGATGACGTGCCACCTGAAAGCATATTGCTTAACTGGCCGATAGCATCAAATGAGTTATCCATCGACGAGCGTCAATCGGAGCAAAAACATGCTTGATCGTTACGCAATTCCCATCATTCGATGGCCGCTTAAACAAGCGGCAAAACTGCCAGATAAAATCGGYTGTTCAGCCAATCAGGTCACTGTGGTCGGTTTTCTTATTGGTTTGCTCGCGTTGCCTGCTATCGCTATGGAGCATTATTGGCTTGGGTTATTATTTATCGCGTTGAATCGTATATTTGATGGGCTTGACGGTGCATTGGCTCGGCGACAAGGGATCACCGATGCGGGCGGATTTCTCGATATCACCCTCGATTTCTTGTTCTATGCCATGGTTCCGTTTGCTTTTGCATTGGCTAACCCTGAACAAAATGCTGTGGCTGCGACCTTCCTGGTGTTTTCATTCATGGGAACGGGTTCTAGCTTCCTGGCATTTGCGGTGATGGCAAGCAAGCGCAACATTGAAAACCCCGTTTATAAAAGCAAGTCGCTTTATTACATCGGTGGGTTAACCGAAGGAACAGAAACCATAGGCTGTTTCGTGCTGTTCTGTTTATTCCCCGGCTACTTTGCAGAAATCGCTTGGACCTTTGGCGCACTGTGTTGGGCGACAACAGCAACTCGGGTTTGGGCGGGATATCAAACATTGAAAGTAGAAAACAGCGACAAATAGTCAAGCAACAAGCTTCAAAAAGAACCAGACAGAACATTTGATAGTGGTTCGCACCCGCACTATTTGTTTTGATGCTCAGTACGAACAACACAACGCTATGACTGCTTTGCTACAACTCTATTAATGGTAAATGCCAGCGACTCGACATCCACTTGACCAAAGAAACGATAGCGCCCTTCGTCAAATATCCACGCCGGGCTGCCCGGTACTTTATCCGTTTCAGCACGCTTAATGTCGCCATAAACACTGGTCAATGCATACCCACTTTGCAGACATTCCATTACGTCTGGCACCGCCAAATGCAGGTCAGAAAGCACATCTTTCATCACACCAAAGTGGCTAATGTCTCGGGCATCGCAAAAAAAGGCTTCACGCAGAGCACGTTCAACGTCATGCGCCTCTTTCTCCCCCGCAACATACGCTACCGCTTTAACGGCTTGGTGCGGCATCAGTGAACTGGTTGGGCGCACTTTTCGCCAAAGGTCAGGGTGAACATCTAAACCATCAAAACGTGCCATCAATCGCTCAGTGATTTCAGCGTATTTCATGTAGCCTTTGTCACCCTCTCCTAACGCGCGCATTCGCTCCGGCACGTTTCCGTATAAATCTAAACAATGGTGTTTCCATTCCACATTGTCATCACAAAGTGGCATCACTTGATCGTTATGTTGTTGGCCGACCCAACCCCAAAAACAAAGCAAGTCGCTATAAAAGTTGATGGTTACCGTCATGTTCAATTTGTCCTTTTCATTGCGTACTTACTTCGAAGTGGTTACCTATCCGATGGCTTCGGTTTACCCATTCTTCACTGAACTTTTCTCAATAGTTGACGGAAAATATCGTCTGACATACCGTCTTTCATCGCCTCAATTTTCTGCCACATTTCCATAAAACGCTCTGGCTTTTGGTCCCATTGCGTACGACGAGATACCCGCTCTTTCATCAACCCTGTCACCGCATTCACGTTACTGTTTTTGTGCTGTGCATTGATGAGATACTGGATAAGAATGTCTTGTTGCGCATGGCTTCCCCCAAGAACAGAAAGGCTGTAACGCTGAGGGTGCATTATCTTTGCTGCGATGTCGTACTCCTTAGCCTCATAAGCCGAGATACCTGAAATTATCTCTTGAGCAATCGACGTTTCATTGGTGTATCTGGTTTTGCTCCAATCTGACAACGAAGCATGAAGTTGTGACAGTTGAAAGGCATTGCCCGATCGATTCAGTATCATCGCGGTATGCAGTTCAGTGAAAAGATAGAGGTAATCACCAACGGAATCTTTAACCCCTTGATAAAGACGCTCCCATCGATTGCCAACATCAACCCCCACGAACTCAAGGCGTTTAAGCAAGGAGGCGCCGTTTTGTACACTGAGATAAAACGATGACGCTTCTGGGTAGATATATTCGTCAAACAAAGACAGCACTTTATTGACGTGGCCTTGCTCTAAATAAAACAATCCGAGATGCCACCAGATATGACCGACAAATGCGTTGTGTGTTGGTAAGTCATTTTGTCTCGCCTCAATCCAGGCGATGCCTTCATCGGTTCTCGCATTCATTTCCAATACATGTGCCATTGAATGGACTGCCCACATATCGGATGGGTTCAACTCAACCGCTCGGCGCGCATATTTCTCAGCGAGCGAATATTCCCCCACCTCTTCCAATGCAAAACTAAACGCACCAATAAAATAGCCATATCCAGGGGTATTTTCAGTCCAATGAGGTGCGATTTTCGCAGCGGTGTCCACCAAGCGTTGGCGCTCACCCATCCAAAACAAATTCCCCGTTGATTGGCGAAATGCGAGTAAATCCAGTGGCCATTCATTCAAAATATCAGCCCAAATTTCCACTGCTTTTTTAATATCGCCTTGTGCATAAGCCGCCAGCGCCAACACATGCTTCCTCTCCCTTGGCGTAGAGGCAATGCTGATAGTACGATTTTCAATAAACGTCAGCGGAATACTGCTCAGTGCCCCAAAGCGCCCTTCACTGGCGATGCTGTACCCCTTTAACACCCATGCCATCAAAAAGTTTGGATACGACGCTAACAATGCATCGACCTTTGCCAATCCATTGGGTCGATAATCGAAATTCCATGCCAATGCTTCTTCAAATGTCGCAATACCTTCTTGATCGGTTCCTGAATATAAAAGACCTCGACTGTCTTTTTGCATGGTATTTATCTCCTTATCTCGTGCGTCCTGCGCATTTCAATCTTGTTTTATAAAGACGCTTTAGCCACTGACTTAACGTTCGTTGAGCATAAGCAGCAGTTAGGGCGCAATCAACGCAGCATAAATTGGCGGGTAAGAAAGAAATTGTTTATCGGGGGGAAGAAATAACGAAGCCGGTAAAGCGATACGCGCTCACAACCCCCACATTAGGATCGCAAGGGTTCTGAACAAAGCTCTGAACGCGAAAAGCCAGTCATAAGACTGGCTTCAAAAGGTATGTGTTCAGCAAAGTGATAGAATGCGGGAAGACTATTCTTCGCCAGATTCCGCCTGCAAACGACGCTCTTTCCGTAAACGCGCTTCTTCCATCACAGCATTGATTTCCGCCATGAGTCCATCAACATCAGCGTCACTGCCATCGTCGACAAATACACCTGTCAGTTCCGTGTTTGGTGTAAGGTCACCCGCTTCGTAAAGCGCCCACATTTCTTTGGCGTATTGCGTACCAATCAACTCTGGCGCGTATTGGCCGTAATAGCTGGTCATGTTGTTCACGTCACGCTCAAGCATCCACTTCGCGTTATTGTTTGCCGATGCATCCACTGCTTGTGGCAAATCGATAATAACAGGGCCGAGGTGATCAACCAGAACATTAAATTCTGACAAGTCGCCGTGAATGATTCCCACGCAAAGCATGCGAACCACATCTTTGATCACCGTGGCATGATCTCTCAATGCTTGCTCTTTCGTTAGCGTCACATCGTTTAAGCGTGGCGCAACACTGCCTTGGTCATCAGTGACGAGTTCCATCAATAGCACGCCATCAACGCAACCGTATGGCGTAGGTACACGAACACCCGCAGCTGACAGCGCATACAAAGCATCAACTTCTGCGTTCTGCCACACTTTCTCTGCTTCTTCTCGTCCGAACTTCGAACCTTTCGACATCGCACGCTCTCGGCGACTGTCACGGACTTTACGTCCTTCTCGATAAGCAGCGGCCTTTTTAAAGCTGCGCTGATCGATCTCTTTATACACTTTGGCGCAGCAAATGTTTCCATTGCTCGAAACAACAAAAACGTCAGCTTCTTTGCCACTCATTAGCTGAGAAATCACTTCATCAACCATGCCATCTTCGACCAATGGCAGTAACCTTGTCGGTATTTTCATTACACCTTCGTACGTGATTAAACCTAGTGATTTTGTATTAGCGACAATACATTTTCCGGCACAATAATTGTCATCGCGGCATAAGTAAAGAAACATACGCTGCAGTACACAGATAGGCAGTTTAACAGTGCAAAAACTGATTCGCTGCATTAATAACAAGCGCAACCATCACTACTCAACAATATGGCATCAAAACATCAGCTTCTATGACCAATGTGCACTTTTTACTAAATACAGAGCAAAAGACAGACAATTGTCCAAAACGCTTTCGGCTACACTATTTCACACGTTCTTCTGCCCGCTGTCAGAACAGCGCTTACAAAAGTTAATAGGTGCACGTTAGTGAAGGGAATCGAAGCAATGAGTAAAGAACGCAAGCAATGGATTCATGACCTTTTAAAAAAAGGTATCGAAAATGGCGATGCTGAAGCCGTCGCTGTCGTGGACGAATCTCAATATGTTCAACATAATCCACTAACAAAAGAAGGCGGCATAGGTTTGGCCGAATTGTTTGCTCGCCTTGCTTTGACCAATCCTCATGTGGAAATCATTCGCATTTTCTCAGACGGCGACTACATTTTTGCCCATACCGAATACGATTTCAGCAGCGAGAAGATTTGCTTCGAAGTTTTTCGTTTTGAAGGAAACAAAACCGTTGAACATTGGGACAACCTCCAACTTCGACAACCCCCAAATGCTTCAGGCCACTCAATGATCGATGGCGTTACTGACGTTACCGACTTGCCTCAGACAGAAGCAAACAGACAAACCATCAGTCACTTTGTCGACAACGTTTTGATCAACAAAAACATTGAAGCGCTCACAGACTATATAGACGCAACCAATTACCGCGAACACAGCCCAGAATTAAGTGACGATGTGCAGTTGCTGAAAGCAGCATTAGGCACAGCGGACAATCCTTCCACCCTTCATTATGAAACCCATCACCGTACCCTTGCCGAAGGCAATTTCGTGTTATCCGTTTGCGAAGGTTTTCGTGCAGGGGAACACACCGCTTTCTACGATCTGTTCAGGCTAGAAAATGGCAAAATTGTAGAGCATTGGGACACCGTAGAAACCGTCCCGCCCCGTAAAGAGTGGAACAACGACAATGGTAAATTCTAAACATCCACCCTCTCTTGACCTTGCAGACAGGCTGTGGAGTATGTCTTGAAGTTGTCACCCATGCGTCATGAGTTCGTCGCATTTAACAAGCTACCATAACGACAACGTTGATCATTTATGCAATACTTTGCGTAGTGATAGTACATCTAGTATGTAGAGAGGTGTGGTATGTTTTCACTATTTAAGAGAGACCCAACCAAGAAACTGCGTGAGCAATACAACGATAAGCTAGAGCGTGCGATGCAAGCGCAACGCAATGGTGACATCAGTGCTTATTCCTTTATCCACGCAGAGGCTGAAGATCTTTGGCGAGAAATAGAACGCATCGAAAGCAACGCCAAATAACGTTTTCAATTCACCTTTTCAGCCCATATTCATCCTAAAAGCCATTGATTCAATCAATGGCTTTTCTTTGTGTCGTCCAGTTATCTCCGTCATGTTAAGCTCTCGAATATTAACCACTGCTTAATATAACGTCATGCTTAGAGATTGCGATTTAAACCTTCTTACTGTTTTTGACTCAGTCATGACTTTGGGCTCGGTTGCCAAAGCTGCCGACAAACTCAACATGACATCCGCCGCTGTCAGCCAGAATTTATCCCGATTGCGCGAGCACATTGGAGAGCCACTATTCATTCGCCAAGGTCGCGGTATTCAACCGACACAATTGGCGATCAATATGCACAAGCATATTGCAGAAGGATTGAGTGCCATTCGATTTGGCCTAGAGGCAAACACATCATTTGATCCAGCAACCAGCACAAGAGAATTTATGTTAGGCGGTCACGCTTACTTTGATCTTGCAGTACTTCCACAGTTATTACGAAGACTCAATGAGATAGCGCCAGGTATCACCGTAAATCTGACGCCTTACGAAGACAATCACTTCACACCAAGTCAGGTTCTCAGTGAAAGAGATGTTGATTTATTCCTCTCTTCTTTACCAATCAGTCACCCTTCGATTATTACCGAGAAAGTGTCGGAGGAAGTGCTTGTCGTCACCTATACAAAAGACCACCCTAGGCTAAAAGGGAAAATCACGCTCCAACAGTTTTTTGCTGAAAAACACACTGCACTTACCAGCCGTCGCTTTGGTAGCTTTATGTTTTCTAACCTAATTGATAAGCCATTGCCAGCACGTAAAGTGCATTATCAAAGCGATTCCATGCTCAACTTAATGGCAACAGCAGCGATGACCGATTTACTGTGTTTTACGCCAAAACGTCTAGCCGATCTATGGGCAGAAAAACTAGGGCTGAGCGTACAAACTCTGCCGTTCGAAATCCGTCCCGTCCCAACATTTGTGTGTTGGCACCAAGCTAAACAACATGACGAAGGCATCACTTGGCTTCGCCAACAGATTGAAGAAATCCTTACCAACTATTAAGCGAGGCTTAACAATAGATTATTGAAGCACGAATCGTTCCCACACGCCTGTTTCCTTATAGTGAATCTCGTTTCCTGTTCTATTAGTGAAGAAAGCGAGATCACAATGAAAACAACATTCAAACCGACGTTAATCGCATTGTTAGTTGCAGCTGTTAGTATTCCTGCCGTTGCCCACACGTTCACACCAAACACCAAAGCGCCGACGGCAACCACACAAGCCTTCGCCGCAGAGCAACGTGCCACTCTTCCTTTCTCAGACAAGAAGGATTTTGAGTTAGTCGAAAAAGGATTTATCGCGCAGCAAGAAAATCTAGAAATTAAAGATGCCAACGGAAAAGTCGTATGGGAGCTCGGTAACTATGAGTTCCTGCTTGAAGGTAAAGACTACGACAGCATTCACCCAAGCCTCCAACGCCAAGCACAACTAAACATGCACCACGGTTTATACAAAGTCACCGACCGCATTTATCAAGTCCGCGGCTATGACCTTGCAAACATTACCTTTGTTCAAGGTGATACTGGTTGGATCGTCTTCGATCCACTCACCGTGCCAGCGACCGCAAAAGCCGCGCTGGATTTCGTGAACAAAGAACTTGGCGAACGCCCAGTAAAAGCCGTGGTATACAGCCACGCGCACGCTGATCACTTTGGCGGCGTAAAAGGAATCGTGACACAAGAACAAGCTGACAGCGGTGAAGTCGCTATTATCGCGCCTCGCGGTTTCTTGCATCACGCTGTCGCGGAAAACGTGCTAGCAGGCAATGCTATGTCTCGCCGCGTGACCTACCAATACGGTAACGCTTTGGAAAAAGCGGCAACAGGGCAAGTGGATGCAGCCATCGGTAAAGGTGTAGCGCAGGGTGAAATCAGCCTGATCGCACCAACTACAGTGATTGTCGAAGAAGTCGAAACCAAAACTATCGACGGCATCACCATGGAGTTCCAAAATACACCGGGTACCGAGTCTCCAGCTGAAATGAACACCTACTTCCCGCAATTCGATGCGCTATGGATGGCGGAAAATACCGTAGGCGGTCTGCACAATGTCTATACGCTACGCGGCGCAGAAGTGCGTGATGCCAAAGCATGGAGCAAGTACATCAATGAATCCATTCATATGTACGGCGACAAATCTGACGTGATGTTCGCATCGCACAGTTGGCCACGTTGGGGCGAAGAAGAGATCAATCACTTCCTTCGTAAACAGCGTGACATGTATGGCTACATTCATGACCAAGCGCTTCGCATGGCAAACCACGGTGTCACCATCAACGAAATTCAAGATGAGTTCTATGTGCCAGACGTACTTGCGAATGAATGGTACAACCGTGGCTATCACGGCAGTTACCACCGCAACGCGAAAGCAGTGATCAACAAATACTTGGGTTACTTCGACATGAACCCAGCAACGTTGCGCCCTCTATCGCCAGCCGATGCTGCACCAAAGTATGTTGAAGCTATGGGTGGTATCGAAAATGTCATCAGTGTGGGGCAAAAAGCCTTTAACAGCGGCGATTACCGTTGGTGTGCCGAGATTGTCGATAAGGCTGTATTCGCCGAGCCAACCAATAAGAAAGCACGTTTCCTGCAAGCTGATTGTTTAGAGCAATTGGGCTACCAAAGTGAATCTGCGGGAGAGCGAAACACCTACCTAATGGGCGCATTTGAGCTTCGTAACGGCACGCCGAAAGGTGACGCAACCAAAACTGCGAGTGCTGACATGGTGGTCGCTATGGATACCGAGCTGTTCTTGGATTACCTCGGCGTGCGTTTGAACGGCATGAAAGCGGCCAACGTGGATTACACCATCAACTTTGTACTGCCTGACGTGAATGAAACCTTCTTGGTAGAGCTAGAAAACGCGCACTTGAACAACCTCAAAGGTGTGCAATCTGAAAACCCAGACATGACGCTCACCATAAACCGTTCAGAGCTTAACAAAGTCCTGATGGGCACTACCAGTATCTCTGAGTTAGTGAAAGCGGGTAAAGCAAATGTCGAGGGTAACGGTAAAGCCCTAACCGATATCGCAGGCATGATGGACAGCTTTGATTTCTGGTTCAACATCATCGAACCGAAAAAGTAATCACTACACGCTAATCAAGAAAACAGGCTTTACTAACGCCTGATTCAGCAAAACCTCCTCATCTAGGGGAGGTTTTTTTTCCGCTTCCCCTCCCCTTTATCGACAAGAACTACGCGCTATCTCAACACGATGTATGGCTTATTATTCCTTGGCGTAATGACACCAAGACAAAAGTGGGGTGAGATCAATTGAACGCGCTTAAATATCGAAAAATTCGAGGGAATTATTGCGACTGACTTCGATTTCCTATGTAATTCGCGCGCGCAATATCGCGCTTTATCAATATACCCAAGCAACCTGAACACCCAACCATCCTGAAGGTGCAGGATTCAGCGAGCTTTACTGATATTATGCTTTCGGAAAACACGACATAAATGAAAAAAACCTTTGTTATCGCAGCGACCTCTAGCCTGCTTTTCTCTGCCTCTGTGCATGCTGAACAATTCTTGAACATCTACAACTGGTCAGAATATCTTCCACAACAACTGATCGAACAGTTCACCAAAGAAACCAACATCAAGGTCAATTACTCTACGTTTGAGAGTAATGAAACCATGTACGCCAAGTTGAAATTACTCAATGCAAAAGGCTATGACTTAGTAGTGCCTTCCACGTATTACGTTTCTTTGCTGGCACAAGAAAACCTGCTGCACGAATTAGACAAAAGCAAAATCGCTGCTTTTACCAATCTTGATGCATCTATCCTTAACCAACCGTTTGACGCAGAAAACCGCTACTCTCTCCCGTACATGTGGGGCAGCACTGGCATGGGTTATAACGCAGATATGGTAGATGGAAAAGACGTTAAGCGTTGGGCTGACCTTTGGAAAGATGAATTCGCAGGTCAGTTGATTTTGACTGATGATGTACGCGATGTGTTCGGTATGGCACTGATCATGAATGGTCACAGCGTAAACAGCCGCGATGAAAATGAAATTCGCCAAGCGTATGACAAACTAAAAGCGCTGAAGCCAAACGTCACCTTGTTTAACTCAGATGCGCCGCACACGCCGCTCATCATGGGTGAAGTGAATGTTGGCATGCAGTGGAACGGTACGGCATACCGCGCAACGGTTGAAAATCCTTCCATCCACTATGTTTACCCAGAAGAAGGCACCATTTTCTGGATGGATAACATCGTCATTCCAAAACATGCTGAAAACAAAGACGCGGCTTACGCCTTCATCAACTTCCTGATGAAACCGGAAAACCAAGCGGTGTTAGTGAAAGAGATTGGCTATGCAGTTCCAAACCTTGGCGCACTTAACCATCTGCCTGACGAGCTGAGAAACAGTGACGTGATCTTCCCTCCTAAAGAGGTTAAAGACAAAGGTCAATTCCTGTCAGACATTGGTGATGCCGTGTCTATCTACAATCAGTACTGGCTGGAGCTAAAAAGATAATGAAGGTCATTTACAGCGAGAAGCAAAAGCTTCACCAAGTAAAATACGAATTCCTTGGTGGTGAACCCACCGCGTGTTTTGAAAAGCCAGAGCGTGCCGACATGGTACTCAACGCCATAAACAGCAATGGTGGCTACGACGTTATCGAGCCAAAAACGTTTGGCATCGACCCTATGCTGTGGGTTCACACCCCAGATTACGTCGAGTTTCTTCAAAACGCATGGAACGAGTGGGAAGCAACCTACGGCTCAGAGCGTGATGCCTCGCCTTACTGCTTTGTTTCTGCTCGCCACCTTCGCAACCGCGTGCCGAAAGACATTGAAGGTAAACTGGGCTATTACAGCTTTGACATGACCGCAGCCATCACCAAAACTAGTTTTGAAGCCATTTCATCGGCGGTAGATTGCGCCCTGACAGGTGTTGAAGCTCTGATAAGTGGCGAGAAAGCCGCATTCGCATTGTGTCGTCCACCCGGCCACCATGCCGCGCCAGATCTGATGGGCGGTTACTGCTACATCAACAATGCCGCCATTGCCGCAGAAGGCTTACGCCGACAAGGGCACGTGAAAGTTGCGATTCTTGATATCGACTATCACCACGGTAACGGCACCCAGAGCATTTTCTACGACCGTGACGATGTGCTTTTCGTATCGATTCATGGTGACCCAGATTACGATTACCCGCACTACTTAGGCTTTGATGATGAACACGGCGAAGGCAAAGGTGAAGGCTTCAACCTCAACCTGCCATTGCCACAAGGTAAAACCGATTGGTCTTTGTATCGCCCTGCGCTTGAAACCGCTATCGAGCGAATTCGCCGCTTTGGCGCGGAGTCTCTCGTGATTTCATTGGGCATGGACACGTATGAGCACGATCCAATCAGCCACTTCAAGCTAAAGCTTGAAGACTACCTGAACATCGGTGAGATGCTGGGCGAGCTTGGTTTACCAACCCTGTTTGTGTTTGAAGGCGGATACGCCGTTGACGATCTAGGCCATAATACGGTTGCTGTGTTAAACGGGTTTAAATCCACCTACTAACTGCAGATAACTCAAACTAAAAAGCCTCACGAAAGTGTGAGGCTTTATGCGAATCTAGCTTTGCTTTGCGTCAAAGGCGTTGAGATTCGACGAGGTATCAATCATTAAACTGCACCTAAATATCAAACTCCACCTAATTATCAAAAAGCAGGTGACCAGCGTCACTGCCATCAGGATAATGTCCGGTCCACTTGCCTACTTTTTCCCCCGCACGATAAACACCCGTCCACATCGCGGTTTTACTTTTTTCAGGAATAATGGTTTGCCATTCCCCCTCTTCCTTGCCGTCCACGAAGTTGCCTTTTGACCAAAGTGTGCCGTCATCCCTGTATGATTCTGACAGGCCATGCTGAATACCGTTGTCATAGGTGTCCAATCGATCTAACCCACCCAAACGGTAGTATTTTTTAACCTCACCATGGTATTCGCCCTTCTTGTTATAGTTAAAGACGCGCTTACCATCCCAGTCATGCTCCCAATAACCGTATTTTTCACCCTCAAAATACTCGCCCTGTTCAATGATTTCACCAAACTGTGTCACCGAAAACTTGCCATGCTTAACACCATGTTTATAGTGCTGCTTCCTTGCTTTATGATCCACAAGTTGAGTGAAATACAGGTTGTGGTATTTGCCATCAATGCTCTCTGTGCGATGAGTTAGCTCGCCTTCGTCAAAAAACTCAGTCAGCTTCCAAGCCTTACTTTCATCTTCCTGAAGCCTTGCCGTGACAACACCCTTTCGATATCGATATTCATCACTGATACGTTCGCCGTTTTCATTAAAACTCACAGAAAGATCGAAGGTTTTCTCGCCTTGTTGATTGAATTCTTTTTTCGCGATCAAACGACTGTCAGCATTGTATTCATAAAGGGTCTCAACAACATCACTCTGCTGATGAAATACACGCTGCTCACCCACTTTCTTTCCATCCATATAATGATAGATTTTCGTGGTATTTCCGACTTCGTCATACTCAGTTGAAACGCCGTGCAGCTCGCCAGCAACAAAGTGTTGCTCAGAAGACAGTTGGCCATCGGCATACCAGCTCAACGTCACGCCATGCTCTACATTGTTCTTGTAGTTTTGCTGTTGAATTTTGTTCCCGGCTTTGTCGTACCGATTAAACACACCTTCATACTGACTAAATGCGGATTGACCTTCACTCTTTAGCTGACCGTCAAAATAGTACGCTCGGTATTTTCCATGCCGCTGATCATGTTGAAAGTTCATCTCGTAATTGAGATTGCCATTTGGGTAGTAATTAAACATCGGCCCATGCTGCTCTCCATCCAGCCATGTGGTCAAAGACCTGACAGAACCGTCATACTGATAGCTGATACTTTCACCCGTTTGTTTTCCATTCAACATTTCAAATTCTTCAGACACATGACCATTTGAATAAAAGACCTTTTGCGTCCCATTCAAAACCCCGTTCACATAGTGTTGTTCTTTTTTCAAATCGCCTGAAGAGTATGTCTGCTTCAATCCGTGTTCTTTGCCTTCACTATTTTTGTGTCCCTTAGATTTAATCACCCCTTTCCACGTATAGTACTCATAGTCTCCAACGACGTTCCCTTTCGCAGGCTCTTTGCCGTTAAACCCGCCTTTAAAGTAGACAGTGTCGTATTCAACAAAATAGACAACCGCAGGCCACTTTTTGTCTTGCTCCGTAAGTGGCTCCGTCATGTAATACGTGGCTTTCTTATCACCCGTCACTGCCTTTAAATTGGCATCAAGTAATACTCGTTCTGCAAAAGCGGGTGAAATCATGCTCAATGATAAAATCATGAGTGAAATTAGAGTAAAAAAGCGCATCAATCCCTCGTTTATGCTTTTGACTAAATGGGTTTAACATTGAAAATGGCACCCTTTTGGGTGCCAAGATATTGCACGTGCTATGTCTATGGTTACTTGTCGTCACTAAACAGGAATGACGACGAGTCGTCTTCGTCATTGCTCCGCACATATTTACCCATGTCATAACTTTGCGTCTGGTAAATATCTCCATCGGTTCCATAGGTGTCGACATCGCCATCCAGCTCATCATCGACATAACGCTCAACGCGTTTTACATTGCCGCTTTCGCCAAAGTAGTAGAATGCTCCTTGCTTACGACCTTGAATATCAAACTGCTGACGCCCCAACTCATAACCTGCCTCTGAGTGCGCAAACCACTTTCCGACTTTATTGCCCTGTTGATATTCTCCAGACCAAAGCACTACATCGTACTCATAGTCTTCTTGATGTTGCCATTGGCCGTCTCTTTCACCGGCAACATAATTCCCCTTAGCGAGCAACATGCCTTGGTTGTTATAGTTTTCGGTCAAGCCATGACGTTTGCCATTGAGGTAATGCTCCGACGTGGTTTGCTGACCACTCGCGTTCACCTGGGTCAGTTCGCCATGTAATTGGCCTTTGCGGTTGTAGTTCTCCGTGCGTACGGTGCCATCGAAGTGCATGACCCAAGCACCGCTTTTCTTACCCTGATGGTAAGTGCCACTTTCAACTGGTTCACCCTTTGGCGAAACAACAAGGCGCTTGCCATGGCGGATCCCATGCTTGTAATGAGTCGTTTCTATGTTGTTGGTGTAGACATCCAATTGGATAAAAGCCTTGTTTCGCTTACCGTTGACCTCTTCCGAGCGACGAGTTAGCTGGCCATTGTTGTCGAAGCGCTCTTCCAGCTCCCACTTCTTCTGAGCATTTGTTTGAATACGCGAAATCAGCACACCGTCGCGATATTTCTTCTCATCGCTGATTTCTCTTTGGTTGGGGTAAGAGGCAACATATTCGTAGGTCAATTCACCATCCTTATTGAATCGCGTTTTAGACTTAACGTTGCCGTTATTGTTGATAATGGACTCTTCTTGCACCGCATCAACTTGGTCGAAATACGTTCGCTGAGTGCCTCTCTGCAATCCTTTAACAAGGTTGTTGGTGCGTTTTAAGTTGCCGGACTCGTAATAGTGAGTCACTGCACCATGTTGTTTTCCATCACGGTAACTTTCCTCAAAACGCAACTTACCTTCGATGTGCCACCCGCGAACAACACCGTGTTTCTTCCCTCTTTGGTATGGGGTTTCTAGGTACAAGAAGCCATTCTCGTTGTAGGAGTAGCCCAGCCCCTCTGTCTTATCATCAACATAATTAACGCGATGCGAAACTTGCCCGTTTTTATAGAAACTGGCGTATTCACCATGCACTTTGTCCATCTTGTAGTTGACGCTGTAACTCATCGCACCATTTGGGTAGTAATACAATTGAAGGCCATCTGATTTCCCATTAACAAAATGAAAGCGATGCGACACCGTTCCATCTTCGAAGTAATGGATGTTCTCACCCTCTTTGATACCGTTTCGGTTTGTATATTCTTCTTCAACGCTACCATCTAGATTGAAGCTTCGATTGATTCCGTGCCTTTTCCCCGCGAGAAAATCAGCTTCTTCAATTAACACACCGTTTTCGTTATATAAGCGCGTTAACCCTTCATACTGTCCTTTTTCGTTGCGGCTACCCGTTGTCAGCAAGTTGCCGTTTTCCCGATAAATTTTGTAGGCTCCCACGGATTTCCCCGAAGAAATATCAGCGCTGTTAAGCGTCCCTTCAAAATTGAGTATTTCTCCACCCTGAAAGTAGACGTTAACAGGCCATACGCCATCTCGTTCAGCCAGAGGTTCAGCGAGGTAATAACTGGCTTGAGATTCAGTTTTTACGATATTCCAATCGTCATCAAGCCATACTGGGGCAGCCCAAGCGACCGACACACTTAACAACGAAACGAGAGGAAGTATATGCTTCAGTATTGATTGCATCGTCTTACCCCTTCTTGATCGGTGGAAGCTTAGTGACAAAGGATTTCTCTAACGGTTCACCTTCAACCTTGAAGTGCTCAATGCGAGAAATCTTGCCTGACATTTTGATGTAGGTTCCATCAAAAAGAGCCTCTGAAAGCGGGCTATCATCGACAGTCACCGCCTTGCCATATCGATCGATGGGTGACAATGGTTCACCATGTTTATTGTAAATTCGGTATCCGCTGATGAACTGTTTCACTGATTGCTGATGGTCAAAATCGACTACCTTACTCACATCAATCAGCCAAGGAAATGGACTCGGGGCAAGCGCCATCTCTTCCCATGACGGTGTTCCTTCACACGATAAACGTGTTGTAACTTCCATGTCATAGAAATAGCGTCGTATGCCATCTGGCGTCGTCAGTTGGTACGCAGTCGTGTTGTCTTCAATCTTGTTCGGTCCACCCGCTACGTCATTGCTGGTTTTTGGTTGCGGTTTCCACACCAAAGGATGACCGTTAACGTTCGGCGTATTATCAATACTTAACTGGCACACGTTCTCCCATACATAAGGCAGTGCAACGACCGCGTTGTGAGGAGATTCGGTCGCAATGTGCAGGTCATTATTAAAATCAAACGTTGATTCTTGCTCGCTTGACGCTGCAAGGTCTTCCGCGTCAAACAAATAATTCTCTGAAGGCACTAGACCCATAGGCGGCATTTCAGCACTGGACAAGAACCACGCTTGATCCCAAAAAACCACTTCGCGAGAAAAGCTCGGGGTCTCACTTTGACTATGCACAGTGAAGGTCACTTCAGTTGGGGCTGAAAAGAGCTTCACTGCAATAGCATTCTGTTGGAGAACTGAGTTTCCTAAGAAGCTAAGCATTTGTTTTGAACTCGGTGCCAACCATGACGGGAGGTTCGGATCTGATGGGAAGCTCATTTGACCTTGAAGTCCACCAACAGTTAACGCTAATCGGCTATTAGCCGTATTGGTATATTCAAGTCGATACTCATTATGTGTACCTGTAACCAAGGTGGCAGTAAGCGTTATCTCTCCCAACTGGAACGTTTGTGTTTTCCCACCTGTCCACGGCACGTTGTAACGCGCCTCCGATACGTTGTAGTAATCAACGTAGGCAGCAACGGTTTCCAGATCATTTAGCTCTCGCTCGATCTGCCACCCCAAGGGCTGAATATGCGCTGAGACATTCATCCCTTCATCAATGAATTGTTGATCTAGCGGTGCAGAAAATTTCACCTTGGTAGGTTGACCGTCGATATAACCTCTAACATCGCGAAATGCGATTCGCCCGATCTGTTGCTGTTTAGCTATGTCCGTCGGGTAAGCAAGGCGAAAACCCGCATCTTCTTCAAGTAGCATACCGCGAGGATAAGGTAGAACATCTTCCGCAGTCAGCATCTCGTTTGTTGGCTGCCCCTCTGGTAACGGAAAAATATCAAACCAATGCTGTTCGTCATCGTAATAGGTGTTGTAAAAAATCTCAGCGAAAGTCCCTACCGATTCATCTTCAGGATGCATAGCAAAAGCGAATTGTGTCATTTTGGTTTTGCCATAAACCTCTACGGGAATATTCATCACAAGCAGCATCTGTTCTAACCAGCCGGTAGCACGATTAATTTCGACTTGACCAAACAGCTGTTTTTCTAAGACGTTTTGCTCTACCGAAGAAGCCTCTGTGTCTTTAGAAGCCTCTGTGCCTCTAGAAGACATTGTTGCAAACACCGCTTTTTCAGAAACACTCTGAACCGTCAATGTGACAGGAACGCCTTTAAAGTTCGTTAATTGCACTTCGCTGCCAACTTTAACCGGAATGGATTGGATGAACCCCGGCGCGTTAATGGTTGATTGCAAGCTGTTCATCAAAATCTGACCACCTCGCTTAACAAACGACTCCCACTGTTCTCTATTTCTTGCTGTAAAATCGGTCAGTTCTCCGCTTTCCGAATTCAGCGAAACATCAAAGCCAGCGCTAAATATTGTCTGTATCTGTGGGTTACGTTTAGACGAATCGACACTTGAAAAACCCGAACGCCCTGTCGAAAATTGCAAGTGCTCAGGAGTAACATGCAAGCTCAGAACATCTCCCGTTTGTTCCACTTTATAGTGAAGTAAACTCTCACTGAGCATCACTGTTTCAGGGTTAGTCGCCACATCGCGGGTGGTATGTGCATATACCCAATAGCGTTTTTCATCACCGATTTCTGGGGAAAAAGTGACAGATTCACCACATGCTGTAAGGAATAAAACCATTGGTAGGAAAAGAGTTCTAAAACAATTATTCAGGTACATCCATATATTCCAAAATAAATAAAACTGTAGGTAGGTGGGTACAACAAAGGCGATTGGCACATCACCTAGTAATGTCTAAGATCAAACTGTTTTTTTCTCGCTGTGTTTGCCATGTAAACTATTCATGTTTAATTCAAGAAGCAGGTAACCTTTTGCCAACAGCCTCTCTTCTAACGCGCGCTATATTTACACCACAACATATTGATTTAAACCTCAATTCTAGATTTCTGCGCTGACTTCAAATATTGAACTGCACGCATATGCAACTCGCGTTTTCATGATAATAAACAATAAAAAAGCCGCCCCGAAGGGCGGCAAATTTGTATCATTTTATTTCAGCGTGAGTAATTACAGAACGAAGCCTGCAAAGATAAAGCCGAAGATAATACTAAACACCATGCTCAATAGACCCGGGATCATAAAGCTGTGGTTAAAGATATACTTACCAATCTTGGTTGTTCCCGTGCGGTCAAAGTCGATAGACGCAATGATTGGGCCATAGTTAGGAATGAAGAAGTAACCGTTCACCGCCACAAACGTCGCAATAATTACTTCCACTGGCAACTCAAGCGCAATAGCAACGGGCACCAACACCGCAGTGGTTGCGCCTTGGCTGTTTACCATCACAGATAAACCAAACAGCGCAAAAGCAAATGTCCACGGTGCCATTTCAACAAGACCAGACACCGTTTCTTTCACGACATCGCCATGACCCGCGATAAACGTATCACCCAGCCATGCAATACCGAAGATTGCCACGATCGCGCGCATACCCGCGTGGAACACCGAACCTTGCGTGATTTCATTGCCATCAGGTTTACAGATCAGGATGATCAATGCACCCATTGATAACATGATGATTTCAATGGTGTGTGCCATGCCCATCGCCGAGCCATTAAACTGAGGGCGAAGTGCAGGAAATGCCCCCATGAGGACCACAGCCAATGCACCAAATAAGAACAGGCCAACGGCGGTTTTCGCTTCTTTTTTAACAACGATTTCCGCCACTTCAACATCTTGTTCCATCTCGTGACGGAATGCAGGATCTTGCATACGACGTTGGTATTCAGGGTCGTCTTTCAGTTCTTTACCTAGCTTGTTCACGATGACACAAGCTGATGCTAAACCAAGGAACGTACCTGGAATCGTGATAGCCAGTACTTGTGCAAGGGTAATGCCTTGAGGCTCAAGAAACGCAACCAAGGCAACGACCGCTGCGGCAATTGGGCTCGCTACAATCGCAAACTGAGAAGCGATAACCGCCATACCCAACGGGCGTTCAGGACGAATACCGCTGCGACGGCTAACTTCAGCAATAACAGGCAGCACGGAATACGCTACGTGGCCAGTACCAGCAAGGAAGGTAAATAGATAGGTAACAAGTGGCGCGATAAAAGTGATGTGACGAGGATTTTTGCGCAAAATGCTTGAAGCAATCTTGATGAGGTAATCTAAGCCACCTGACGCTTGCATTGCTGCCGCAGCCGCCACAACCGCCATGATCATTAGCATGACATCAATAGGTGGGCTCGTAGGTTGAAGACCAAAGCCGAAACTCAGGATAGCAAGACCAACACCCCCCAATACACCTAGACCAATCCCGCCGATGCGAGCACCAATTAAGATACAACCGAGAACAATGAAAAACTCGATGAAAAACACATCAAACTCCTTGATGACAACGTTATTATTAACGCGCAAATCATAGATATTTATTCTCGCGAATTATCGAATTAACATCACAGAAGATGGTCAAATTTTAAATGTAAATACCTTAACTTCAATAATTTAGAGTGATATCTAGTTTTACGGAGTTTCCGAAACGTAATGCGATCAAAAAAGAGTAAAAGATGTAACACGGAAGTGGTTCTTACTTTCCTATTGCTGGTCTTGACGGATGTATTGGAGGAAAGCTTAAAGGAGATATCTAAGGAGGCACTAAACATATTGAACGGATTTTGCATAGAATTGAGCATATGCAGGATGGCATCACACCAGCCCAATCAATGCGAATGGTGCTAATGATGTTTAAAGTGCTCGTCGTGCTAATGGCGATTTGTATGTCGTTTTCATGTCAAAAGCGATCCCAATAGGCAGATCCATTTCCTAGCTTCTCGACAATGAAATCTAAAAACACTCTAACCTTCGCAGGTAAATAATGTCGCTCTGGGTACACTGCATAGAGAAGTTTATGCGGCATGTTATAGCCTTGGAATAGTGCGACCAACTCGCCCCGTTGAATGGCATCTCCTGCAATGAATGTCGGGAGCCGTGCTACACCCAGCCCAGCGATCACCGCATCGCGAACCGCGGCAATATTATTCACGCGGTAGTTTCCCGCCACTTTTATCTTACACACCTCTCCGTTCTCAGACGTAAACTGCCAAAGGGATGCGTTGCTGGAATAGCTATAGATAAGACAGTTGAGATCCACCAATTGATGCGGTGTCATCAACTGTGCCTGATGCTTTTCATAAAACGTTGGAGAAACACATACAACACTGTGCAATGGCACCAAACGACGCGCCACTAACGTCGAATCAGATAAATCTCCGCCTGTTCGTATCGCTAAATCAAATCCCAGCTCAACAAGATTCACCTCACGGTCATCCAGAATAATATCGATGTCTAATTGAGGATATTGCTCAAGAAACACAGGAATCAGCGGGGCAATGTGCAATTGCCCAATCGTCATCGGCAACAGGATTTTCAATAGCCCTTTGGGTTCGCCTTGCATTTCACTCACTGCATCTTCGGCTTGCTGTGCTGCACGATTGGCCTGAGCGGCATATTGATAATATCGCTCCCCAGCTTCCGTCAGGCTCAATTTTCTCGTTGTGCGATGGAACAATCGCGCTCCGAGTTGCGCCTCTAACTGAGTGATACGCTTACTCACCGCCGATTTAGAAATACCCAGCATTTGTGCAGCACGAGAGAAGCCTTCACTGTCCGCAACAGCAACAAAAATCGGGATCGCATTAATCGTATCCAAAGACCTACCCACACTATTGTTGAGAAAAACTCAACTCAGAGTCTACATGTAACCGTATTGTTAATGCAACGTGATGAATCTAAAGTTTGACCATCCACTGAGAACATACCAGCAGCAAATTGGAGATACCTATGGTGCGCTTAGAACATATCAATTTAGTGATGGAAGACATTCAACCCACATTGGCATTCTTACTCACTGCGTTTCCACAATGGCGAGTGCGTGGCGAAGGCGATATGGCATGGGGATCGGGAGACAACGCCTCCACGCGTCATTGGCTGCATGTCGGCGACGATGATTATTACCTGACGCTAAACGACAGTGCCGTTGGCCAAATTCGCAGTGTTAAAGGCATCGAACCAGGCGTAGCACATATCGGTTTTGCAGTAGATGACCTACAGAGCATCATTGATCGCTTATCACTTAAAGGCTTTAGCGTAGATATCAAAGGCCGCGACCACCCTTTCCGCCAAACCGTGTATTACAACGATCCCGCAGGCTTTCAGTTTGAGTTTATTCAATACAGCAGTGAAAAGCCTTCAGAGAAAAACATGTATGGCGGCGAAAGTGGTGAGCTTGAAAAGAAACAGACAAACAAAATATCAACCAACGCATAAATAGAGGTAGAACAGCATGGACAACCAACAAGTCGACACCCTAGTACGAAACTTATACCAAGCCGTCGACAATAAAGACGTCGATTATTTGAATACCGCACTGAGCGAGCACAGCCGTTTTCGTCTAGGGAACTACCCTGAAGTGACGAACAAAGCGAAGATTTTGGAGGGAAATAGTCAGTTTTTTTCCAGCATAGAATCCATGAAACACACCATCGATGACATTATGTTTCAAGGTTCAGTTAAAACCGATTCTACCCGTATCAGTTGTTTTGGCACCGTAGACTATGTCAGGTTAGATGGTAGCGAGTACTCAGCCGTTTTCTCTACATTTCTCGATGTGAAAAATGGCTTGATTGAGGACTATTTAGTTTTCGCAGACATTTCAGGCTTATAAAACGCGCGTAAAAACCGAGGTTTGTGTCGTACTCGGTTTCCCTACTTCTGCAGCCCTGTCTTTCTACTCCACCCCACACGCCCCAAGCACTACATTCACCACATGCTCGATGTTGTCGTCGATATCCTTCCCCTCTGGGATGGCACGCATTTCGAATACTTGTGGCCATAAGAACATACCGTTGAACAGGCTCGAGTAGGTGTTCGTGAAAAGCTCTGGTGTCATGTTGCTTAACTTGCCCGCTTCTATTCCGCCCGCAAACCATGCAGCCAGCGCTTTGGCGTTATAGAGCTTGGTGATAATGGCTTGAGCCATGTCAGGCTGGCGAAGAAACTCGATCAGGATGACGCGTGTCAGCGGAATACCGTAGGAGTGATAGAGAATATCGACTTCCTTTCGGCTAATCGCTTTTAACTGTTCATACGCGCTGATTTCAGGGTCAAACGGATAGCTAGCCTTTTCCTGTACAGACTCTTGAATAATGGTCAGTACAGATTCAAACAACACCTCTTTGCTTTCAAAATGCCGATATAGCGTGCGCTTAGACACTTCTGCCGAGGTGCAGACCCTGTCCATGTTTGCTGCGATAAAACCGTATCGAATGAATTCTTCCTTCGCCGCGTTGATGATGGCCAGACGTTTTTGTTCCGAGCGTGTCATTGCATTTCTCCGTTTACCGATGCGTCAACTTTAGCAAGGCAGATCTTAAAAGTACACTTTTGAGTTTACCTTTTGGCAAAACATACATAAAATAAACTCCAGAGTTTACTTCCGCCCATCTATTGCGTCGGAAATAACCAATAAACACAAAAACCTTCAAACAGTGGTCGCGCCTGACCCTTCTTTCTAAGGAGAAAAAGGTGAACATGGTTTCTAAAAAGTCTGCATTGGCAACATTCAAAGCCAATACCCTCGCCGCGAGTATCGCGGTGTCTGTACTTCTATTGAGTGGATGTGGCGAGAAAGAGGTTCAGCAAATTGCTGCGCCTGTGATTAAACCAGCCCTTACCGAATTGGTGTCAGCACGCGCCAGTGATGATCTGAGCTTCAATGGCGTTATTCGCGCTGCGGAACGTGCCGATTTGGCGTTTCGCATTGGTGGACGCCTAACTGAAGTGTTCGTGAAAGAAGGCGACCAAGTAAAAGAAGGCCAAGTGTTGGCTGTGCTTGATGCGCGTGATGCGAAAACCGCGTTGGAATCCGCCAAGCTAGAACTGAAAAACACCGAAGTCGAGTACCGTCGAGCAAAGGCAATTTTCGACAAGAGCCAAGCCATTTCCAAAAGCGACTTGGACGCTATCACGACGCGCTATAACTTAGCAAAGAACCGCGTAGAGGACGCCACACGTCAGCTTGAATATACCGAGTTGAAAGCCCCGTTTGACGGTATTATTGGTCGCAAATTCGTGGATAATTACATTCAAATTCAAGCCAATGAAACTATTGTAGTTTTGCAAGATTTGAATGATTTGGAAGTGGTGATCAACATTCCTCACAAAGTGATGCTGTCTGGCTTGAATCAAACCAAGGCGTTGGCAGAACTGTCTGCGATTCCGGGCCAACAGTTCCCGCTGGTTCTTCGTACTTATGCCACCGAAGCCGATCCTGTTTCCCAAACCTACCCTGTTGTTTTGGGCTTTGATGATATGAAAGGCTTCCGCGCCTTGCCGGGTATGGCGGTGAAAGTCGTCCCTGCTGACGCGAGCGATGCGCAAGAACAAGCCCACATTTTGACAGTGCCATTGACTGCGGTCGTTCCTGACAACCAAGGCAAACAGTTTGTATGGGTGATCAACGCTGACAACAAAGCTGAAAAACGCTTTATCGAAGTCGGCGCACTAAGCAAAAACCGTATCGTAGTCAAAAGTCACCTCGCGCAAGGAGAGCGTGTGGTTATTGCAGGTGTGTCGAGTATTCGCGAAGGCTTGGAAGTGCGTCCTTACACAGACAAAGCGTCTGCTAAAAATAATGGTGGAGCGTAATCGATGGATTTAGCACGTATTACCATCGCCAAACGCACCAGTGTTTGGGTATTGATTGCCCTCACGCTGCTGGGTGGCTACATCAGTTATTTGAAGCTCGGGCGCTTTGAAGATCCTGAGTTCGTTATCCGTCAGGCTGTTATCAATACGCCATATTCAGGTGCAACGGCACAAGAAGTGTCAGACGAAGTCACGGACGTGATTGAAGGCGCGGTGCAATCGCTTCAAGAACTTAAAGAAGTGAAATCCGTGTCGAAACAAGGCATGTCGGAAGTCACGGTCGAAATCAAACTCGAATTCGCCAACAGCGCGGCGGATTTACAGCAAGTGTGGGACAAACTTCGCCGCAAGATTTCCGATGTGCAGCGACAACTCCCTCCCGGCGCTGGCCCTTCGATCGTCAACGATGATTTCGCCGACGTGTATGCCCTCTTCTTTGCCGTCACGGGTGAAGGGTTTACCGACAAGCAACTGCAAGATTACGTTGATACATTACGTCGTGATTTAGTGCTGGTGCCAGGGGTTGCCAAAACCGCCACGTTAGCCGAACAACAAGAAACCATCTTTGTTGAGATCTCCAGCGAACGTTTAGCGAAATTCGGCGTATCGGCAGAGAAAGTCTACCAAGTGCTGCAAAAGCAGAACATGGTGACCGTGGCAGGCAGTATCGAAACCGATGCCATGCGTATTCCGGTTATTCCAAGTTCAAGCATTGATTCGTTCGCTGACTTGAAGAACCTGCAAATCGCCGTTGGCAACAACAATACCGTGCTGCGTTTGGGCGACATTGCTGACGTCACCCGCGGTTACAAAGAACCGGCATCCATGCTGATGCGCTACAACGGTGAACGTGCGATTGGCTTTGGTATATCCAATGTCACCGGCGGTAACGTGGTCGACATGGGTGATGCCGTGAAAGCACGCATTGCAGAGTTGGATGACCAACGTCCGTTGGGCATGGAACTGCATGTCATTTCCATGCAATCCGACTCGGTGCGCGATTCTGTCACCAACTTCATTGATAACCTGATTGCCGCAGTCGCCATTGTCTTTGTCGTGTTGCTGCTGTTCATGGGTGTGCGCTCTGGCGTGATCATCGGCTTTGTTCTGCTGCTTACCGTCGCAGGCACACTGTGTGTGATGTTAATCGAAGACATCGCGATGCAGCGCATTTCATTGGGTGCGTTGATCATCGCGCTAGGCATGTTGGTGGACAACGCCATCGTGGTGACCGACGGTATTCTGGTGCGCTTCCAGCAAAACCCAGATGAAGACCGTGAAACCATCGTGTCAGAGGTGGTGAATGCCACCAAATGGCCACTGCTTGGCGGCACAGTAGTCGGCATCTGTGCGTTCAGTGCGATTGGTTTGTCCCCTTCCGACATGGGCGAATACGCGGGTTCCCTGTTTTGGGTGATCTTGTATTCCATGTTCTTGAGCTGGGTGTTTGCCGTCACCATTACGCCGATGCTTTGCTTGGATTTCCTCAAAGTGAAAGCGGCAAAAGCCGAACAAAAACCGGGCCGCGTCGTCACCGCCTACAAAGGCTTGCTGCAATGGGTATTGGCGCATCGCGCACTGAGTTCGCTCATGCTGCTTGGCACACTCGCCACCGCAATGTGGAGCGTGCAGTTCGTGCCGCCGGGTTTCATGCCTGAATCGCAACGTGCGCAGTTTGTTGTTGATGTTTACTTGCCGCAAGGCTCTGACATCAAACGCACCGAAGCATTGGTCGCGAACATTGAAAAAGACGTTCAAGCCAAAGAAGGCATCACCAATATTTCTAGCTTCATTGGCGGCGGTGGTTTGCGCTTCATGCTGACCTACGCTCCAGAAGCGCGTAACCCAAGTTACGGTCAATTGTTGATCGACATCGACGATTACAAGAAAATCGCGCCATTGTTGGGAGAACTGCAACACGCGCTTTCCGTGAAATACCCAGATGCATCAATCAAGGTATGGAAATTCATGCTCGGTCGCGGGGGCGGCAAGAAAATTGAAGCGGGCTTTAAAGGCCCAGACAGTGCCGTGTTGCGTGAACTGGCGGAAAAAGCCAAAGCCATCATGCTGAACGACCCGAACTTGATTGCCGTGCAAGACGACTGGCGTCAGCAAGTGCCAGTGCTTCGCCCTGTGTATTCAGCAGAAGACGCACAACGCTATGGCTTGACGACGCAAGACATCAACCAAGCGATTGCCCAGACGTTATCAGGCCGCAATGTGGGTGTTTACCGTGAAGGGAACGATTTGATCCCAATGGTCGTCCGCGCGCCAGAAGGCGAACGCAACCACGAGCGTGCGATTGAAAACACCGAAGTGTTTAGCCACACCGTTGGCGGATTCATTCCTGTCAGCCAAGTCGTGGAATCTGTCGATGTGGTGTATCAAGATGACATGCTGCGCCGTATAGACCGCACCCCAACCATTCTGGTGCAAGCTGACCCCGCCCCTGGCGTGTTAACGGCGGATGCGTTCAACAAAGTTCGCACGGAAATTGAAGCCCTCGAATTGCCACCGGGTTATACCCTGAAATGGTACGGCGAATACAAGGCATCAAAAGATGCGAACGAAGGTTTGGCAATCTCAGCACCATACGGTTTTGCCGCGATGATTTTGTCGGTCATCTTTATGTTCAACGCGATCCGTCAGCCGTTGGTGATTTGGCTAACTGCCCCGCTCGCCATCATTGGTGTGACGGTCGGTTTGATCATCTTCCAAACGCCGTTTGAGTTTATGGCGATACTTGGCTTCTTGAGCCTGATCGGGATGATGGTGAAAAACGCCATTGTATTGGTCGACCAAGCAGATGTGGAAATCAAAGACGGGAAAACCGCCTACCACGCGATTATCGACGCCGCACTCAGCCGCGCAAGACCAGTATTGCTGGGCGCATTGACCACCATCTTAGGTGTCGCCCCTCTCTTGGTAGACCCGTTCTTCAAGAGTATGGCCGTCACCATCATGTTTGGTCTGCTGTTCGCAACCATCCTGACCTTGGTGGTGATCCCGCTGTTCTATGCGATTTTCTTTAGGGTGAAGGTGGAAGCGATTTAAGCGCTAGAGCAGAAATTTAGAAAGCAAAACGCCACGTGAATGCGTGGCGTTTTTGTAGGTGCTGAAAGCGCAGTGATTTTGGTCAAAAATGTGTTGGGGAGCTAACTTTTTTTGCATCAAATTTCGTAAGTTACTGTACTATTCGTAGGGTTAATGAACAGTTATGGTGACAGTTCAATTAAAAGCGTAAATTTGTATAGTTAATTGCATTTAAATGCATATCCCGCTTTTTATCTAAAAAAGCTAGTTTCTTGATAAGTATGAGACTTTAAATGAAAAAAATTTTAGTATTTTTGGCTGCTTTATTAACGGGATGTGCGGCTCAACAGATTCCATATTCATCAGTCGATATGACCAGTAAGGAACTCGCCGCCAGTGTGATTGAGCAAGTAGTCATGGAGCAACCAGCTAAATTTCGGCCTGAAGGCATCATTGTGAGCACGTCTTACATAGGATTGTCTGAGGGGAGCAATTCAAAAGGTGTAGCTGTAAGTAATCACAATGACAGTACAAATTTAGTCGTGTCTTCGGCAAATATAAAATTATCTGACATCAACTCAAGGTATTACTTTAATTCAATATCCAAGTTAGAACTCTATAGTAAACGTGATTGGTTCATCATCCAGTTAATAAATGATGAACAGCGGGTTGTTAAGCGTTTCTACACTAGAAGCTTGGAGAAAGGTCAACGTCTCATAGATTCAATAAACCATATGAAGATATCGGCTAAACCATTTGGTGTTGAATGAACACTCAGTGGAGCAACTGGGACAGATAGTTTATATAACACTATATTATCAACAATATACATTCAGCCTCCTCAAACTCGAAGACACTCAGTAACGATGAATGGTTGGCTTTTGAACGATATCCTTATCATGTCGTTTGATTGCCAACCATTTTGATTACAAATGACTAAAGCCCGCGAATCCCTCATCAGACGTCAACGCGACCCTTTATTGCCACTGCGTTTCAGCCTGCTTCTCTTTTTACAATCTCCTATCCCACTTATGATACATATTTTTCTATAAAAATATCACATCCTAATATAGCGGACATTCATGGATTATTTTAAAAAATTTACGATTTACTAAAACCCAAAACTAAGGATATACATGAGAATTATTCAAGTTTTAGCAGTATGCTTATTATTACAAGGGTGTATTTCTGCAAATTATGTAAAGCCTAAAACTTCTATAGATGAAAAAGAAGGAAGCATTTTGGTTATGGGTTTTAATGCAGGCGATGTCCCACTAATCAGTCTACTTGATGGCGGTTTTTCTCCAACCATTAATTTAGCAAAAGTTTCAATAGAAAATGGTGTTACTACTGGATCAAGTCTAATATGGGTTGTATATTCTGCAAAGATAATTGAAGATTATGTAGTTATACAACTACCTGAAATAGAAGAGGATGAAGCATTCGTCCTGCTATCATATCAAGGAAACCCTCTTTCAAATGCGATACATTTTTACTGCAAAGGCGATGAAATGGATGTTTTTCATACTAAGAAAGGAGATGTCCTATACATAGGGGATTATAGTTTTAAAGATTTTGACTATGATTATATAAAGCTATCTTGGACCTTGAAAAAAACGTACAAACAAAAAGAGATGGAAAATTATCTTTCAAAAACCTATCCAGAACTACTTTCATCGTTAAAGGCATATGAACCGACCCTGGCAGTCGTCAATACAGGGGGATCGTAAGAATAACGGGGACAGGCACTCTTAGAAAAGCACAACATTATCAGTTGCATGCATTCAGTGCCTTCAAGCTCAAAGACGCTTAGTAACGATGAATGGTTGGCTTTAAATAACGGGGACAGGCACTCCTAGAAAAGCACAATTTTATCAGTTGCATGCATTCAGTGCCCTCAAGCTCAAAGACGCTTAGTAAAGATGAATGGTTGCCTTTTGAACGATATCCTTTTCATATTGTTTGATTGCCAATGAATAACGGGGACAGGCACTCTTAGAAAAGCACAACATTATCAGTTGCATGCATTCAGTGCCTTCAAGCTCAAAGACGCTTAGTAACGATGAATGGTTGGCTTTTGAACGATATCCTTTTCATATTGTTTGATTGCCAACCATTTTGATTGCTAATGACTAAACCCCGTTCATCTCTCATCAGTATCGACGCAACCCCTTACTACCACTGTGTTTCACGTTGTGTTCGGCGATCATTTCTTTGTGGGTATGATGAAAACGCCCAGCAATCTTATGAACACCGTAGAGGGTGGATTGAGAAGCAACAAATTTCACTAAAGGTTGAATCCATCGTATTAATTATCAATCATATTTAAAACACCAATTAATTAATTCGTTTTTTAATTGTGGGACACTGACCTTTAAACGTTTCTTGTATAATCTAGTCATCAAGAACCTGTAATTACTTTCACTTGAACGTGTTGTTATCGAGACACATTCAAGCAAAACACGACACTATACTTCCTTTTCATTGTTTATTAAAATTTTTTTATAAAACCCAAATGTACATCATTAGGCAAAGGAGTAGATAATGAAAAAGTACATTCCCCATATAATCAGCATGGCAGCATTTTCCATATCCCTGTCAACATTTTATTTGACATTTCACATGGAACATAATGTTGATATATTTATAGCTAAATACTTAGAGGCAGGCCCAGATAGCACTGCAGGTAACCATGTTATAACAGTACCACTTACATTCACTAATAGAGGGGCGGTGCCTAGTGTGGTTCAGCATATGGACATTCTAGCCGAACATTTACCAACCGGAGATACAGAAGTTTTTTCTGCACGATTTTTTAGAAAACACAATATAATTGAAAGTGGTTTCGTTCCAATTTCAATAAATGGAAGAAGTTCTTATTCTAATGTAATTGCATTTTACGCTCCGGATGATGGAATTAAGATCATGGGCCGCCGTGGAACTTATTCCCTAACGCTACATGCATACAATACTTTGGATTCAAAACCATTTTACACAAAGAAAATCACATATTCGACAACGGAAACTGGTTTGAGGAAATTTAATAACGGATGGAATTATCAATTCAGCGCTTCGAACTAGTCATTTTGCTAAATTAGGGAATAACGGGGACAGGCACTCTTAGAAAAGCACAACATTATCAGTTGCATGCATTCAGTGCCTTCAAGCTCAAAGACGCTTAGTAACGATGAATGGTTGGCTTTTGAACGATATCCTTTTCATATTGTTTGATTGCCAACCATTTTGATTGCTAATGATCTGAGACTGGCACTAATCCCCCCCACCGCATCCGCCGCCATCGCCACTTGCACAGCTTGAACCCGCACAGCCAGATGAGCAGCCAATATGGCTGGCGCAGTACGATGATGACGTTTTCTGACAATCAAGCGAATAGATGAAACCGTCTTCGATATTGAGCTTCGCATCAATGGCAAAAAGCAGTGGTAATTTAGCCGGGTGAATGGGGTTAATGCTTTCTCTTGGAATAACGGGGACAGGCACTCTTAGAAAAGCACAACATTATCAGTTGCATGCATTCAGTGCCTTCAAGCTCAAAGACGCTTAGTAACGATGAATGGTTGGCTTTTTCAGAATAGCGGGGACAGGCACTTTTGGAAAAGTAACTTCATTATCAAGTGTATGCATTCAGTTCTTATAGCGCCTGTCCCATCACTTTCCTCCATCACTTTCCTCACTTGTATCTAGTTCGAGCGCGAGTCACAGTGCGAAAAAATGCGCGGTTTATAAGTAACCGCTGAAAGCTAAGCAAGGGCTTTTGCGAAAAGGCTCTCAGCTTATTTCGATGCTGCAACTGACTCGTAACCAAGTGGGGCACAATAGACTCCTGAATAGTCATTTTTTAAGTTCGACGTTGGTTGTGGCCTTAAAGCATCCAAAAACGGAGTATTGACATACCCCACTCTGAATTCGCTTTAAGTTCTTTATTTTATTGGAAATGGTGTAAGTTTATGAAAAAAGCTCTTATTACCCTTGCGGCTATTTTAGCTATTAGTGCTTTGAGTGGATGCGCAGCTCGAGTGGCTAAAAATTTTGATGACAAGGGCTTGCCCTTAGAAAACTATGCGATAGTAAAAGGTGTGGAGGATGACTTCTATAGTGTGTTCTTTTTGGAATATGCAGCTTTAGGGCAAGGTGCTGATAAAAAGCCCAAAAAAGTCGGTGACGCTTTTATCGGTTACCCTGGAGCGCTTCACCTACTTCCTGGAAATTATTATATCAATGTAGAGTGCAATGCTTATACGGGAATGGGAACAGTCAGTGCATGGCTATCAGCCAGAATGAAGTTAGAAGCTGGGAACACGTATGAGCTTGAATGTAATGATGTTGGTGAAAATAAGATTCGCCTCGACCTAGATAGTCAATATGAAAGTATCGCTAACTAGAATTACTTACTCGCCGTAAGAAACAATACGGCAAAACAATACGGGGACAGTAACTCCTAGAAAAGCACAATTTTATCAGTTGCATGCATTCAGTGCCCTCAAGCTCAAAGACGCTTAGTAAAGATGAATGGTTGCCTTTTGAACGATATCCTTTTCATATTGTTTGATTGCCAACCATTTTGATTACTAATGACTAAACCCCGTTCATCTCTCATCAGTATCGACGCAACCCCTTACTACCACTGTGTTTCACGTTGTGTTCGGCGATCATTTCTTTGTGGGTATGATGAAAACGCCCAGCAATCCTATGAACACCGTAGAGGGTGGATTGAGAAACGCCTGTTAACGTTGGCGAGTGCTTTCTGTATTGATGTTTGTGCGTATGCCATCATGAGCAACCACTATCACGTGGTATTGCACATCAATGCTGAGAAAACCAAAAAATTGAGTCAACATGAAGTCGTTGAGCGTTGGCTGGCTTTTCATCAAGCCCCCTCCCTCATTCAACGTTTTGTTCAAGGCGATGAGCTTTCAGAGTCGGAAGCAGAAAAATGTTGTGACATGATAGAAGTGTGGCGAGAGCGCCTCATGTCAATCAGTTGGTTCATGCGACTGCTGAACCAACACATTGCCTCAGAAGCTAACCGAGAGGACAAATGTACTGGTCATTTCTGGGAAGGCCGGTTTAAAAGCCAGGCGTTACTCGATGAAAAAGCYCTCGCCGCTGCAATGGCCTATGTTGATTTGAACCCAGTMCGYGCTGCAATTGCARAAACCCCAGAAACTTCCGAGTACACATCCGTTAAAACACGCATTGAATCACTACAAAATGGTAAAGCCAGCGCACCTTGTTTATTCCCCTTTGCCGGAAACCCAAAAGAAAACATGCCGGATGGTATCCCCTTTCGATTAATGGACTATCTCGAACTGGTCGATTGGACGGGACGCCAATGCAGGGAAGATAAACGTGGTCATATTGATTGTCGTATACCAGATATTCTCGAGCGTCTTGGGTTTGAATCTGCCGAATGGTTTGATACCTATGCGCAAGTAGAAAGAGGAACAATGGTTGGCGCAGAGCCCTCCATTAAAGCCGCCCTGCCTTTGCTCGGGCGAAAACGACTTTGCGGATTTCGTATACCAGCGAGTTAGCGCCACCAAACCACGGTCATGACGATGACGTTGCTTTAATCTTCATTGCCCAACCTTCCTTAAAACACACTGTCTTTGGTGCAATCGGTCACTACTCTCATGCCGTTGCCATCGATATCTCCCAAGGTTTCAAACTCTCCTGTTCCTACAAAAGTGATGATCAACGAATCATTTTTTAAAAAAGCAGACAGGCTTTTGCAGTCTTTCAGTTGTTCAATATTGACGGTGTCAAAACCAGATTGAGCAAGATCACTCCAACCTATTACCTCTGTGTTGGACAAAACAAGTGAGCCACCCATATCGGATAGATTAGCAACCGAAGAGAGTACGCTGTTTTCAATCACAACAGAATTTAAGTAAGGTAGCCCGCTCAACGAAGACAAAGAAGATATTTTTGCCCCCTCTATAGTGACGTGCTCGAGCGCCTGAAACTTAGCCAAATCTTCTAAAGCCACTGGCTCACCTTCTGGAAAATCACAGATCACTTCTGGTAATTCATCTGTCATCTCTGCTCCAAACATCTCTGCGGAATCTTTCACACAAATTTCGACATTAGGGTCGCTAAACTGAATATCACTGATAGGGCGAGAAGGAATGGCTTCCCATGCATCTTCCTCTTCTAACATTTCGATCATGTCATCCGACAGAGGCGGTATATCACCATTTTCAAAACCATTTCCCTGCATCGCCTGAGCAAGAAATCCTGCAACGACATCACCTTCCATCGCATTGAATTGCTCTAAGATTGGCTCTGCATCACCGACGATACAAAGCGTAGTCACATGGAACATGGCAGGCACTGCAAAAAAGCTACCGCTTTTTAAGTTAAGTTCGATAATGGAAAGCAATGCATCTTCTTCTGACGATACGGCTTGTAGCTGCGGAACCCTTGCCGCATACGCTTTCAATTTCGCGATACTTTCGTTGAACTCACCAATAACATGAGGGCGGTAACAGGAAGAATCTTGACCGACATGCTTTAAAAAAGTTTGATACTCGGCGACATATAACTCCCCAAGCTTTGCGTTATCTAGAGCGAGCAAAGTCAGTTTCCCGAAGTTACCGCTACGAATCGCCGTCAGTGCTGAATCAGTTTGTTGCTCGACTTCGTCCATCTTGTTCAAAATCGCCCCAAATTCCTCAGTGTTTCTCTCAGCGTCAGCCAATATATTGACCGTGTTGTCATTTAACGCTTCTGTTGCGTCCAGAACACGTTCGATGTCCGTGTTAGCTGAAGTATTCAACGGCGAGATCAGCAAAACAAAAGAAAGAAAAATTCGGACAAAGCCAACCGCATTGTTTGAGGGCAGAAAACTGTTCATTGTTATATTGTACTCCTTCACATTTTATTATATCGACGTTATCTGACGGTTCTCGCTTCACAAATATGGAACGGTTAGTGGCACAACCTGACGACTCCTTGTCATTCGAACGAGTTTAGCCTGTTGTCTGTAACTAACTTATCTCGCTTTCTAGAATCAAACAATGAGTGAACAATTGAATAACGGGGACAAATACTTTTAGAAAAGTAACATATCATCAGTTGTATACATTCGGTGTCCTCAGGCTCATAGAGGCTTAGTAAAGATGAATGGTTGGCTTTGGAACAACATGCTTTTCATATTGTTTGATTACCAACCATTTTGACTGCAAATGACTTGATACTTACACTAATCCCCACCACCACATCCTCCTCCGCCATCGCCACTCGAGCAGCTTGAACCCGCACAGCCAGAAGAGCAGCCAATATGGCTGGCGCAGTAACCAATGCCATTCGTCGATGATGACGTGTTCTGACAGTCAAGCGAATAGATGAAGCCGTCTTCGATATCGAGCTGCGCATCAATGGCGAAAAGCAGTGGTAATTTAGCCGGGTGAATAGGGTCAATGCTGTCTTTTGCACAGGCTAAGCGCCAAGCACGTTTGATCCCCTCTTGAGCGGAGGTGGGTGTTTTCATCGCTTCTGTTGGTGTGTGGTGAAGAAACCGTCCAAACGCTTTATCACAAAACTGCTGGTATTCTTTGGTGAACAAGATGAACTCGTGCCAAGCAACATCAACCACCTGTGAAGGCATCGCAACCTGCTTTTTGTTCGCCTGATTGCAGATGGTGAGATAATCCTTGAGGCCATCGATCACCAACATCAAATCTTGATCAGTGAGATGCGGGTATTTTTTCGCGACTTTCTTTTTAATCACTGAATTAAAACGATAAGTGCCAATAAAAACCAACTGCGCTTTTCGCTTTTTCTTGTAGGCAAACACACCCCAAAAAATGCTCACCAACACGATGAGAAATATCCCTATATTCATCAACTCGTCCATTCCCTTTATGTACGACTAGGCTATCGTATCTAGATCTAACAATAAACGCCTGATTTCTTAAACAATTAATGAGGTTTCATCAACCGAATGGCAATTGAATTAAGAGGGGAAATTAAGACCGTCAGAGTGCTATCCCCTCTATCTCCCCGACCGACTCTGTTTTCACTGCATCTCAGCTTGAGTCGCTAAACATTCCATTACGGTGATACTGAGGAAGCTTCAAAGTGTGATTCCGTTCGTAAGCCTCTGAAATGAATAACTAACATGCGTTTTGATGCTGATAGCATAAATTCAACTATCCACGTATCAAACGAACCATTGTCGACAGGTTTTAAATGCATATTGCGGGACGTACCAAGAAACTTCATTTCGTTGCTTAGCGTTCACAAGGATGAATATTCGTGAAGAACTACATTTCTCCGACCACTAATGAATCCTTAGTTCGGCTATTGGTGCCAACGTCTGGACTCCTCGCATCAGTCTACTTTCTGCTTAGCGCTAGTTATTTACTCTCCCTCTCTTCGTTATTGATTAGCGTGGTGTTTTTTTGGAAATCTAAGCACAATTTAATTCTACTGAATACCAAATACCCACCTAGCAAAACCAATTTTCATAACTGCAAGAACGCAGCCATTATCTATGGATGGCACACCGTCAGTGAAATAGACATGGTAAAATTGGAGTTTGAAACGAATGCGTCACTGTCGAGTTGGGGGGAGTTAATCACGGTCTTATTCACGTCTTCAGGTATTTTGGTCAATAGTCGCCCTTCTCCATTAAGACGTCCGTCGTTAATCACGATGGGAAGGAACAAGAATAATCTACAAAAGCTTATCGCGACGCTTGAGGATAACACCCACTCATTGCCGGATTGAGGGATAATAGACCCCATTGTTACCCAAGAGGTCTATTATTCACGCGAGCTTTTTGTTCATGTTAAATTCAAGCTCACATCCAGCTTGGTTTCACTCTAACCCAGTGAAGAGCTACTTTGGAGTGATCCGCGTGAAACGTGATCTTGACGCCCAGACTGTTTCATCAACATCACCACAAACACAATACTCAATACCACGCCAAGTAGCATCAAACCCAATTGCGCAATGTAACTGTAGAAACGTGCTTCCGTCATACTGACGTCTAACATAATTGATTTACCGCCGTCCAACGCTTCTACGGACGTCACTACGGCATAATCCAATGTACTGTTTTGAAATTCAGCCAGAACACTTTCTGCATCGCTCAACGCTGTGCGATAGCCCTCAGCAGAGCGGCTACTATAGAAACCACCATAACCTAGAACCTCGTCCCAAATATCGGTGAACGGTTCTGCATTCGTCACGGAGATCTTAGTATTACTATTACTTTGTAACTCGTTTGACGAAAGCCCTTCTGCCCATCGGTTTAGCTCATCTCGGAAATGCTTGTTAACATGGTCTCTTCTTATATCCCTTAAATTACCAAGTTCATATCGGCTTTTAAGCATTGAATATTGACCCTCGGTGTCGAAGTTAGCAGTGAGTAGCTCTGACCAACATTGCGCCTCACAAACGTCAATTTCTTTTGCTTCCGCCCAAAGCGACAACAACAACGCTTTGGTTTGATCATAGTCCGACCGCTCCGTGTTTTTTTCTAGCCAAACAGCCCACGCATGCAAACTCGAATGACGAACATCTGCGATATTTTCGTGGGCAATAATGTCGTTACCCGCTAAAGAAGCGTAGAGCTTTAGCATCGAATATTGAGAGAATGGGATCTCGGGAAAAGAAAGCTGATCTTCAAAGGTGCTGAGTTCGTCTAAGGTTGGCGTGAGCGTTTCCATAAGGTCAACTGGCACTGATGACGAGACAACGACGTACGTCGAGCAGAAATTCGGCCAGTCTATGTCATCGCCACCTGCGGACATTTCCGCTCTGCACTGTCGATGAGCATTTGATAATGAAATACGCTGTCCGCGATCAACAACGCCATCCCAGTCACTGAATTGTTCAATATTCACAGTCTGTTGGTTTTTTAGCATATCAACCGACAATACCGCATGTGGCATGTATAGCGTGAAAAACAACGATAGCGCCATGACCGCTGTCGTGCCCGCCATCCAACCTAAATAAGGCTCGTTTTTTTGTCCGTCGACTTTGATGTCACGCTCTAAAGAGTGTGTGTGACGATAGCTGACCAATGTTTGGGTTTCATTGCACACTTCAAAAATCACCTCGGTATCAAGATGAATATCCTTCGTCCAATGCCCCGGCAATTGAAATGTTACCGAGCCTTTCGCTTCGCTTTCGTCATACACTCGAATGTATTGCTCAAGCGCGTTATTAACCACTTCATTTACTCGTCCTTGTAGACGCGTAATTTTATACGTTTCCCGTTCACGCTTTAGTTCCCGCCACCAAAAACCAAAGCCAACAATAAAAGTTAAACCGAATGAAACAAGCCAGCCAGCCGCTTCATCTTTGCCATAAAGTAAATAGGCACTCGCGATGAAAACTAACATCATTGGAATGGCGTATCTTTTGCCTTGAGTGGGTGCGTCGTAATACCTGCGTTCAATGTCTGACGCGTCCCTTTGTCCCAATACTTCTAGTGGCAATGTTTCAATTTTCCCGCGCTTACCGGCACCGATGGCATCAACCGTCGCGTCATTGAGAGCGTCGCTATGGACATCGCTCACTAACGAATAATCACCCATTGCTAGGACGTAAAGTTTGTCGTCGACTTTGGCCAGTCTCGCTACACCATCAGGGGGAAGCACGGTTTCAGCAGACAAAAAAATTGAACAAGGCATATGTACTTTCATGCCGCAGATGGTCACTAGCGTCTCGGCAGTTGCGCCCGTGGTCGTGAGTGTCGTAACAACCACAGGACCATTCGCATGGATAATGGGTACCGAGTCTGGCAATGTGATATCGTGAGTTTTCTCTAACGCCCTTACCTCCTCCTCGGTCGCGAAGATTTCCCCCTCCTCATCATTGTCGAGTAGCTTTTGAGCATTACTTTCCGCTTCCCTCTTGTCACCTTGGAAAGAAAAATACGCAACAATGGAGACCAGGATCAATATGATCTTTACTAATATGAAAAAATCCATTTATTAACGTCCATAGTATGAAATTGTCGACATCTTAATTTCATCACCTTGTTTTTACAACATAATACATCGCTCACATCTTTATTTATCACCAATGAGAAACATACCTCTGCCAAAAATAAAACTGACTTTATTATCAGTTTCAAAAAGCATTTAAGTCTTTCCAAAATCACAGCCCAACAAATTCACTCATCTCTAATTTAGAATTGCCTCTGTTTATGAAGAATGAAAACAGAACCCGCCACTGTCGCCATTGAATGTTTGATTAATAAGGGGGAAGGTAATAAAAAGTAAAGGGGAACAGGCACTACTAGAAAAGCGCAATATTATCAGTTGCATGCATTCAGCGCCCTCAAACTCAAAGACGTTTAGTAAAGATGAATGGTTGCCTTTAGACCGATATGCTTTTCATATTGTTTGATTGCCAACCATTTTGACTGCTAATGACTAAGCCCCGCTCATCCCTAATCAGTATCGATGTAACCCCTTACTACCATTACGTTTCACATTGTGTTCGTCGCTCATTTCTGTGTGGATATGATGAACAAACCCAGCAATCCTATGAACACCGCAGAAGGTGGATAGAGAAACGTCTGTTAGTGATGGCGAGTGCTTTCTGCATTGACGTTTGTGCGTATGCCATCATGAGCAACCACTATCATGTGGTGTTGCACAGCAATTTTGAGAATGCCAACCAGCGCTCAACGTTTTTCAAGAAGATGAGTTTTCAGAGTCGGAAGCGGAAAGATGTATCTATATGATTGAAGTATGGCGAGAGAGCCTAATATCAATAAATTGGTTCATGCCGTTGTTGAATCAATACATTGCCTCAGAAGCTAACCGAGAGGACAAATATACCGGTCATTTTTTGCAAGATCGCATTAAAAAAGCCAAGCGTGGGCAGAGTGATAACTAATGGGCAGCGTTACGTTCTTTCTTCTGTGTATGAACTGATATTACGCTACGAAAATAGCCCCCCCACACAATAAACTGGGAGGGCTGTACATCTGTATTTTCTGTTTACCGTTAACGTTTAAACCTAACGTTCAATAAACCTCGCCTAAAAATCGCCATCTTTAATATATGGGTGAGTCCAAAGCACCACAGACAAAATCACCGCTTTTCTCCACGCTTCGTACATTGCATCCGCTTCTTTTTGTGAAGTATTACCTTTTGCTAAAAACGGCTTAATTGTGGTTGTGATAGGATAAATAAACGCAACCATGTAGCGGTAGTCAATATGATCAACGGAGTTCACATCATCAGCGCGATTCTTACCCACACGATGATGGCGTTTCGCAATTTCATGCTGATAATCCAGCCATTGCTGATCATAATTCGCACTCGTCAAATCAAGTATCCATTGCTCGAAACGCGCACGGACACGTGATAAATACTCGCCATTTGCTTCATGGGTGTCTTTGTTCGAAAAGTAATAAAGTAAATGAGGGTTCGCACCAACATACCCATACCATGTATCTAAAATTTCATTGATTTGAGGCTTGAGAATTTTTTGAGCTTGACGAAGAGCCTTCACATCATCAGGTCCAAAAAAGATCGTTTTTTGTAAAAGTGCGAATTCTTCCTGTGATACGGGAGACGTTTCTAGCGATTTGGAATCCGCATCGTAGCCTGGCACTCCTTTCCCGCTATTTCCTGCACTGACAGTAGTTGTGCACCCCAACAGTATGGAAATACTAAAAATTGCATATATTGCTCTCTTCATATTTGCCTCTCATTGCTTCCATTTTAAGTAACTAGTTCATGTTTTTATCAACTCTTACCTGTCCTACCAATTCAGGGAGGAACGATACATTACAGTGTCGACTCAAAACCATAACATATCGAATCGAAACTATATGAAAATTCAAATACTGTCAAGTTAAGCGAAGGCTAGAAATGGAACGACAGTGGGAGTTATGGGAATTACAGGGACAGGCACCTTTATAAAACTAAAATATTATCAGTGATATATGATTGATTCCCTCAAGATAAAAGGCACTGAATGATGATGAATGATTGGCAATAACGACATCCTCTTTTATCATTTTATTACCAACCATTTTGACTAAACTTGTTAGTCAGCATCGACGCCAAGCTAATTTTGGCTGTGTTCTGGGATCATTTCTGTGTATCTACCCTATTTCCAATACCGACGTTCATCGCATTGAGTAAGTCGCCATTGTCTTGCTGATATGCCCATGAAAATACGCCAGCTAGATTTCGTTCAACGGCTACTTTGCCCAACAATGCGCACCACTGCACGCTCACACCTACCTATCAATATGGATTTTTTTCCAATTAGTCAGTAAGTTAGTGCGACAATCTGAGATTAGAAGTGAACAGTATGGACGTGTCGTTGAAAGCAATGAGTGCAGCGTCATTCTCAGCGTATTTGAAGTGGGTTATTCCTGTCTACGCGAGTGACAATGTGGCGTCAGGTCGGTGGGATCAATCCGACGCCTTAGAGCGAGCAAAAATGGACTACGCACGTCTTTTACCAAAGGGATTGAACAGCCCTGATGACCACTTATTCAACATCATTGAAAACGCGAGTAACATTAACGTTGGCTATATCTGGGTGAAAATCGAAACGCATTTTGGGAAGAAATCTGCGTTTATCTATGACGTTGGAATATTCGAGGGACATCGCCGCAAAGGTTTTGCCAAATCAGCCCTTCGCTGCATCGAAACGGTAGCGTCTGAGCTTGGTGCATCCAGCCTTGGCCTTCACGTTTTCAGCCATAATTCAGCGGCTCAGGCACTCTATTCAAGCATGGGTTATCAAGTGGTGAGTCATAATATGAAGAAGAAGTTATCTCGTTGAGTCGGCCTACATTGTGTTTTGCGATGACATTCATAAGGCTAGGATATAAACAACCATCTCGATGATTACTACCCCAAGCCTGCTATACACTAATTTCAGCTTGCTTCGCTTCTTGCTGTCTACCATCTAAGAAAATTTACTATTATGGCGTCTGGTAAACAATATATTTGAAGACTCCTAATACTTCACTGCACGACTAAATAGATCGTGCGCAACTTCACCTCAAGGTTTGAACTGCCCCATCAAGGATGCTAGTTACATAGCCCAATGTCTTAGATATGTGATATCTATATGATGTAACTGGGTTTAGGTTTTTCCATTTAAATTAATCTTGTAGACTCTGTCAGCATCCAAATATTAAACCACAGTAAAAAGTGAGCCATCACCATTGGTAAAAGGATTTTGAAATATCATGCGAAAAAGAGAATTAGCAAAATGGCTTTTCATCGGGGTTATTACATTAGCAATGTCGCTTGTTGTTGTGATTTTCATCTTCGACAGTCCACAAAAAGGTTACGCCTATTTGCCACCTGAAACTCCCAAACCACCCAAAACTGACGGATCTTATCAACGTTATCATTATGATGAAGTATTAGCAGAAACAGGTCAATACTTAAATGGCGAACTTCATGGAGAGTGGAAGTCGTACTGGTATAATGGCAAGTTAAGATTACATGGATCTTATTCGCATGGACAACCAGTGGGGCTTTGGGTTGAGTATTTAAGCCAATGGTCAGATACAATTTATTCTGTTAAGTTATTACATGAAACTGGAACTTATAGTGAGAAGAAATATTGTGAATCTGGGAGCACATCTTCATTAGAACACTACACCAAAGATAATGAATTAACCGGCGATTATTATCAATTCTATTGCATTGAAGGCGAAGGGCTTGCTCAAAATACTCAGATTGAAGTTTCAAAAAGCGAATTGAAAAATGTTAAAGTTCACGCAAACCACATTAACGGAATACTAGACGGAGAGTATTTGTATTATCACAAGAACATGACATTAGGTGAAAAAAGGCACTATAACAAAGGATCAAAAGAAGGTGAATGGATTGTTTACGACTTTGAAGGAAGAGTTACTGAAAAAGGCAGCTATCTAGCAAATGTTAAAACTGGTGTTTGGAATACCTATGAAGAAGGCATTCTTTTGGAAAGGCATGAGTATTTAACAGAAAAGCGCTCTAAATACAGCTCTTATCACATGAATGGACAACCTAAAGAGCAAGGGCAATATCATCAAGATATGAAAGTGGGAAACTGGAACTACTTTGATACTCAGGGGCGATTAGAGAAACAAGGCGCCTTTGAAAATGGAGTGAAACAGGGAGTCTGGCTTACCTTCCGCGATGACAACAAGCATATAGTATCAAGTTATAAGCGTGGCCTTCGTCAAGGTGACCTCCAAGAGTATTATCCTAATGGCAATTTGTTCTTCCACTGCACGATGCAAAATGATCAATGTAACGGTCAATACACTATTTACCATGAAAATAATACAGTGGCAGAAAAAGGAAGTTTCCTAGGTGGTTACAAAGAAGGCCCAGTAACAAATTACTATGAAAGCGGTGCTATTTATATTAAAGCAAACTATAGTCGCGGCCATTTCATAGATTATTTCGAAAGCTATTATGAAAATGGCACCTTGGAGTCGAAAGGACACTACAAAAGCCAATTTGGATATACAGATGATGCATATGGTAATAGCAGCATCATTGCCATCACAGGCTCAGATCATGATGGTGATTGGTTGTATTATCATGACAATGGTCAACTACATAGAAAAGGCAGCTATAAGTATAACGAGAGAATCAATCTATGGTATTACTATGATCGAGACGGTCAACAGACCGAATTACGATTCTATCAGACAGGCTTTAGTTTCATTCGAATGAAGGATGAGATGAACGCTATACCTAACCAACCTCCAGTGATGGATGTAGCAAATAGAGATTATTACACTCTCGATAACTAACCAATATAAAAGTACGGATTGATTTTCGGTCATTCTGCACCTCACTGGATTTATTTAGCATTGAAATTATCATAGAGACAATACAAGTTATCCGCCCACCAAATTAGATTAGGGAAAGCGACGCTGTCACTTTCCCTACTTCAGTCAATGCTAGGAATTAGTTACTTTGCGAAAACCATAGCGGTTCAACAGTAGCCAGCCACACCAGAAGAAAGACGTGAGCGCGACGGCAGTCAAAATGGCAGGTTTAGGGTTATCTAACGAACTGATTGAACCCGCATAAGCCGCAATGATGGTGTATGGCAATGTTACCGTGATCCATGATAGAACAAACGTCAGGAACTTCATGTGGCTGATACCTGCCATACAGGCAGTCACTTCAGGCAAAATCGGCAATGCGCGGGACAGAAGAATCATCAGCACGCCGTGTTCGCGAAACTTTTGACGAAGATCTTGCTGTCTGGCATTGTCTTTAATCACCACATTGAGCAGTCGGTCTCCAAAAAAATAACTCAACCCATAGCCCACCACACCCGCCAAGAATGTGCCGATAAATGCTGCCAGAGCGCCAATGTATGGCCCTGCAAAGTAGCCCCCTAACATCATGATTGAAAGCGTCGGCACGGCGATAAAAAGGTCTAAGAAAAGCAGTGAAATTACAATCGCTGCAACCACCAAGGCATTCACAGACTCTGCGGCTGTCAGCCAGCGTTCGATGCTTTCAATCGACAGCCAACCAAGGCCGTTGACCACTAAAAACGTCGAGGCAAAAAAGATGGCCATGAGGCTCATGAGTTTGATGAGAGATGTCATATGCCCTCCTAGGGATAACGCATTGTGATGTCATGTGGCGTATTGCTTTCTTCAAGGTCCGCAACAGATAGGCGTGCGCTAGCGAAACTCGGCGCTTTATAGGTGATACGTGCCCCTTTGGAGAACCCCAAGCCCTCTTTGGGAAGGATGCCCGTCCAATTTTTGGTGACTTTGCCATCCTCGTCTTCATCATGAAGCACTTTAATCGCGAACAATGTGGGGACGTTTTTAAGCACCACAGCACGCTCAGTTTCTGTAGACGGATAACGCAGAATGAGAAGTGCTTTATCATGCGCTTTAGGAAACCCTTCCTCTTGAAACAACATCACCAATATTTGCCCTGGTCGGCTGGTATCAATCCCCTTTACCCGCACTTCCACACTGTTTTCTAACGCATCAACACTCATCGATATTCCTCCTAAAATCATGGCAATCACTGTTTGCTTCAACGTCATTTATGACCCCTTCAACAGCTTTTTCGCGGCAAAGGGGGCGATAGCGAGCAGTACTCTTAAAAACCGCGTCATCCCAATATCAAAATCCCTGTTTCCCCTCTCGACACCCCCAATGATGTCTAACGCCGCCGCCGACGCGCTGATCTTTCCTTTACCCCTACCTGAGGTCATTTTTGTATCCACCAGCGGCAAAAATGCCTGCTGAACCCCAATTACTGAGCCTTCGAATTGATAACGTAAACTTTGAGAGAAAATATTGAGTGCAGCTTTGGTCGCGCAGTAAATCGCAGACGATGCTTTAGGCACTAACGCAAGGGCGGAGTTAACATTCACGATACGCGATGAGGACGCTGCCAACAGTGAAGGCAACAAGCCATGCGTTAATGCACACACCGAGGTGAAGTTAGTGTCGATTTCGCGCTGAATGGAATCAAACTCGAACCGATCATCGGTAAAAAATGGTGTAAATTGAACCGCGGCATTGTTTATCAAAACATCGATTTTGGGGTGCTGTTTCTGAATAGAATGTGCGACGGAATGGACGCTTTTTACATCGGAAAGATCGGTGTGGTATGTGACGACTGATGGCCAATCGCGTTTCAGTTGGTCAAGTTTCTTGGCGTCCCGACCAATCACGACCAATTGATTTGTCTCGGCCAAGCATTCCACCAGCGCTCGCCCGATGCCGGAAGTGCCGCCTGTCAGCACAATACATTTGTTGGTTAGCTTCATGAAGTGTCCCTATCTGAATGATATGACACTCATCGTAATGAACCAAAAACCGAAACAAATTAACACATGTTAAAACGCGAGAATTTTCTGTGCGTGAAGCGCTAACTTTAGGTCTAGCAACGAAGAAAGCTACTGACGTTGATAAGCATTTTGCATCCCGAGTTTCGCGCGGATACGAGACAGCGATACTTCAGTGATCCCAAGGTACGAGGCAATATGGTAATTCGGTAAAGAATCGGCCAAATCAGGGTGACCATCGACAAATTGAAGATACAGTTCAGTGGGTGATAGGAGCAGTAAATCCGCTTCCCTTTGCTCTTTCTTCATTGCAAGAGCCGTTACCATGGCAAGAAACGCATCTTTCCACCCCGACCTACCCTCGCTCAACTGCGTTAAACAGGAGGCAGAGATTTCAAAGCACATGCCGTCAGTGAGCGCTTCACAAGTGAATCGTGACGGGCGTAATGCCACAAATGAGGAGAGGCTCGCTGAGACATCACCCGTTTGCAAAAACGATTTGTTTCTTCGTGTTCCATCTGGCGTGAGGTAGTAATTACAAAATGTACCGGAGCAGACGAATCGGAGTTTATCCGCAACATCACCCGCGTGAAAAAGTACCTCCCCTTTTGTAAATGTGCGAAGCATTCCCTTCTCAATAAAGGCATTCCACTCTTCATCTGAAAGCGTAAATCGCTTTCGAAAGCCCTTTTCAAAAAGACTTAGGGGTTGGGAGTCTTCCATTTCTCTAGCCATCCATTTATCTACTCATCCATTTTCCATACCGTTCATGTTCCGTATCATGCACTTTCCGCTATTCACAGAAGTGATACGACGCCTTCAGTCTCTACGATCCAATCCGTTGCTACAAATCTAGTTTCTTTGCGACCTTCGCTACCACATCAAGTATTTCCGATTCTTGTTCAGAGGCTTTGGAGGACAGGTTGTAGAACAAGATGCAGTCTTGTCGCACTGCTCTCGGCGCTTCTTCTAACTCGACTTCTCGAATATCTCCGTTTTTTATATGCTGCGTCATCAGTTCTGGTGAGCATACTGTCCATCCGCCCTGCTTGAGTTTTTCAATAAGTAAGTTTTGTGAGGTCACTACTTCATATTCGTGGCTAACCTTAGTGTGCCTGAGTTGATTGGCAATATCATTCTCAGTGACAAGCTGTCGAAACGTAGCCAATTCAGCGATAGATACCGGCGCATTTGGAATGCTTGAATGAACAGATGTGAAGATACTCAATGGAAACTCACCAAGGTTGATGTTACCGATACCCGCACTTGGGTGAAGGTTGCCCATCCCCGGCATGATCGCGAACAGCGCGTCTCCGTCTTCAATTTGTTGTAGGCAATGGTGCCTGTCTCTCTGAAGCCAATTAATGATAATGTGTGGATGAAGGGATTTGATTTCTAACTCGATGTTCAACAACAGGTTGGTAGGAATGGCGCTGTCGTGATACACGGTGATATTGCTCAATTCGCCTTTGTAAGCCGACAGAGCAATGTTTTCAAACTCCAGCGATTGCCTTGCCAATAGCCTTGCTCGCGGGTAAAGACGGTGCGCTATGTTATTCGGTACGGCCTTCTTTCCCTCGATGGAAAATAGTTCTACACCCATCATATCTTCAAGGGCATTGATGCGCTCTCTCACCGTTGAGCGAGCCTTCCCCAATTTGTTGCTGGCAGCGCTATAGCTTTGCAGCTCGTAAACACTGGTGAAGCAAGCCACTTGTTCCATCGAAATCATCGCCACCCCTTTGTACTGTTGAAGCGTACATTTTGGATTTATATGTTCGAATTTAACAAGTTAATCTACTCCCGTACACATAAGATTGTTAACGGGGAATTCAAATGAAAAAATCAATAATCACTCTTATCATCACGGGCCTCTTTTCTACAAGCGCATTTGCGGATATCAAACCAATGTCTACGGTGCCTGCGCAGGCGGATGAACAAGTCACACTAAGTAACTGGACTCACGCGCCGTTTAACCAGTGGGCTTTCCAAAATATGGGCATTCACCCAAGTGTTATGGTTCCTCGTGATGGCGCCATAAATGAAATCCCTCAGGCGCTAAATCCGGACGTTGCTGAACACAAATTTACTTACGGTAATGAAACACTGACATTCCGTGATGCCATGATTCATGACAACACTGACGGCTACATCATTTTGAAAGACGGCAAGATACTTCACGAAGAGTACTTCGGGGATTTCACTGCCAAAGACCATCATATGTGGGCATCAAGCACCAAATCTCTGGTTGGTCAGGCGTTGGGTTTGTTGGTCGAACAAGGCAAAGTCGACGTTGACGAAAAAGTCAGTGTCTATATTGATGAACTCAAAGGCTCGCACTTTGGTGAACAAACCGTCCGTACTCTACTAAACATGACAACCGCCATTGATTACAATGAAGATTACGTAAACATGGCGCCAGGCGATGTGCATTATGAGTACTTCCGCCGCTTAGGGTTTATTCCTGCCTACGACTTACTGGCATTAGATCCAACGAAAACAGACACACCACGTGATTTGTTGAGCTTTGCGCCAAAGTTTAAGCAGAACGAAGATTTAGCCGTAAATCATGCGTTTGAATACCATAGCCCAAACGTGGATGTGATTGGTTGGATTATCGCGCGCGTTTCTGGGCAACCACTCAACGAGTTCATTGCGGATAATATTTGGAACAAGCTCGGTGTAAATCATGACGCGTTCTTTATTACAGACATGAACTACAACCCAGTAGCGACAGGCGGCTTTAATACAACATTGAAAGACTTTGCTCGAGTAGGCCTCGCAATGGCAAACAATGGTCAGTACAACGGCGAGCAAGTGTTCTCTGAAAAGTGGGTGAAAGACAGCTTCAACATCACCAAAGAAGAAAATACACACATGATGAACAGCGTATATAAAGATGCAGCCGCAAACGTGTTCGACCCACACTTAGAAGGTTATAAGAACTTCCTTTGGGTGCATGATTCAGACAAGAACATTGCGACATATCGCGGCGTATTCGGGCAGTTCCTCTATATCAACCAAGAAAAGGATGTTGTTATCGCTGTGTTCTCTTCAGCTGAAAGCGCCTCAAACGCAGCTAGGGAAACATCCAAGGTTAAAATGCAAGCGTTCGAATCCTTAGCGGAATCGCTATAGCAGTGAGCGCACTAAACGTGGAAAACACGTAGGATAGGAAGATTTAAGATGAATGGTTGGCTTTGAAACGATGTGACTGTCATATTGTTGATGGCCAACCATTAAACTCTAAATAGCTGACGCCCTCTCATCACTTATCACTTATCACTCATCACGATCGCCGCCACGCCCCAGTCCAGTACTGCGGCAGAGAACAGCGGGGACAAACAGAGAACAGCGGGGACAGACACCCTAAGAAAAAAACAATATTATCAATTGCATACTGTTAGTGCTCCCATACTCAAAGATACGGATTAAAGGTGAATGACTAGCCTTTGAGCCATATCCTTTGCGCATCTCTCAACCGTTAATCGTCACCTACTCAAGTGCGTTTATAACATCGTGGCTATTTTGTCTGATAATCTGAAATTACTGCTATTTTCTGTGCTTTTTGTCCTCACTACTTGGATAGGCGTCACTGTGGACAACGCGTTGTTTAATGGATTTGAAGTTGTATTTACGGCAGTTAGCGTGGGGTTTTTCGTTGGCTTTTGTTTGTATCAACGAAAAGACCCACTCAAGTTTTACACAAGGTTTGATGATGACAGGCGCTTTTTTAGAAGACAAAAACCGCACTTGCACGCTTGCGTGTCCCTTATTTTCGTAGGATCTCTTTCTCTCTATTCACCGACAAGTGAGCCATTTGAAGTCATTGTCCCCATAGAAGAGAAGCGTACGAGTGCATTCAGTAGAGGGCAATCGTACATATTACACTTAAAACATGAATCGTTTGGCACGCTCAGAATGGTGGTGCCAAAATCAATATGGGCAGCACATGATCAAGGCGATTTGATGCTGCTAGAAGTTCAAGAAACAGCTTTTGGTCAGCATCTTGTTACCCATTATGTGCCTTTAAATGATGTACGCTGATGAATCAGTGATGCTTATCCTCTGCAATCTCCATAAACCACGAAATCACTTTATCAACGCGCTTTGGTTGGCTGCAGGTATTCAATTTGATGATGTAAATATGATTGAAAACTGGATCAGAAACGGCTGATTGTATTTTGCACTCTTCCAATCGACCACTATCAATATATTGCTGCACACAATGACGGGGGAAAACGGACACTCCCAGCCCACCTAACGCCATTAAAATAGCCCCTTCGATGCTATTGATTCGCCCCGCAAAATGCACAGATAAGTCGCTGACCGAGTGAAGACTAGGAAAGAAATGGCGACGCCAAAAATTAAAGTACACATCCATGCCGGGATATTCGATGTAATTGTATTCAAGAATATTGTCTTCATTAACTTCAGACACACCACAATTGGGCGCTGCCACCATGATGTATTCTTCCTGACAAAAGCTAAAATACTCTAGCCGAGGGTGATCCACTTTCTCTGTGACAAAGCCAAAATCAACCTGACTCATTAAGACTTTGTCGAAAACCTGACTGTTATGGATCAGTGTTAAATCGATCTCCAGTTTTGGGTAATCCAACCGCCGTTCAAGGAGCATCGAAAAGTGTGGCGACAACAAGCAAGATGGTGGCATGGCATAGCCGACGACGCCTTCGATTTGGCTAAAGTCACTTTGCACTTCGAGTGAAAAATCACTATTGAGGTCTTCAATATTTTTTATGTGCAGTAGGAGCTTCTTACCCGCATCCGTCATTATTGGGCACTTAGGGGTTCGGATAAACAGCTCATAACCCACTTGCTCTTCCAAGCTGCGGATGTGCTTGCTGATGTTTGCCTGTGTCATTGCCGCCATTTCAGCTGCATCATTAAAACTGCGCGATTCTGCCACCGCTTTAAATGCGCGAAAAAGCCGTGGGTCTAAATGCATCATTTTCTCTTCCTTCATATGCTTTCATATAAGAGCGCCACTGAGCATTTTGTGTGCCTCGATATACATCTAGCAATACAAAGAAGCTGTATCACATCGACACCAAGCAACACCTCAACTGAGTGTAGTATTTACTCAATACACTCAGTGTCGCTAAAGAGATACATTTTCTAAATTTCGGTGCAGCCTGAAAGCGAATTGGTACCTTTGTAATCGATCCTTGTAATGGATCTTTGTATGGATTTGGCTTAGTAAGTCGGCACTCAGGGGTTATAGGGGTTATAACAAATCGGATTTGCGTTCCAACTCGCATGCTAACAATACTTGGACGTGCATTTATTGGATAAAACACGGAAATTAAATATGAAAACAAACCTCATCACACCGAATGGTATCCGTGTTTGGCAAGGCTATCGACGTCCAGAATTCATTGATAATACAGAGGGATTCTTAAATAAGTTGGGGCAAATATTCATTCCCATTACCGTACAACTTATGACTCCGATGGGGCTAAGAATGTATTACCCCGCCGTCGTTTCTTCGCCTAACGTCTCTCACACTGTAAAGCTCCCAGATGAAATCGCCTTGGTTGGGTATCCTTCGCAAGAAACTTACCAGGAAGCGAGCCACCAAACCGTTGCAGGCCGAGCCTACTCCTCCCTTCATGAAACCGTTTTTAACTTTACGCCAGGCGATGTCCCGTCCAGTTTTTCCAGTTTCCCCATGGCCTATTCCAACCACACCCAATCTCAGTGGAAAACACCCTACTACTTCTCTGGCGAAGCGATCGATTGGCACGATCTGTATATCGGCGTGATTGTGTGGACATGGCCAGAAGACGGCAAGTGTGACCCCTATCGAAGCAGCACCACCATTTTAAACGCCTGTGATAAAGCGATATCAAGTAACCATCATCTGTTCGAAGTGATCGCGGTCATGCAGGAAAATTACGGCATTATTTGGTTCGCGTCCGACGTACTGAGTTGGCCAGACACGATTATTCAAGCCCTTACTGATAATCAATGCTCAGTAGTGATGCAGGCATTTCACGACACGACAAATATTTCACCACTATTTAGTGAAGATGATAGCGGTATTCAGGTGTCTGCAGGGCAAGCACTGGATGTACGCCTGTCCTCTTGAGTATTCACGCTAAAAAAGTGCGCTCTTAAATGCTCTGTTCTTCTTAAGGGCTCTGCTCTTCTTAAGGGCTGCACCCGCTAATCACCGTTCCACAATAGGTATCTCCACCAAGAGGAAAAGGAGTGAATCATGAAAGCAAGTACGCTGATAGAGGTTAAGGTAAAGCCCGACAACACACTAGAGTTGACCCCGTTACCGCAAGTTAAGATTGCGTCTCAGGATCAAACCGTGACTGCAAGTACCAGTGTCGACATTAACGAGTGTTCGTATTCCATTTTTACGTTGCAGAACCCAAGCGTTCTCATTGTCAGCAAAACATTTGACGCAAAGTCACAATCCTACTTTTCGCATCAAATCTCTATCCCATGCGAATACCCCATTGATACTTTACATAGCTTTTACTTTGGCGGGCAACCTTGGTTACTCTCGTATCACCAAGATTCTGACTATGTTCAGTTTTACCGTTTTGATGGCAAAACGATCACGCCCGTTACCGCCATACGTATAGGAAAAGGCTTCACGACAGTGCAGCCACTCTACTACCGAAACGATGTCTTCTTTGTTGCCTACAACAAAACGTCGGGCGACGTGGTGAAGTTCCAAATTGTCGCCCCAGCCTACTCGCCGCTCTATGCGCAACAAGTATGGTCCGCTACATGGGCTCAAGGCTGGACTCGGTTTGCTTTTTTCCGTCTTGGCGCTGAAAACTTCTTTATCAAAACCAACGAGAAGTACCTCAAAGTCAACATCGACCATTTTATGGACAGCATAGAGTTGGGCTCACATCCGGTATTGAACGAAGCTGCGTCCCCTACCATGCTAGCTCAGTCTGACGTTCAAACCTTTTATGATGCAAACCAAAACCCATTTTTCTTTACGTATCAGCCAGATGGTGTCATGACATTCAATCGCTTTGACGGTAATTGCGAAGACTGGAAGTTGGCGCTATCAACCCAGCAGGCTGAGGACGTTACGCTAATACACAACGTTCAGCTCAGCAGCCGAACGTTGATCCTGCTACTCCAAAACTGAACCATCCATAAACTCCAATAGGGAGATAACACAGTGAACCGTTTTGACGACATCGACATACGCTCCCCCCAATTGCTCGCGACAACAACCCACTCGCTGCCCCTGCCGGTCATTGACTGGCATACCATTAGCCATGAAGCGCCTGTGCCACTCTCTATTGAAGATGGCAAACTCCCACACGCCGACTTTATCTTGATGACTTGGACATCCGCAGAGTGGTCAGCGCTGGATCACGTCATGCTGAACAGCGCTAAACCGCGCTATCCGGAAGACATTGATTGGCGAAACAACTGGCATAGCTACACGGATAGTCAAGAAATTACACCGTATTGCGAAAACCCTGAGATCGACCCTCTTTTTTATTTCCAATTGGTAGGGATTGGCAGCACAAACGGTCACCAACAACGCGTGCTGTTGGTTAAATCTCAGGTTCATCTCGCCCACCCTCCTTGGATTTCAGGTTTGGAGGCTGCCATCGACATACTGCTGAAAAATGTGGGCGCAAAGTACATTCTTTCGACCGGTACCGCTGGCGGGGGAGCCATCACAGACATGCTGGGCGCAGCCATTGTGACCAACAAAGCCCATATCCTGTTGGCGAAACCAGAAAATGAAGATTGCGGTTACAACCACCAAACTTTCACATGCAATAGCTGGTTTCCCTCAGAGAGTTTGTACCAAGCAACGCAGAATGCTTTGATGTTTTCAATGGACAAAGTGTGGAACGATTCGACCATCAACGAAGCGATCAACGAGCTGAATCAATCTTCTCAAAACGATCAAACTGCTGAGACCAAACCCTACACATATGATGATTTGATCAATGCACCGCTTAATCCGGAAAACCTTCAGCAAGCACAGATAAAGGTATGTAAAGACCAAGCGTTGTTGACCACTGACTTTTATTTCATTGAAGGGAAAGAGCCGAGCAAACCCTATTGTTTTTTGGAAATGGATGACGCAGTGATAGCGCACCAAGCTGAGCAAGCAGGCATCAGTTATGCGTTTATTCGAAATGTTTCTGATCCTATCGTTGTGACCCACACGGCTTCAGGCCTACCAATATCGGATGTTGTTCGTGGTAATTGGTCTGGCATCATCTATAAGCGCTGTGGCTTTTACAGCAGTTTTAACAGCGTGATGATGAGTTGGGCCGCGATTGCCGGTGAACAAACCAATATACTCAAACAACCTGAAAATGCAGGATTCAGCGAGGTTTACTGACGTAACGCAAACGACGTTTAACCCAAAGGATTAAACGTCGTTTGATAACTCGACATTCGGATTAGGGGTATTTAGTTAGTTTGCCCGCAATTTTACTCGCTTTTCCTGATAACAAGCAGTGCTCCGAATTTCCTTTTATTGGATCTTTCACCACCTTTGCACCGACCCCGTTTAACCCCGCCACGGTTGAAACACAATATTGGCTATATCCGCCAATACCCGTCAGGTAATTGGAGTAGACGCTTTTATTGCTCGTATTTGTCGTGCAGTTAACACTCAGACCAGAGATGGTATCGCCATCGCTAGATACATGAACACCACTCCCGTTTTTAAACGCTGTTGCTGAACATTGCCCAGCCCGAATCACCAATCCCGTTTTCAAGGACGGATTCGCACCGAGCACCATATTTTCAACGTCACTTTCCTGTTTGATACAACCCGAAACCACCAGGGCAAAAACAGGTGCGACAAAAATGAGTAGATTTGAAGTACAAGAACGTTTCATATCAGCCTCCCATCACGCTAGCGGACGAGTGTTTTGCTTCATGGTTTAGTCGCTTAAGTTCCGCGAACCCTTCCACGGCTTTGCTCAATTGTGGTTTGCTACTAGGGTCCAAACTAAAACTCAATTCGCAACAAGGACATGAGAATGCAGTGCCTGACAACAACATGCTGACATCAAAGGAGATGCTAGTGCGGCAATCAGGGCAAGGTAATTGGCTTTTCATCGATGATGCTCCTATGAAGAAAAAGCCCGGCTGACAAAAGAGCGTAATACTCGGTCCGGAGGTCAGCCGGGGGATAAAATCACACAGTGGATTCAATTAAATAAAGACGAGATTACGACGATTTTTCTGCTGGTTTTGCTGAGCCCAGCGTGATAGGACTGATACTATTGGTGAATGCTTGAATTATGGTTGTGACGCCTTGAGGCAGCGAAAGCTGTCCTGCATGAACGCTCACTGTGTATTTTGCGTTGTTGCTCTTTTGGTAGGATGACTTTTGGGCAGAAGCAGACTGACTGTCATGACTAATGCTGCCTTTCACTTCCACAGACCACCATCCCTCACCCAGTTTGGCGGAGAAACTGCCTTGTTCACTGGTTTTACTGGACGTTGATTGAGACGATTCGTCTGAGTAGCTCGATTTCACTTCCATCTCAAAATCGACCTGCACATTATCGACACCTAAAGAGTTAAGCGGAACAATTGTCAAAAGAGGCACATCGAATTGGGTAGTGACTTCTGTTACGTTAACTTCCGGCGGTTCTCCCTCTTTCGCTTCACCTTCGGAGATCACTCCTCGAGTAATTTGCATTGTCACCATAATGGGTTCAAGCGAGTCATTACCTTTGCCATCGGTATCGGATTTCTTATTGAAACAAGTGTCCAACATGAACTTGGTTTGGGTTACGGCCATCATGCTATTGGCTTGTGCCGCGGCATTGAGTGGGCCACCGATTAATGAACGCATTGGCAATCCTGCGAATTGCTGCGCCATGGAGACTAGTGCTGGTCCTGTGCTGACGTCTGGCATGATATTTCTCCTGATTGATGATATTTACAAAATGAAGCCCTTCCCCATTTAACCGGGGATCTGCGCTCTTAGTGCTCTTTCATAGCCTTCAATTAATTTCTTCAGGCCTTCAGGCGGCTCATCGGCGTTAATGGTAATTTCCAACTCAGCCGTGGGACTTTTATTCTCTCCCGATTTAAATAAACCACCTTTGTTATTTCCAGAGAATGAAACATCAAGCCCATTATCTTCATTCACATTCACTTCCAAATTCGTTTTAAATTTCACCTCACTCACTCGAGGGCTAGCCAAAGGAACAAGAGTGAGCAAGGGAACATCGACACTAATTGTCTGAATGCCATCAGATGTTTCTGTCGGATATTCGATGGTGACATATTTAGGGCGATAGACATTTTTATTATTATTTTCAGAGTCTTCACTGCCATCAACCCTTCCTGAATCATCGCTTGGCACCGCGTCAAAGAAACGATTCATCAACTCTTGGTTTTCGTTTTGTAGAGCCTGATTGGCTTTAGTCACGCTCAGATGAACGGCTGAAACCAAAGAGTTTAAATTAATCATGATTGTTCCTTTATGTAATTCGACACTGTCAGTTTTGAATTTAAATCCAATTAACACAAATCGGATTTGGAATGGCGGGTATAACAGGTTAGAAACTCGACGGTAAGGCGATGAAATATAGAATTATACCCAAAGACATCTCTAAAAATTATCATTGGGCAGTATGAGAAATAAACAGAAAGATAATACCTTTTGGAACATGCCGAAACACATCCGAGAAACAGCGTATAACAACATTAAGCCGCACTCAGCTTGAACAATATTTAGCGTATGGCGTCTGGCAATTTTGGTTGGAGAATAATAATAGTTGCCATGTGAGTTCAGAACAGCTCTAGTCGTAGCATCTAGGTTGGATTCACATATAAATATGTGGCTGGAATCTGTTTTTTTATAATACCCTGCACAAATTGCGCACTATAAACTAAACTACACCTAAGAGGCGCATACCCGCTTTGTCATTGATTTATCACATGAATATATTGAGTTTCAGCCAACAGAAAGCCACTTAGTGGTGGGTGGAGAGAGCAAGACAAAGCTTGTAGTTGAACACAGTCACGCATCAAGTGAAAATATAAAAGGAGAATACAGTTGAGCATTCGGTTTAAACTCACACTCTTGTTATCGTTTTTATTTATAACTGCAATAGCAAACTCCGCATTTATTTTCAGGTTAGAAAATCTAGGAGAGGAAAAATTAAACTGGGTTGTACACACTCACGATGTGCTGGATCAAACACACGACCTGCTGAGCGCAATGAAAGATGTGGAAACTGGCCAGCGTGGTTACCTTCTCACGTCTAATCTCTCTTATTTGGAGCCGTATCATAACGGAATATCACAGGTAAAAGAAAACCTAGAGTCACTCAAATCGCTAACGACAAGTAATCCTGAACAACAGAAAATCCTGGATCTTGTTTCAAAAGATATCTCCTCAAAATTCAAAGAGATGGAACAAACCATCAAGTTGGCACAGAACAATGAAAAAGACAAAGCTATTGCTCTTGTCAATCAGGATATTGGTAAACAATACATGGACAACATTCGTCGCAACCTCCATGAGTTCACCAAAACAGAGCAAATCTTTCTAGAGCAAAGAAAAGGTGACTTCAGAGAGAACAGAGCACAGATAACAACATTGGTCACAGTAGAAATATCATTTTTTGTCGGCCTTGCCATATTTACCCTCTTGTTTCTACAGCGTAACTTTTTCGTACCTTTACAGTTACTCGTTGCCAGTACTCAACTTGTTGAAAGAGGCAAACGCCTAGAGGTGAAAAACATTGTTGAAAATAACGAAATGGGCCACCTGCTCACAACCTTCTTTAGCATGAGCGAAAAGGTGCATCACAGAGAAAAAACGCTTGAATACAAAGCGCACCATGACGAGTTAACTGGCTTAAAAAATCGTTTGTCTATCTATGATGAACTCGACTCATCCATTGGCGATGCAAAAAGATACGGAGATAAACTGGCCGTTCTCTTCTTAGATCTGAACCTATTCAAACACATCAACGATACATTGGGTCACGATGTGGGTGATGAAGTGCTAAAAATAACCGCAGACCGACTAAACGATTCAGTGCGATCAAGCGATTCGGTATTCCGTCTCGGTGGCGATGAGTTTGTTGTGATCGTTCGAAATATCAAAAGTGCCAAAGATGCCGAAGGCGTTATCCAAAACATCCTCAGTGCATTTGAACCCCCAGCAATGATTAACGGTAACGCAATAGATATATCAACCAGCATTGGTGTAGCCGTTTCTCCTGACAACACAACAGATAGTGATGAATTGGTTAAGTACGCTGATGTCGCCATGTACGCAGCAAAACAAGACAAAAGCACACATTTCAAATCATTTCGTGAAGACATGCTGAACAAAAAGGACGATGTTGCCTAGCGTCGCCACCTCCGATGTCACTTTCTTCAATCGGTGTGACATCAGGCTGCGTTGAACTCCTGATCGACAAAGCCCCCTCGTTCGGGGGTTACGCCCAAACGACCTGAAGGTGCAAGATATTGGTTGTTTGGGTATGTCGCTTTGGCCTGCTCAAACCGTGTGTCAGTCTATCAACACGTCAACAAACTTGAGAGAAGGTATATGCCATCTCAAAATACTGACACGTTGCATTTTTTTCATCTCATACTGTAAATGAATATGATATTTCAACTATCACTGACTAGTAGTGGGGATAATTCCGCCTAGAATCATTTTTTCAGACAATAAGATACAGAAAACCCTTCATTTATGAGTGGTTTTTGTCTTATTGGTGGCCAGTAGTGTCTTTAATGAGAAAATGCATTTACACACATAACATTTCCTTTCTCGCCAGTATTGATAAGTCGTAAACTCATCAATAAATGGCAAAAACAACCCGTTAATTATCATGCAATAAATTTGGAACCCATTATTCCAGTCATGTGGAATTCCGATACTCAAGGATTAGAGGCACTGCTATGAGGCTATTAAATCAAGTTCTTACTGCCGCTATCACCTTGTTCATTTTTCTCTTTCCTCTTCACATTTCCGCAAAAACCTTCTATCAATTTGAACCAGCAACAGAAGAAGAAAAACAGGCTAGGATACTCTTTGAGCCACTCGTGAAAGACATGATCGAGGTACTCAACAGCGAAGTGCCGATAAAACAAGATGTCACCATTGTCATTGGTGGTGATGATGGCCCACTGTTTGACCCTCAAGAAAACAAGATTTACTTCCCCTATTCATTCTTTTTCTTCATTTCTGATACCTTCGAAAACGAAGAGCTCGCAATCGAGGAAACCACTTTCGACGAAACGGTAATGAACATATTCGTGCATGTCTTGCTCCACGAATATGCTCATGCATACTTCGCAAATTGGGATGTCCCCCTGTTGGGGAAAGAAGAAGATGCTGCAGACGTATTTGCAACACTTCTCATGCTTAATGTCTTTGACGACCCTGACATGGCATATATTGCTGTCGATTTTTACGCATTGTTAGACACAAAAACAGAAACGATAGCGGATCTCGACCTTTGGGGTGAGCACAGCTTGGATTATCAACGATACACCCAGTCACTCTGTCTGATTTACGGTAGCGATCCAGAAAAGTACGCCTTCATTATGGATAAAGAACTAAAAGGCATTGAACGCGATACATTCTGTATCGAAGAGTTTCACCTCAAAAATTACAATCTCGGCAAAATCATTCTCAGCAATCAGTGAAGTCTCACCTAAGAGCTGACGCTCTTTGTGTATTCCTCTCAAAGCAAAGGAGTCGAACCCTATGCCTAGTTATTTAGCGAACAAGTGGTGTTTATTTGTTTGTTTATTGTCTCTTCTTTCTTTTTTTCCTTTATTCGCATTCAGCGAAGAATCCACTGTTCCGCCTTCTGAATCGCACCCAATCATCACTGAAATTGAAACCCTACAACAGCAACTACTTGATACACTAGATGCAAGAGAATCACTGGCAGGTGAGGAAGAGATAAAAAAGTATTTAGACGCGAATGCGGTCAATGAAAAACTAAGAGATGCAATTGAGAAAGCGATCACTTTAGAGCTAGCAGACAAACAGATTTTGCTTGATGCAATCGCCTTCCAGCAAGCAGATTCAGCAGATGCTTTTGCCGAAGCGCCCTCACTCCTCAACGAAATTGCAGACGACCTTTACGCCGCAGAAAGCCAAGATAAGCTTTCTTTTCTCGGCGAGTACAACGAAGTTTTGACCTTATTCGATAGTATTTTTGTCGACACATCGGAAAATATCATCTGGTTACAACGACTCGGTGAAGACACAGCTCAAGAAACATTGGCGTTCAATCAAGTTTTGCTAAAACGTTTAAATAGCATTACAACAACGCTTAAATTTCTTGAACAGGAAAGAAGAATCTATGACGTAAAATTCGATGTCGCACCAGACAAAGAAAAGAGCTTAATCGAAGTCGACAAAGTGATCTTGACGTATCGAGTAGAAATGCTCGCAAAAAGCCTCAATAAAATGATTAAGGTGGCAGACAAACAACACATCGACACCACCGAGTTTCGCGTTTTTCACTTCGAAACCACAAGAGAAATCACTAAAGAGCTTTTCTCTATCTCTGTAATCAAAGTCATCTTCCAGCACTCACTCGACGCGATCTCAGAGTTTTTTACCGAACACCTAGCCAAACTTTTCATTCAAATATTAATTATCGTCTTCATCGTCGTTCTAACGTACTACTTGTCACTGATTGCTAAACGATCCATGACAAAGTTGGTTGCCTCAGACAACATCGACATACCTCAACTGATGAAAGATTTCCTCGTATCGATGACCGGAAGACTTATCTTCCTGATTGGTTTTGTCGTGGCATTGTCTCAATTAGGAATAGATTTTCTGCCCATTCTCACAGGGTTTGGTATTGCGGGCGTGATTGTAGGGTTTGCATTACAAGATACGCTGTCTAACTTCGCTTCAGGCATGATGTTATTGATTTATCGCCCCTTCGATGTCGGTGATTTTGTCTCTGCGGGAGGTGTTGAAGGGAAAGTGGGCCACATGAGTTTGGTCAATACGACTATCCGCACATTTGACAACCAAATCATCATTATTCCCAACAACAGCATCTGGGGAAACGTCATCAAGAACATGACACATGAACGTGTTAGACGTGTCGACATGACATTCAATGCTGGCTATGGCGACTCATCTGCTTTCGTTAAGCAAACCCTACAAGACATTGTGGACAATCACCCATCAATACTCCGGTCACCTAAGGCCATCATCAAACTAGAAAAGCTCGGCGCATCTTCTGTCGAATTCATTGTCAGACCATGGGTAAAAACCGATGACTACTGGGATGTTCTTTGGGATATCACGTGGGAGGTAAAAGAAGAGTTTGAGAAAAAAGGCATTACTATCCCCTATCCTCAACACGATGTTCACCTTCACAAATCGACAGAGTAGAAAGCGTCGTCAACAAAACTACACAGTAATTTCTCTGACAAACGGGCAGCAAACTGCCCGTTTTGATTTGTGCCTCTTGTGCTCCCCATGGACTTCATTTTGTGAAGTTAAACAGTGCGATCAGTCTTTGTCCAACAAATAGTACAGACCTACACCCTCTGCTTTCGTCAAATAGAATGAGTGGTAAACATAACAAGAATTGTCAGCCACGATTTCCAGCATTTATTTTCGCGTCTTCAGCTTCCCATCTCGCGCAGCGCGGAACTCGTCACATGGAGAAAGGTATGTCCAACGAAAACGAAGGTTCAACAGAAACACATTCAATGTCAGTGAGCACGACAAGCGCATCGTTCAACGAGATCATCGGAACAATTCAACCTGACACCTTAGAAGGAACAGAGGGAAACGATCGCATTCTTGCCTTAGGGGGCAATGACAAGCTCTATGGATACGGAGGAGATGACGAGCTATATGGAGGAAATCGGCGAGATTACCTGTATGGCGGCGACGGCAATGACAAGCTCTATGGCGATGACGAACACTCCCCCTCCGACGTTTATAACTACGGCGATTCTCTTTACGGCGGCAATGGCAACGATGAGCTGTATGGCTACTATGGCAATGACAGACTCTATGGCGAAGCTGGCGACGATACCCTCTATGGTGGTACAGAAACCGACTACCTGCACGGCGGTGAAGACAACGACACGCTTTATGGTGAAGAAGGAAGCGACGACCTCTATGGAAATGAAGGCGATGACATCCTGCACGGCGGCGGCGGTTATGACGATATGTACGGCGGCGAAGGCGCAGATGAATTACATGGCGGTTCCGATGGCGATTTATTGGAAGGAGGCGACGGCGATGATTCTTTATGGGGTGATGATGGAAATGATTCACTTTTAGGCGAAGCGGGTGATGATCATCTCGATGGAGGCACAGGAAATGACCGCCTCCAAGGTGGAACCGGAAACGATACGCTCTACGGCGGCGACGGTAACGACAGATTGCTTGGCGAAGACGGGAACGATTCACTCTTTGGTGGCAATGGCACCGATAGGCTCTATGGCGGCAAAGGAAATGACAGTCTTGATGGGCAAGGCGGGGATAACGTGCTTTTTGGCGACCAAGGCAATGACATTCTCTATGCGAGCAAAGGCACTAACATATTGATTGGAGGCTCTGGCGACGATCTCGCTTATGGCTCGTCAGGTCAAGATACCATCAGCGAAACTGAACTCGCCATCGGTGGTGGCGGTAATGACATCATCTCAACAAACTCAGAATCGGCAGACATTGGGATTGGTGGCGCGGGTAATGACTGGCTTGAAGGTCATGGCAATGACCAACTTCGCGGCGGCAGTGGCGACGATGTCCTGATCAGCTTGGGAGGTGACGACACACTGCGCGGCGGCGCTGGTAACGATGTCTTACAAGCAGATGGCTCCGTTGGGGGCAACTCCCGCCTTTATGGTGGTACAGGCAATGATTACCTTTCAGGAAACAGCGGTGATCAGCTTATGTTTGGTGGCAGCGGCGCCGATACGTTTCATTTCGGCCATTCTCTCTTTCGCGCCGACCAAACAACCACAACGCAAACCCCTGTCATCGGCGATGATCGAATTGTCGATTTTGAGCTAGGTGTCGATACCATCAGCATTCATACCCGCCTAGCGCAAAGTATGGATGATCTTGCCATTGAGCAATATGGCGCCACAACACGCATTACCCTGAGTGACAGTTCAACCATCACCCTAAACAATACCGACGCCACTGACCTTAGTGCTTCTGCATTCGCCTTTACAGCCACTGCGACTTACAGCGATCTGCTCGCGGGTTGGCAAACTCACTTAGAAGAAAACTGGCACTACGCCACCGCAAACAAACAAGATATTTCATTGGGTCATAGCCAAGGGGAAAAGCTGTTCGGTAACCATCAGGACAATCGTTTATCGAGCGGCACCCATAGTAGCGAATACTTGGATGGGGGCGCAGGCAACGATTATTTAGTGTCCGCAGGCGGAAACGACATACTCGTTGGTGGTGAAGGAAATGATGCCTTTGTCATCTCCGAAAGGTTCGGCATCGAAAAATATGGCGATTCGCATGACACGCAAATTACGCAAGTCGAAGATTATTCTGCTGGCGTAGACACGCTAACGATCAACTTCTATTCGTTTGACCGAAAAGGCATCGATCTGTCTACCATCACGCCTGAGCAAGTCGGCTCTTCGACTGTGTTTACGTTTAGTGATTATTTCCAGGTCGTACTGAAAAACACCGATATTTCCTCTATCTCAAACGAGCAAATCTCTTTCGGCATAATCGGCAATTCCGGGAGCGAGGAGATTTTAGGAAACGATGCAGCTAACGAAATAGAGGCGCGCGATGGCCATGACACGATTCATGGCTACGGTGGTGATGACATTATCGATGGCGGACGTGGAAATGACACGATTTTTGGTGGTGCAGGTAACGACCAAATATGGGGCGACTCAGGCAGCGATAAGCTCTATGGTGGCGATGGCGATGACAAGATCTACGATACCGGAGGTGGCTACAACGAACTCGACGGTGGTGCAGGTAACGACCTTCTTGTGACAAAACAAGGAAATCACACCCTAACAGGAGGAGATGGTGAAGATACGTTTGAAATTGGAGCCTACAACTCCGCTGACCAAAACATCATTTACGACGCCACCATCACTGACTTTCAAGCAGGTAGCGACACCATCAATATGACGCACGTGCTAGACAATACAACGCTTTCCAGATACCTGGATGACGAAGGCATTTTCCGAGCAAGTAGTTTTCTCGAGCAAGTGGGTGATGACGTCTTACTAGACGCTTCGAAGAACGTGACAGTGACCCTCGAGAACATCGACCTGGCGGATATTTCTGGTGACCAATTCAACTTTACACTCGTCGGACGAAACAGCGCCAATCACATCATCGGTTGGGATGGTAACGACACACTCATGGGCCGTAGCGGCAATGATACGTTGGAAGGAGGCAAGGGCAATGATTGGCTTCAAGGCGACGCTGGCGAAGATACGCTCACTGGCGGTGAAGGTGCCGATACTTTCGTGGTGAGTGACGAACGAGCCAACTACACCAGCGGCGTAGAAACCGACATCATCACCGATTTCGTCATCGGCGAAGACAAAATCGCGTTTGATGATTACTTCCACAAACAAATGGACTTCAATGACTTCATCATCACCCAACAAGGAGGTGACACTCTGGTGCAGATGTTCCGCGAATACACCGCTTGGGACGAATTAGTAACAGCTGACCACGTCAACGTGCTTCTCAAAGGGATAGACGCCAGTGACGTTAGTGCCAATGACTTTGAATTTTTTTACTCAGCCTGATAACCATTTCAATGTCTAACCACTCGCCATCCTCCGTTAAAGGGGATGGCGTAATTTATGCTTATGTATGTCGTCATAACAAACAACACCGACTCGTTAACGGAAAAAAACAAGTTCAGATTAGTCACATTTTTTGTGTGGGAATGCGTGATTCCCTTGAATTCCCGCAGGCCGAGTGGAAATTTGTCCCGTAGATTAAGGGGTTGCAGTTATTGAGCCTGACGTTTAGTTCCTGGCACAAGTTGCTAGAGGATTATCGTAAAAAAGAAACCTCTGATCACCACAGAGGTTTTTCATATACCCAATAGACTCAGTGATACAGGTATCAATATGACTCACTGGTTTCGTGGTTAAGGGACTCATTTCACCAGTATTGTCATCAAAATAATGCGGGATAAAACATAAAAACAGGCACAGAACGATGTCAGTCAACACGCATTAAGTGCCCTTTACACCAAACACCCATGAGATTCACGTATTACGGTAAACACCCGAAGATGCAGGGTCCAATAAAAGCGTTATGAGTAATTAAAAGAAATACACGGCACCGACACTCAGCCCTGTATTTTCAATTTCATTGCCCGCAAAGCTTTCTGATTGGTAACGAGAAACTTCGGCACTCAAAATAAAGCCTTCGAATAGATCATGGTATAAACCAAGCGTCACTTTACTGTTCTTATTAACGTTATCGACGGGATCAGTGGCAGTTCGTTTAATGTCCGTCACGCCATAATTAACGCCTAAACGTGTTCCCCCGAAGTCATACATTGATTGCACAAAGTAGCCGCTTGATTTTCGAGCCTCACCTTGTGCGTCATAAGCATCAAAGAATAATCCCGTGTTACCTACGCCTTCCGAAGAAGTATAAGAACCAAACACACTCAGGTTCTCTAACAAGGTGATTTTCGCAGCAACATCCCAACCAAGTGCATTATCATCCACACTCTGGTTTTTGACTTTCTGCGTCAGTAACGACGTGGAGACGAAGCCACCATCAAACCCATACTTGAGTTTTCCGTGATAACCCGGTGCCGTTGAACCACTGTCACCCGTCGTAGAATTTTGTGCGCCTAAAGTGAGAAGATCCAGGGGCTGAAATACACCTACAGTCGCAGTGAAATCACCAGGAATTGGCAAGGTGTAATTCATCATGGTCAAGCGATCTGCAAAGATATAGCCATACCCGACAGCCCCTAAACTTGTATTGAGGGGGCTCTTCGCCACCGCATGCGCACCCACGCCGACCACGGACATATCATTGAAAACGGAATCGATGCCAAATAGACCGAAGTCTTTGCCAATTTTGATGCTACCAATTGTGTCATTTCCGACGTTCATGTACGCACGAAAAGCTTCTTGGGAACTGCCGTTGTTAAAGGCTTCATTGCTGACTGTGCCACCTTCATAAATGATATGCGCACTGATGTTGTAACCTGAGACTTCTCTAGCAACACCGATATCCAATGCTGCAGGCAAGTAACCATTAGTCACTGCCGAGGCATTATCGCCGCTGCAAAGTAATGGGTTGCCATTCACAACCCTGTTACTGTCGTCGCATTGAATGTGGCTATAAAATCCATTTACATTGCCGTTAACACTGAAAATCCAAGAGTCTGTTTCAATTTCTATTGCCGACACATGGTGAGAAAATAGAAAGAGAGCGCATGAACTAAGAGTATAATTAATATGATTCATTGTTAATTCCATTTATTTTTCACTAACATTTACATACAGGTAAACCGCCCGCCTTATGCTAATAAAGGCAGTCACCCACTCAAAAATAAACACCCAACTAATAACCACTCAATAACCGCACAACAACCATTCAATTAAAAACGGTCACACTTAACCCTTAGATGCATTCAATAAAACACCTTCAACAGTCAAAACCCAGCGAGAGAATCAACTAATTAAAATAGGGAAATTGAAATACAGGATCGTTATATAATTAATTATTAGTAGGCGTTTAAATTTATAAGTTACACCGATAAACAGAGATATTTTATTTCCAGGTAATCTTCTATACCGTAGCGAGAACCCTCGCGACCAAAACCCGAGGCTTTGATTCCGCCAAATGGCGCGACTTCAGTCGAAATCATGCCAGTATTAATACCGACCATCCCATACTCGAGCTTTTCCGCAACACACCAAATACGAGAAATGTCTTTGGCATAAAAATACGCAGCAAGACCAAACTCAGTATCATTTGCCATGGCGACCACATCATCGTCATCATCAAAGCAAAACAGCGGGGCGAGCGGGCCAAAGGTTTCCTCTCGTGCTACGTCCATGGAAGATTGCACATTGGTCAATACAGTCGGCTCAAAGAACGTACCTCCGAGTGCATGCCGTTGACCGCCAGTGGCAATGACTGCGCCCTGGCTCACCGCGTTTTCAATGTGTTTCTCTACTTTCAGTACAGCATTTTCATTGATAAGAGGCCCAGTCGTAACACCTTCCACCGTTCCTTGCCCAACTTGTAACTTTTTCACGGCCGCAGTTAGTTTCTCTGCAAACGCATCGTAAACACCAAGCTGAACATATATCCGATTCGCACACACACAGGTTTGCCCCGCGTTACGAAACTTAGAAAGCATCGCTCCTTCCACAGCCGCATCAAGATCCGCATCATCAAACACGATGAACGGCGCATTGCCTCCCAACTCCATGGAAAGTTTTTTTACCGTTGGCGCACTTTGCGACATCAAGGTAACCCCTGTAGCCGTTGAGCCCGTAAACGATAGCTTGCGCACCACAGGGCTTTCACAAATTTCAGCCCCTATTTCGCGCGGGTCGCCTGTGACTACATTGAACACACCGGCTGGCACGCCAGCCCACTCAGCAAGTTGCGCTAAGGCAAACGCGGAGAGTGGTGTTTGCTCAGCAGGTTTCACCACCATTGAGCAACCCGCCGCCAACGCAGGTGCTACCTTTCGCGCAATCATTGCTGCGGGGAAATTCCATGGTGTAATGGCAGCTGTTACCCCAACAGGCTGCTTAATCACCGTCAGACGTTTATCGCTTTGATGTCCTGGAATGGTATCGCCATAAATACGTTTACCCTCTTCAGCAAACCACTCTATGTACGATGCGGCGTAGGCAATTTCGCCTTTTGCTTCAGCAATGGGCTTACCCTGTTCAGCCGTCAATATTTGTGCGAGGTCGTCTTGGTGCTCCAGCATCAAATCAAACCAACGTCGCAACACCGCTGAACGCTCTTTAGCAGTTTTTCTTTGCCAAACCGACAGGGCCTTTTCTGCGGCGCGAATGGCTTGCTCTGTCTCTTCTCGCCCCATACGTGGCACATTCACCAGCACATTACCTGTCGCTGGATTCAATACCGGAAACGTGAGACCACTGATTGCGTCACACCATTCACCATCAATGTAAGCTCTCTGTTTGAGCAAACGATGATCCGTTAATTTCATGCCTCCTCCTTTTCCACAAACTCCGCCAACAGTGCAGATTCAAGGATGTCGAGACCTTTCATTAACGTTGTGTCTTCAATCGTGAGTGGAGGAAGCAAACGAATGGTGTTCCCCCAGTATCCACAAGAAAGTAGCAATAGACCCTGCTCTCGCGCTTGGGCCACCAAACGCCCTATCAATTCCGGCGCAGATACTTGTCCATCTGTCGTCACCAGCTCAAATGCAGACATTGCGCCCAAACCTCGTATGTCACCAATAGGCAATGCAGGGCAAGCGGTTTTTAGCTTGGTCAGTCGTTGCCTGATGATTTCGCCGATTTGTTCACTGCGTTGACACAGATCCAAACGTTCAATTTCATCTAATACTGCATGCGCTGCCGCACAGCCGATTGGGCTGCCACCATACGTGCCACCTAATCCCCCCGGCCCTGGGCTGTCCATAATGTCGCGTTTACCAATAACCCCTGAGAGTGGGAAGCCACCGGCCAAGGCTTTGGCAACGGTGATCAAATCTGGCTTCACGCTGAAATGCTCGCTGGCAAACAGCTTTCCTGTTCGACCAAACCCTGTCTGCACTTCATCAAAAATAAGCACAATACCGTGCAGGTCACAAATATCGCGAAGCGCCGTCATGAGGGTTTCGGGTGCTTTGTAAAACCCCCCTTCTCCCTGAACCGGTTCAAGAATAATCGCGGCCACTTTGCTCGCTTCAATGTCAGTTTTAAAGAGTTTGTACAGCGCAGCAATACTCTCCTCTACCGTGACACCATGTACCTCAACCGGAAACGGCACGTGATATATGTCATTGGGAAACGGGCCGAAACCGGATTTATACGGAAGAATTTTTCCAGTTAGCCCCATGGTCAGTAAAGAGCGTCCATGAAATCCGCCAGTGAACGAAATGACACCGCTTCTACCTGTGTAATGGCGGGCTATTTTCACCGCATTTTCTACCGCCTCTGCCCCCGTAGTCAGCAACACCGATTTAGCATCTCGCATAGGTGCGGCCTGATTGAGCTTTTCACACAACGAGATGTAAGTTTCATACGGCGACACCTGAAACGCAGTATGGTTAAAGCGCAGCATTTGGTCAGCAACCGCCTGATTTATTGCAACATTACAGTGCCCCGTATTCGTCACCGCAATGCCCGCAGTGAAATCAATAAAGTGTTTCCCTTCCACATCCCACAGCTCTGCATTCTCTGCTCGAGCGGCAAAGACTGGATGTGCGGACGCAACTCCCCGTGCCACAGCCGCTTGACGCCGCTGTAGCAGTTGTTGATTTGTGGTCATGATGACTCCTGTCAGATAAGTATTTCGCGGATTTTTTGAAGGTTAAGTTGATAGTCTCGTCGAGCAGACAGTGCCTGTTCCATCGACACCGATTCAAAGCGGGCTTTCGTGTTCGGCTGCATTTGACCGATCAAGTCAAGATCAGACGAAATGACCGTGCCAACCATGAAGTAGCCGCCGCCGGACACAGCATCTCGATGCAAAATGATGGGCTCAGTTCCACCAGGGACTTGAATCGACCCATAAGGGTAACAACCATCAACAATGTTTGACGGGTCTGAACCGGCACCAAAGGGCTGTTCACGCTCCACAAATTCCAGTGCGGTGCCGCCTTTGAAACGGTAGCCAATGCGATCAGCTTCAGGTGCAACCGTCCAAGAGTCTTGGAAAAACTGCTTACCAGAGGCCTCTGTGATTCGATGCCAGTACAAGCCAGGTAACACTCTCAACGTTTGTTCTTTCGGGAATTGTCGGCGCAAGTTTTCCGGAAGTTGAGCGCCTGCGGTTTGACTGAATGAGGCGCTGTCACCGAGCGGCAAACAATCATCTTTCGCCAAAAGCCGCCCTTGAAAACCGCCAAGAGCTCCCAAGGTGTAGGTCGAACGGCTGCCAAGAACCACTGGGACATCAATGCCACCCGAGATAGCGATGTAAATACGCGCTCCGGATTTAAGGTGACTAAAAGACAGTGTTTGCCCTGCCAGTACGTCAAAGCCAGCCCATGTTTCTTGCGCCACACCATCAACCAATGGCGTCATGTCTCCGCCCGTCACAGCAACGACACAGTTTTTTTCGAACTGCAGGGTTGGCCCAACAAAAACCGCTTCCAAGCACGCCGCATCTTCAGGATTACCCACCAACAAATTTGCACAACGAAGGGACAAATGATCCATCGCACCTGACACCGGAATACCCAAGTGGAAATATCCAGGTCTACCCAAATCCTGTACCGAGGTCGCCAAACCAGGGTTGATTACATTAACCGCCATGACACACCTCCAACAAAGAACGGTTATAAGCGGGCATATCCGCTTCGAATTCATCAAGAGAAAAGCGCACGGAATGAATGTTTGGCTGATACGTGCCGTCTTCAATTGCAGCCGTTATCCGGTCGAATTCCGCATGATCAACAGGAACATATTTAATAATGTCACCCGGCTTAAAGAACACCATGAAGTCATTCAGATAACTGATCTTTTGGCTAGGATCGAAAATGGTCAGTGGTGTCACCCCAAACATTTGATAACCCCCTGCGCCTCTCACGGAATAGATACAACTGAAACAACCGCCATACCCCACGGTATGTTTTGGCGTGTCCGTGCGTGGACGTAGGTATTTCGGCACTTGGATCTGCTTCTCTCTTTCAACCATTTGGTACATAAACGGAAGACCAGAGACAAAACCCACCATGGTGACAAACCATGGCGACCCGCAGTGCGCATCAATAAACGCATCTACCGAATCGTACCCGTTGATTTGTGCAGCAAACTCCAAATCGGTTTTGTCCGGTGTTTGATGGCGCTCTCTAAAGCGCATCAGGGTTTCTTGCGTCCAAGGATCTTGGTAGAAAACCGGTACTTCGATGATACGGGTATCAATCGCTTTTTCGTCTTCACCCGCGGCTTTCTCAATGCCTTTCATCACGGTAAGGATCTCGTCTGGTGAAATAACATCAGGGTTGAATTTAATTTGGAAAGAAGCGTTCGCCGGACATATTTCAACCACACCATCCAACGACATGGTTTTCAGCGCCTCTGTCATCGATAACGCTTTGAAAAATGCTGCCAACGACATTTCTTCATCCACTTCAACAAAGAGGTGTTCATCTCCACCAAAGGAATAACGATTCTTCATCCCTAAGCCCTCATCGACTGTGTATTTGACGCATCGAACGCTTGCTCGTCATCGGTTGCCGTATTATCAATAATGTCAGAGTCATCAAGCGTTGCACCGTAGTTACTCAGCCAACGTTCCAACCATTTAGTGTCAAATCGGCCAGCCTGAACATCCGGATCTCGTGACAACGCAACAAATAACGGCTTGGTGGTTTTTAGTCCACCAAGAGACAGTTCGCCCAGTGCGCGATCAAGACGAGCAATCGCTTTTTCTCTGTCCGTATCCCAAACAATGAGCTTTCCTAGCAACGAATCATAAAAGGGGGAAATCGTGTAGCCGGGATAGAGCAAACTATCGAAGCGAATACCGGGGCCTTGGGGGATAGAGAGATGATCAACCTTCCCCGGAAACGGCATAAAGTCTTTTGCTGGGTCTTCGGCATTGATACGTACTTCAATGGCATGACCTTTAATCGACAGTTCATCTTGAGTGAACGGCAACGGTTGCCCATCAGCAACTAAAATCATCTCTCTGACGAGATCGACGCCGGTAATCCATTCTGTTGCTGGATGTTCAACTTGAATGCGTGTATTCATTTCAATGAAGTAGAACTCGCCATTCTTTTCGTTGTACAAGTACTCAACCGTTCCAGCACCGCAATACCCCACCGACTCAGCCAATGCCGCTGCCGCTTTTCCCATATTGGCGCGAACCGACGGTGACAGGACGGCACTCGGCGCTTCTTCCCACACTTTTTGACGACGACGCTGAAGTGAACACTCTCGTTCAAACAAATGCACCGCACGCTTTCCATCAGCCAACAATTGAAACTCAATATGACGTGAGCCAGTAATTAGCTTTTCCACATACAAGCCACCATCGCCAAATGCGGCCGCCGCTTCAGCTTGAGCTGGGTGGAATTGTTCGGCCAATTCTTCTAACGAATGCACAACACGAATGCCGCGACCACCGCCGCCTGCGGATGCCTTGATCATCACGGGATAGCCAATTTCTGCAGCGACAGCAGTGGCGACATCGAGTGATTCGACACGACCATCACTACCCGGTACGGTGGGAACACCTGCTTGTTTTGCGGTTTGCTTCGCCGTGGCTTTGTCACCCATTTTTCGCATGATAAGGCCAGAAGGACCAACGAAAGTCATGCCCGCTTTGACCACTGCATCAGCAAATTCCGCGTTTTCAGATAGAAAGCCGTACCCAGGGTGAATCGCATCCACGTTTTCACGATGGGCAGCTTCCATGATTGCGTCGATGTTTAAGTATGATTTAGCCGCTTTAGGCGGACCAATGCATACCGCTTTGTCCGCCAATTTCACAGCAAGCGAATCTGCATCTGCATCGCTGTAAACCTGCACAGATTCGATGCCTAACTCTCGTGCTGCCCGAATGATCCGAACGGCAATCTCTCCTCGGTTTGCAACAAGCATCCTTTTAATAGCCACGTTGGCCTCCTTACTTCATTCATGTGTCTTTTTAAAGTGTGGTTTACCGGCATACTCAACGCGTCTAACGTTCTAATTTGACTAGAGGTTGCCCAGCCATCACCGGATCTTCGTTCTCTATAAGAAAGGCATCTATCTTGCCTCCCACATCAGCACGTACTTCGTGGAATGACTTCATGACCTCCACAACGCCAATCACACTGCCAGCCTTGATAGTGTCCCCAACCTCGCAGTAATTCGGCTGGTCAGGCGAAGGGGTCCGGTAAAAAATGCCCGGTAGCGGAGAAACGATCACTGATTTGTCCATAAACAACTCCTTGTTTGGGTATTAATAAGTTTTATTGCACGAATTCAGGAGAAGGCGATACAACGCGGTCGCCAAGTTTTTTTCTTACCGCCCTAGCAACATCCACCGCGTTTGGTGTGTCTGAATGAACACAAATTGTGCTCACGGTGGCAGGAACCCAATTTCCATTAACTGTTTTAACCTTGCCTTCATCCACTGCACGAAGACATTTCTCTGCTGCTTCATCTGGGTCTGTGTGAGGGTGATTTCGAGTAATGATCAACCCTCCCTTTTCGTCATAATCAAGGTCGGCATAGAATTCAGGCACGAAGGTGACACCGCGCTCGGTATATACCTGCTCATGGCACGTTCCTGCTAAACCAAACACTGGCACTTGATAGTGAAGCGCCACATCTGCAATGGCATTCGCAATGTCTGACTGCCTGGCTGCCATGCCATAAAGCGCACCGTGCGGTTTTAAGTGGTTCAGAGGAACCCCCGCCATATCGAGGAAGCTTTTCAACGCACCAACCTGATAAGCAATCACGTTGAAAAGCTCTGCCCTCTCCATTTTCATTTCACGTCGACCAAAACCTTGTAAGTCCGGTAAAGAGAAATGCGCGCCGACGCGAATGTTGTACTTTTTCGCCAATGCCACCGTCACCTGCATATGATTCGGATCCGACGCATGAAAGCCGCATGCGATATTTGCTTCCGTGATAAACGGCATGAGTGCCTCATCATCACCTAGCTTCCATATGCCGAAGCTTTCACCCATGTCACTATTAATATTAATCATTGACTCTCTATCTCCTGCTCGCAAAAAATGCATTGCCACTTTGCTGCTCATACCGACACGATTAATCTTGGTGAAGGCTTTGCATCATGCGTAAACGTACCTGTTCAACAACCACGGCAAATATCAATAAGCCCCCAATCACAACGGTTTGTAGATAAGATTCAACCCGCGCCAGATTCATGCCGTTTTGCACGAGACCGATAAAGATCGCACCTAGAACCACATTTCCTAAACGACCTACGCCACCACGTAAACTCACCCCTGCTATCACGCACGCCGCGATGGATTCCAGCGGCATCGCAGAACCAATATTCGCTTCACCCGTATCCAGACGCGCCGTCAGCAACATCCCTGACAGTGCAGCGAAAGCTGCGCATATGGTGTAGGCAAAGAACAGGGTTCTTTTTGTATTAATCCCAGACAAACGTGCGGCTTTGATGTTGCCGCCAACGGCGTAGAAATAACGCCCTAGTCGAGTGCGGTTCACCAAAATGGCGGCAAGGGAGATAGCAATAGCCGCTACGCACACTGGCGCTGGAATTCCCCAGAAACTGCCAAACCCAAATAAATCCCCAAACGCCTGTGGCATGCCGTAAACCGGCGTTCCCCCGGTGAGGTATAACGCCGCACCGAAGCCGACAGACGCCATCCCCAAGGTCATCATGAACGGTGATACGCCCAACACAGCCACACCCACACCGTTCACAACACCAATGGTCATGCCGGCCAACATGCCCGCCATCAGCCCTATCGTGATACACAGCCAAACCATGTCTGGCATGGCGGCATAGCTCGCAGCCATCGCTGTTGCGCCGACGACCGATGACAACGCAATCATGGTGCCAACGGACAAATCAAAACCACCCGTCAGCAACACCACCATTTGCCCCACCGCTACCAACGTGAGGTAAGAGGACTGACGCACAACATTGAGTAGATTGCGCACAGTGAGGAAGTTGTCTGATACCGAGGCAAAAATGGCCACCGCTGCGATTAAAAGGAAGGGTAAAACCCCAAGGGTGACAAACCATTTTTTTGCAAGATATTTGATATTATTCATTGGCTTTCCTTGCCCTATCTCGACACGTTCATTTCCCGTCGAGGCATTGTTTTGTATGTTCATGATCTTCACTTCCTGTCTGTCCCATGCTCAACTTGTCGAGAGCTCAACTTGCTGCTTCTTCGGTCTCTTCTCGATGAAAAAAGTGACCCAAAATATTCTGCTCAGTGATGTCATCACCCGTAAAATGTGCTTTGATTTCACCTTCATGCATCACATACGCGCGATGGGTTAAGTGAAGGATTTCAGGCAAGTCGGAAGAAATGATTACGACCGCTGCGCCCTGTTCACATAACTCACCGATAAAGGCGTAGATCTCTGAACGTGTGGCGACATCAACACCCACCGTTGGCTCATCGAAGATGTACAACGACACGCCACGTGTTAGGCATTTGGCCAACAATACTTTCTGTTGATTGCCGCCACTGAATTGGGAAACATCCCTTTCGGTGTCCATCGGGTAGAGGCGTAAACGTGATGCTAAACGTTCGGCGATGTCTTTCTCATGGCGACGATTCACCAAGTGACCCGATGCTTTAAACGGAGCTGTATCTAACGAGGCAAGACCGATGTTTTCTCTCCCGCTTCGCCCCATCATCAAACCTTCTTCTTTACGATCTCGAGAGTTGTAGAACATGCCCATTTCCAGCATTTCCCGAGGCGGAAAACCTGTTACGTTTTCGCCGTAGAAGGTCACCTGACCAGATTCGATAGCTTCGATACCAAAGCACGCTCTGAGAGCTTCTGATTTTCCGCACCCGACTAGCCCTGCGAATCCAACCACTTCCCCTTCTGCCACGCTAAATGTGGCGTTCTGCACTAAGCCATCTGACGTACGAAGCGCCGACACCTGCAAGACAGTTTCTTTTCGACTACACGGAATATTCGGATAAAGCTGGGAGATGACTCTTCCTGTCATCATTTCCACCAGCTCGTCGTCTGTCACTTCCTCGGCGTTTACCGTCCCAATGTGTTTTCCATCACGCAATACAGAGATGCGATCGGCAATACGGTGGATTTCTGCCATACGGTGCGTGATATAGAAAATGCCAACACCTTTCGCTTTGAGTTCATCGACAAGCTCAAAGAGCTGTTCGGTTTCCTTCTCTGTCAACGATGCTGTCGGTTCATCCAGAATCAGTACCGACACATCACTGCGTAACGCTTTGGCAATCTCTACCATTTGCTGGCCAGCCCGAGAAAGCTGCCCGACGACTTGTGTCGGCGACAAATCAAAGTCAAATTTTTCCAACTCTTTCTCTACTTGCTGCTGACTGGCCTTTTGGTCAATAAAGCGCCATGTCACGGGTTCATCACCCAGCAACAAGTTCTCTCCCACCGTCAGCGATTCAACCAAAGAAAACTCCTGAAATACGGCACTAATTCCGTTCAAGCGAGCGTCATACACCGAGTTAAAACGCACGGGCTTCCCATTGAATATCAGTTGTCCACTGGAAGGTGGCATGACCCCTGCCACCATGGAAATCAGTGTGGATTTGCCCGCCCCGTTTTCACCGAACAGCACGTGCACCTCGCCAGGCTCCAGGGTTAAGCTGACATCATCTAATGCCAGCACACCTGGGTATTGCTTAGAAACATGCTCAAGTCGAAGCAACTCACCCATGATCAGAACTCCTTTTACTGATCGACAGAGAACGTCGGTCTATAGCCATCCGGCGCAAGCGATGTCGTTTTTTCAAAGTCATTAATGTTGCTTTCATCGATGACATACAGCTTGGGACCAACGTGTTTTGAGTAAGGTTTTCCTTCAAGAATGCGAACAGCCTGATCGATGGCGATTCGACCTTGGATAACGGAAGAATCTGTAGGCGCAGCAAGGATTTGACCGCGACGAATACCTTGGTAAACACCGGGAGTGAAGTAGTAGGAAACGATGTTGATATCATCAGAAAGACCACGCGCGCGCAGTAAGCCTGTTGCTGCTTCCGCGGTTACCGCTGTGCCAACGACGTACTTAAGGTCTGGATGTGCTTCGAGTGTGTCCTCAACAAGCTTGAGTTGAACCTCTTTTCCGGTATCACCATATTTGGTTTCAACCAACTCAATCGCGCTGCCTTGGATGGCTTTTTGAAAACCCGCGTTGCCTGCTTCTACCCAGCCAGCGCCCGGAGGTCCTGGAAACCACGCCACTTTAACGGGGTCAGATCCCGCAGGATGTCGCTCTGCAATGTACTCGCCCGCTTTAAAGCCCATTTCACCGAAGGAAACCAAGGATTTAGCGTGAATATCCGATGACGACATACCGTTAACAATATCGATAACAGGAATGTTCTTTTCAGCTAGCGTGCCCACGAGGTTATTCAGACCATCGAAAGAAATCGCGCCTATCACAACCGCTTCGGCTCCCGAGGAAACGCAGTCTTCAATTTGTGAGATTTGATTGTTCAGCTTGGTGTATCCGCCCGCCTCAACCAATTGTACTTTCACACCCAGACGACGCGCTTCGTCAATCACACCGTAATTAACCGACGTCCAATAGGCGTCTTTCAAGTGAGGAAAAGAAACACAGATATCCCATGCAGAAGCGGCTGATTCCTGCGGCGTATAGTTTTCAGCCGACCTTGGACTTTCCATATCAAACGCGGGTTTCCAAACTTCAACAGGGTATGGAAACCAATTATCTGCGTTAGCGATCCCAACATGGGTAAACAATAGACCCGCAGATAAACACGTACCACTTACTATTTGAGAGAGAGATTTCCTGTTCATAACATCCATCCATTTATTAACGAAAAAGTTCGGTTGTTCATTTCGCATGAGACTCGCACCAAACGTTAAATAGATGTTATTATTTCGATGTCGATATGTATAATTCTAAGAATTGAATAGTTTTATTAATTTTTTAGATACCCATACATCATCAATGAAAATATAGACATTTAACTTATAAGCATAAATATCAATAGGTAAGAAAAAAATTACAAAGAATTCGATACGCTGATTAAAAATTGAGATATCAAATTTTCGAAATTATTAAGAGGATTTTTCAGAAATGATGCCCACACTACGCCAAATTCGATATTTTATTGCCACCGCGAACACCGGTCAGGTGTCACAAGCAGCGATGGATTTGAACGTCTCTCAGTCCGCCATTACAACGTCATTAAAATCCCTCGAAGAAATGCTAGATACCTCATTATTCACGCGGCACTCCCAAGGTATGGCGCTCACTTATGAGGGCAATCAGTTCCTCCAACATGCGCTCTACATCATGTCAGCAGTAGAAGAAGCGATGAGAATTCCAAGCCGCAGCCATGAAAAGATTGTGGGGAAAATACGCATTGCGATGTCTTACACTGTGGCAGGGTATTTTGCGCCCCCTTATCTTGTCAGGTTTCAACGAAGCTTTCCGCAAGTCGAAATACAACTCTTTGAAGCGCAGCGAGAGCAAATAGAAGAAGGGCTCGCATCGGGGCAATACGATTTAGCGATGATGCTAACGTCAAACCTTGTTAATCAAGAGGACATCGCATTTGAAGTATTGCTCAGTTCAAGGAGACGACTCTGGCTCAGCACCAACCACCCTCTGCGTGAAAAGAAGCATATCTCTTTGCAAGATGTGGCTGAAGAACCCTACATCATGTTGGCAGTTGATGAAGCCAGTAATACGGCACAGCGCTATTGGAATCAAACGTCATATCGACCGAATGTTGTGTTCCGCACGTCTTCTGTTGAGGCCGTTCGAAGTATGGTAGCAAATGGCTATGGGGTTTCTATTCTCTCAGACATGGTTTACCGACCTTGGTCACTTGAAGGTCGACGTGTTGAAGTGCATACGCTTGAAGATTCTGTTCCAGGCATGGACGTGGGGATTGCGTGGAATAAGAAAAAAGAACTCACTCCCGCCGAAATGGCGTTTTGTGAGTTCGTGCGCCTTACCGTTGTCGCAGGCATCAATTCCTGACATTCATGTCTATTGGCATTTCTAGCACGCAAAAAAAGACACATACTTTTAACGTATGGCATATGCTTAAGAGTACGTCCGCAGCTTTGGACTTTTAGGTGTTAGCCTTTCAACCAAAACCACATTCGAAACCGCAATCGAAACAACACGGTCGTGAGACCACGAAACCTGCGATAATCGCAGGGAGTCACTCTTCGCGTTCACTTTCTTATCAAACACAAGATATTCGCCCCCTAACGCCAAAACAACGCCCTATCATTAGAAGCAGGTCACTACCGAATTCGCCCAGAACATCTGCGGCATCACCTCTTTTTTTGGGTCAGGGGAACACTAAGTCTGACTATGAACACCAAGCTGATCAGATAGCTCAGACCACTCATCTAATGGCACCCATCTACAAGCCAAGCGACAGCCATATCCACTACCCGACTGAACCAAGGCGTCGTCATACGTCTTTGGGGTCATTAACGTCTGGTGGTATTGAAATTCCCCCAACAACAAGAGACTTCTATGAGTCTCGTATGGGGAAAGACCTAAGCAGCGTGAAAATTCATCGTGACCACACGTCAGATCTCACCACTCGCGCCTTGGGCGCACAGGCCTTTGCGATTGAAAACCACATTTGGCTAGGCTCGCGAGTGAATACTCAGCCGAATGTCACCCTTGCCCATGAACTTTCTCACGTACTGCAATGGCAAGCTGGCGCTCCGCCAACCCTTCAAGCGGATATTTTCGACAAATCACTCACACAGCAACTCTTACCGTCCGACTTTGAAGGGCTGAACGTCGATACTGTCGAGCGATTGGTAGAGGCACTGGTTGTGTACATAGAGAACTTTCCAGAGGGCTCGGTCGATCGCGATGCATTACAAGAAAACCTAAACACGGCATCAGAAGCATTGGCAAGAATGACGACCTCAGAGCCCGAGCCAGAACCCACACCACAAGAGCGCAGAGCGAGAAGAAGACGACTAGAAACACCGAACCCTGAAACCATGCGGCGAGATATTCAGCGCATCATGGATTTGGTTCAGGAAACACACGTGAGCGATACAGAGGAAACCGTCATTCTGATGACGATTGAACGCTATGCCACATCGCGTTATCGATTCGAATTGTTTCTCCGTGCCCTAGACAATCGTCACTACTTTGCCGGTGCGTTTGGTGGCTACAAGTTTCGCAGTGGTATTACCGCCGTGATCCATGAGCTTGAAGGTTCTCGAGGACGACGCTTTCGTTATCTTCTTCGTAACCGTACCCGAAACTATCGCGATTTCGAGGCTCCCGAGGAATTAACCTTCGGACAAAGCTTCTGGACAGATTTGTCCGAAGGTCAAATTCGCGATCAGATTTTCGCCTACTTCCATGGAATGGGACAGGCCGGTGTCGCGATGGCTGAATCCATGATTAATCTTGTGAGAGACCCTGTCGGCTTTATTCGTGGCATTGGTGAATTGCCTCAAACCATTGCGTCATTCTGGCGGAATCGACGTCAGATCTTAAACACCTTTATGGCTGCTTCACCGGAAGAACAAGCAAGGTACATCGGACGGCTGTTTGGTGAGGCTGAAATTTTCATCGCTACAATGGGAACAGGCGGAGCCGCTGCCCCTGCAAGAGCATCGAGCGTATTAGCCCCTCTTCCTGCACGTGCTGTAGTAGCCTCAGGCCGAGGCGCAGCCGCAATGAGTGGAGGCGGAGCCATAGCGTTAGATCTGGGTCGATTAGGGCCATTCGCTCAACAAAGTGCACAAATGGCCGCACACTCAGCACAACTTGGCAGCGGTAATCGTGCAGCGCGAGAAGTGGCAGAGGAAGCTGGATCGTCATCCAGTACATCAGGATCATCATCAACACGCAGAAGAAGAACCACTGAGCCAGAAACACCGCCCGAACTCACCCGTGATGAGGCAAGGCGTCTTGAAATATTGGAAGAATTTGCCGACGCGCAGTCTGGTCATCGTCGCCCCGACGTTGTACCTGAAGGCACGAATGCAGTAGGTCCCGGTCGAACAACGATCCCGAGAACTGCAGTACGAGGTGATGCCAATCTGCTTGCTAGAAATCTAGAGCGGACAATGGGAACTAGGCCACCTGGGCATCATGCCCACCACATAATCCCGAAGAGAATGCAGCAAGCACAACCAGCAAGGGACATTCTAGAACGGTTTAATATTAGTATTAACTCTGAGAGAAACGGTGTTTGGCTTTCCGATGTATTTGAAACGCGCAATATCAATACAGGACAAATTCATTCAAAAATTCACACAGCTCGGCATATTCGATGGGTGAATGAACAACTCATTCAAGCCGCTCACGGAGGAAGAGCCGAAGTCTTAGAAACCTTAGCAAGTATCCGAAGTCAGATTCTAAATGGAAATGTACCGCTATAACCTTCCGGTAAGCGGTCTACGCCCAACAAACGTCAATATGCGACATCACGCCTCCCATCCCCCCTTTCCCCGATAAGCAAAACACTCTCTTCGTCGCATTTTTAGGCATGAAAATCAGACCGTCAAACTGAGTACGCTAAAACGATACTTACCGCTGGAGATATGAGCACATACTTCAATTGAGAGTCTGTTAATGAAGATACTGAGAAAAACAACGTCAAAGACCGGCGTACCAGAAGTGGATAATGAGTGATTTTAGTGAGCTGGAAGGCCGAGAAGACTATTGATTTGTAGTATCACCCCCCCCCCCCATCTAGGCATGAATTTAAGACGGAGAGAAAATGGAATTGATTCAATTACAAACCACGGATGACCTATATCAAGATGCCTTAGCGCTCCGTTATGACCTTTTCTTCCGTGAGCCGAAACTACCTCGAAGCATCCTCTTCGATTCGCTCGAAGCGCAAAGCTTACACTTGGCGATGACGAATGAAGAAGGTTTACTTGCCTACGGTCGATTAAGTGAAGAGCAACCCCATGCATTTAAAATATCTCAAATGGTGGTTCGCCCTGACATGCAAGGCAAAGGCTTGGGTTCTGCGGTGCTGAATGAACTCATACAGTTAGCCGCGAAACACAACGCAAAACAAATCAGTCTCAACGCGCGATTGCATGCGGTGCCGATGTACGAGAAATATGGGTTCGAAACTATTGGGGACACTTTCATCGCAGCCAGTACAGGGGTTCCGCATACAAAAATGCTAAAGCACTGCTAGTTTTCGGCGACGACAAACAATAAAGGAATAACGTAAATGGCAAGACTCATTTTAGTGTGCGGCCCGACTGGAGTAGGGAAAACAACGTACTCAATTAGCCTTTGCAAAGACATCGGTGCCGTGAAGTTTTCGATTGATCCATGGATGCAAACTTTGTTCTCCAAAGATATGACGTCACTGGATTACGCTTGGATGATTGAGCGAGTTAACCGATGCTACGACCAGATTTGGGAAGTCAGTAAACAAATATTGGCGCTAGACGGAAACGTACTGTTGGATTTAGGTTTTACTACCAAATCGCAAAGAGAGATTTTCGTGACAAAAGCCCAAGCACTGAATATCGATGCTGAAGTCCATTATTTGGATGCGCCTTCAGACATCCGTAAAACTCGCGTCAATAAACGCAATATGGAAAAAGACCCCGCGGTTTATTCATTTGAAGTGACCGACATGATGTTCAATTTTATGGAACCGAGGTTTGAAGTACCAGACAGTGAAGAACTCAAGCATGGCCTAACGGTCAATGTGTCATCTCAGTAATTGTCGAATTGCCCATGGGGCTTACTGGCAAACCCTGCCAGAAAGCCCTGATCACTCATTCGGTTTGCGGGGGCTTTATATCGCACCGCGAAAATCGAACAACTCATAATGCGTATTGTTCTTTGGCATTCCTAACGCTTCTAGTCCTTCTTGCATCGTTTTTCGCACTTCTGGGTTACCACAAAAGTACAGTTCTGCACGTTCAACATTCCCGTTTAGATCGTCAGCAATTCGATCCGGCGTAATACGCCCCTCTTCCGAGAAGATGACCTTCAGCAACACAGTTGGAAGATTCTCAGTTAACTGCTGCAGTTCCTCAGCAAAAATGGCGGCATCCGCATTTTTCACCAAGTAATACAGCACCACATTTGGACAAGATGTTGAACGAGATAAATTGGTTTCATTAAGCTCTTGGAGCCAGGCGACGAAAGGCGTGATACCTATTCCTGACCCCATCCAAACTTGCGGAGAAGGCTGACGATTCAGTTTGAAGCGCCCATAGGGTAAATCAAGGCGTAGCATGTCGCCGTTGCTCAAATAATCGAACAAGGTTTTGGTGTAATCCCCTAGCCCTGCAACCGAAAAACGAGGAATGCCTTGGTGGTCGCTACTCGCGATAGTAAACGGATGCGGTTCACCGCCTATTTTCTGATGGTGAAGCACCGAGATAAAGGCAAACTGCCCAGCTTTCCATGACGGTCGGCCTTGAGTGGGTTTGGCTTCAAAGCTCACAACTCCGTTTTCTTTTTTAACGTTCTGCACCTTAGCGAGATGATGTTTACTTGTCGACTTGCTGAAAGCGTAATACCACCACGCCACAAACCCCACGATCGACGTGAGATTCATTGCGATGCCTGCTGGAGAGAACAATTGAAAAGGACGTACCGCAAACAGATAGTGAAAAACAGAAATAAAGAACACTAAACCCATCAAGCGATGGCTCCACTTCCAAAGGTGATACGGCAAGATTCGCATGAAACTGATCACCACCAGGCCTAGCAACAGCCATGTCGCCCACTCACCCGTATCAGAACCTATTTCAATTAAGCTCGACTCTTCTCTCGGAATATCAGACTGGGGCACCAACCACCAATGCATAAAGATAGAGAATACAGCCCACATTCCAGCCCATCGATGGACTTTGTAAACGCGATCTAACCCTCTGAATATGGTCTCAAGGATCTCCAGCCGGGTCGAAAGCACAAAAGCCAATGCCATTGCTACCAGAGCATTTGCAGCAAAAAACGCCGCCACCCAACGTTGTAAGGTCAACTCTTCGGGCAGCAAGCTTCCTATGAAAACAAAACAGCCCAACACCAATGCAATAGCGGTGATGTTTTTCTTGTTCTCTAGCATCAGTTTCAACTTGTCATTCATCATCTCATTCCGCATTTGCCTCTTTGCGCTTCGCTTTGCTTCGTCTCACTGAACAGGCCTGTCCAAACACCCAAACAAACTAAACACGCATACTTGATGTGCAGGTTACCCGTTGAAATTGAAGCAACAATATGAAGATAGGCGTATTGAGATGAAATTTGCATGAAGTACAAAAAATGAAACAAATCCTAGTTAACGCCAATTTCAACAACGCGTACATAGATAATCTCGTTCCTTGTTAATGTTACTGATAATCATATTATTGGCTGAAAAATGGTTGTTATTGTGGGACTGAGACGTAATGATGAAGGCTCATTCAATCACCCGTATTTCCCATGGCAGTCAGTCAATGAAACAAAATATTGTTCATATTGCGTTAGTCGTTAAAGACTACGACGAGGCGTTAGATTTTTACGTCAACAAGCTGAAGTTTGAACTTATCGAAGATACTTATCAGCCAGAGCAGGACAAGCGTTGGGTTGTTGTTGCTCCACCCAATTCACAAGGCGTGACATTACTACTGGCTAAGGCTTCAAAGCCAGAACAGTTAGATTTCATAGGTAATCAAGCTGGCGGGCGCGTCTTTCTTTTCTTAAACACTGATGACTTTTGGCGGGATTACGAGCGCATGGTGTCTATTGGCATCCATTTCGTTCGACCACCAGCGGAGCAAGACTATGGCACAGTGGCAGTGTTCGAAGATTTATACGGTAACCGTTGGGATTTACTCCAGCTTAATACAGACCATCCAATGTCAAAAAGACTGATGTAGCACGAACATCGACCCATTTTAAGTCACGACGCTATAAACCTGTCAGCAGTCCATTCATTGAGTATTGCTTGTATACCTGTGAGCGCATCTGCCCGAAGATAAAGATTACCCTTGGGATGATCATCACCGCCCTTACGAAAACTATGATTTTGACAACAACCCAGAATTATCTGACGACGAATATGCCAAGATCGTTTTGATTTTGCTGTAAGTCTATTGGTACCCGCTGTAACCTTTGCATCATCTATTGCCGATGCTGAAAGCCCTAACGAGCAAATCAATTACATGAAGAGTGTATATACTTTTGGCAGTGCTGATGACAATGAGGAAGAGAGAATCGCATTGAACTTTGCCTACAATAACTGGAAAGTTTACAAAAGTAGCCCTGAAGCCTATTTAAAACTGCTGTGGTCAAGAGAGAGCAATGCTGATCTTAACCGATTCAAATACTAATGAAGTAGGGTTGATGGCCCGAAAATAATATTGCTTACTAGATTCTATTATGCGGGCGTTCAGCATCTTTATGACGCTCCCCCATCTTCCAGAACATCTAATCACCTGCGCAATCCTTCTTGTTTTAAAGATCAATACGGCTGCCCCTAAATCTCACGGAGAAAATGCTTACCCACTGCATTTTTCTGTGATTGCTCACTGGTCAGATAGAAAAATGCGCCAAGAGACGTTGGGGATGCACCTTGTGCACTGAGGCAAAAATACACACAGTGATGACATAATTCAGAATGAAGGTTATATAATTAACGAAACTTAATGAAGACTAGGTTTTAGATCGCACATGACATTTCAATCACGAATGCAACCAAGAAACCGATGACCTGTCAAATCTTCAATGTAAAACATTGAAAAATAAATAATTAAAATATAAACACTATTATTTGTATGGTTTCTCAAAAATAAACACTCACACTTTAGAAAAACAGAAACAAATGCAGAACCCCACAGAAGCTCTCGGCTAGAAGCTGATCCCCAACGATGACTGAAAACCGAAGATGGAAATCCAAATATATTTTGGTGTTCCATTTTATAAACTACAATGTAAATTAATACAGAATACCCCCCCTCCATTCAATCAAAATAACAGGTTAGCCATGATGATTAATTCACAAGACATTGTGCATTGTTATTTAGTCAATGAGAACATCGCTGTCTCATAAAAAATAAAAACGAGATTAAAAAATATTCAATGATACTTTTGATTTAAATAAGTATCACATATCGATTTGGTTCTAATTTAATCGACACTCTTTAATTTCAATATTTATCATCACTAATGCACGGTGAATTTCCAACTTCCAAACAGGCTATTAAATTGACAAAAAGTGCAGTAAAGACCTATGCAACAAATTTTCTACTATGCTTATCATCGTTTAATAGCGTTGCTATGGACTCAGTCTCCATGACAATGTTTGGTGAGGTCGACACATATTGTTTTATTGACTTCAGTTCGGGTGGGATTTTAAATATCTCGAACCGAATCAGTAATAGCACACCATTTGAAATAGATTGCAATCAACCACTTACCATTTCAATTTGGTCTTCATCTGGTGGGTTAGTGTTGGATGATAAATTTCAACAACAACCGAATGAATATTTTTTACACTTATTGGTTTCAAGTATTGGAATAAACAAAACCTTTAGCAGTAAAGACATATCGTCGGTTCAGCGTGTCACAGGAAACAATGACATACCTTTTAATGCCAAAGGTTCAATTCGCATAATCATGGAGGAGGATTTCGTATTCTCTGGAGAATATAAAGACGTCATAACTATTGACGTATCCCCATCAATAAACGGTGGAATTTATTGATATCTCAGTATTGTTAATCCACCACGGTTGCAAACGAAAAGCAGTTAATAGCGTTGCAACATTCTCAAGTGTTCACAGAAATAAATGGTGCTAACCCATTATAAAAGGACAACATTATCATGACAAAGTTAGGTATCGGTTCAATCACTCTATCAACACTCTTCGCGGCCTCATTTGCAGCTTCCGTTTCTGCAGATCCTATTTCACTGCTCATCACAGGTAACGTAGACCCTGTTTGCGAAGTCACTGGCCTTAGTACGGTCTCTTATAACGCAGGCCCTCTCGATCAAGGTTTATCCCTATCAAGCTCTGCACTGCCGATTGACGTCAAATGTAACTACAAATCAGGTGCGGTCATCACCTTAGCTACGCTCAACGGCGGCCTTACGAGTGCTGAAGCAACAGGAGAAGTGGTTGACTACAAAGCGACTCTCACCGCTGGTGCTCTTGGTGCGTTCGCACTAAATACGAGTAGTTTAGGTGCAGGCGGCACAGCTGCTGGTGTCTTCAGCGGAGCAACGCTCGCTGCAGGGGTACCATCGACACTACAAATTGAGATTCTTGACGATGCAACTTTTGCGGGTGATTACACTGACACACTGACAGTTACCATCGCGCAGAACTAAGTACATCGAATCATGTCAATTCGAATGGGAGGTTTCGCCTCCCATTCTTTTCGAAAAGAGGTCCATGTCTATGCAGATAGTGATCCGTTCTGTTCTAGTATTATTCGGCTTACTGGCAGGAAGTCCTTCCTACGCCTACAAAGTTCAGCCCATGATTGCAGAAATGACGCCAACTGGAAGAGGTGCGCAGATCTCGATGCGTATCGACAACACCAATGACTTCCCTCTTACCGTCGAGGTACTTCCACTCAAACTTAATATGAACAAACAAGGAAAAGAGACGCTGACTCCTGCTGACAATGATCTTCTTGTTATTCCCGTCACTGCCATCATCGCCCCAGGTAAATCTCAGTCGGTGACAGTTCGTTATTTAGGCGCGCCGGATATTACAGAATCTCAAGCCTATAGAATCTCAGTCAGACAGCTAAATGTACTGAGAAATGAAAATGACATCATGAATGTAGGCTTGCTAATGAGGTTTGACACTTTAATGAATGTTAAGCCCGATAATACAGATGCCAAATTGAGAGTCGCTAACGTCTCGAAAAACAACAAGGACTGGCTAGTTGAGGTTGAAAATATTGGCACTAGCTATGGTCGAATCAACGAAATGAAATGGACAGTAAAGAGTGGTGGAAAAACTCACGTTATCGAAGGAATCGATATTGGTGACTACATCCAATCCACATTCGTATTACCAAAATCCACGCGTATATTTGTGATGAAGCCAGTAGAGGGTTTCAATGCCAGTAATACAACAATTGAACTTAGCACTGAAAGCTCACGGTAAGACCGTCACATGGTTATTCATTGCCTGCCTATTCATTGGCTCTATCAGTGAGTCTAAAGGTTTGACGATTTCTCCCACCGTATTAGAAATGTCTATATCTTCACGAAGTTCTGCGCAGATTCGACTGGAAAACCACAACACATTTAGTATTCCAATCGAAGCATCATTGAGGCGTTTAACCTTTGACGCAGACGGTAGTTATGATGCAATGGAAACTGATGGCTCAGAGCTAATGGTATTCCCACCGGCAGTCGTATTGCCCGCTGGCGGCATTCAGATTTTCCGTATCCAATGGTTAGGAAACAACACACTGCCAACATCACAAAGCTATTTTGTTCGGTTCACTCAGCCGCCGATTGAGAGCAACATGAGCGATTCACCTTCAGGCGTCGCTATTGAAATTCACTACAATGCTCTAGTACATCTTTCTACTCGCTCGCAAAGCGCTCGTTTATCTTTGGATGTCAGTGATGACGGAGTGACAACGTTATCAAATCACGGAAGTCGTTATACCTTCCTGAGTCGAATACGCTTCCTGCAGAGTCCCAATATACGTATTGATAAACCCGAAAATGTCTTTGGTGAGCATTTCGTACCGCCACACAGTACGATCAAGCTTTCTACACCCAGTGAGATCCACTCTGGTCATTACGACAGCGAGGCACGGTGAGCACCCTGCTCCATCGTTTAGTTCCCGTATTTTTGTTCGTCTCTTTATGGGGAGGACCTGTCGCCGTAGCGCAACAAAAAATTAATCCCACTGGCCGCGATATCACCCTGACATCGTTACTTCGTGTGAGTGATAGCGTCATCGGCGAGACAGACATCACCATCACCGCCGATGACGACATTCTGCTTGATAAACAATCTACCATCGCTGTGCTGAAGCCACTGATTAGTGAGCACGATATCGACAAATTAGCCCGCCGAAATGACGGAGATACCTTATCGACACTAGATTTCGAATACATAGGTTTAGGGTTAACCTTTGAATTTTCGAGTCTAGAGTGCGTGCTCACCATTCCCCCTGACAAAATGATCGCTCAGCAAATATCCATTGCCAGACGTCCCGTTTTTACCGATTACATTCAACCTAGACCCTTTAATGGTTTTCTTAATGTGACACTATCCAATACGCAGATCCAATCCTATGAAGGCAAATCTGACAACCTTAGCCACTATAATCACCGTTTCGATGGGGCGTTAAATTACAAAAGGTTATCTCTGGAATATGAGTCGTCCTACAACAACATTGATGGATTAACGCCTAACTATCTACGAGAAGGAACACGCCTTAACCTGGATATCCCTGACATGGGGTCCCGTTTGGTATTGGGTGACATGTTTAACAATGGCACGCTCTTTCAAGATGGTATCGACGTTATCGGATTGGGTTTCACCCGCAACTTCTCACTCATTCCCACAAAAAACGTGAGACCCAAAGCCGCACAAACGTTCACACTAACAAGAACGTCTAGTGTCGACGTTGTCATTGATGATGTCATCGTCCAACGTTTTACCCTAAACGCAGGGACGTATAGCTTAAACGACATTCCAATTGCTCAGGGTCTTAACAATATCTCTCTTCTCATCACCGACGCCAATGGACAGCAAGAGGAAATCAATTTTTCAGTGGCCACGGGTAACCAATTACTCGCAACTGGCGAATATGAATACACCATGATGGTTGGTGCGCCACGTACCTTTGAATTTGACGAGTTTCGTTATAACACTGAACAGCGAGTCATCATGGGTGACGCTCAAATAGGCGTTTTCCCATGGCTAACGCTTGGTATTAACGGGCAACAACAAGAAGATTTGTATCAGTACGGTGGAAGTATTCTGTTCGCCAGCGGTCTCGGCGTGACGGAAGTTCAAGCGAGCCAAAGCAAGCACCCTATTTTAGGGGCAGGCAACGCCCTTCGTGTGGCTTTTGACGCTAACATCTCAGAATCCAATCCATGGCTTAGCCAATTCAGTTTATTGTATGACCAGATAAGCCCCAATTTCTCTGCCGCCAACGATATCGATAGCCATCAATCACCACTCAATAGTGTTGGCACGTTTTGGTCGCTTTTTGCCTCATTTCCTGAAGCCTCTGGATACAAAGCCTCTCTCTCAGCCAGCTATAGCGAAGGAAACACAGCGAGCAATAATTATTGGTCAGCGAGCCCAAGTCTATCTGGCCCTCTGTTTAGTACCAAAGCCACATGGAGCGCCCGTGTGGATTACCAACATTTTGACAGCAGTGATAATGAAGTGTCCGGCACATTAACGCTAAGTTGGCCTCTAGGAAACACAACTCGACTAGTTAGCCGGGTACAAACGGAAAACCGACAAGCAGGGCTCGACCTAACCTATCAAAACGGCGTGGGTAACACTGGCGGGATTTCCGCTTTCGCCTCAATCGAAACATCTGAGAATCAAGATGCCAATCTCAACGCCGCTATCGACTATGCAGCCAATCGCTATCAGATAAGTGCAGATCATGCGACGAGAGTGAGTAATTTTGACGACAATATGAGAAGCCACAATACTCGTTTTGAAGTTTCAAGTGCGTTGGCTTTTTCCGGTTCTGAATTCGCAGTAGGAAGAAAAGTGGGAGAAGCATTTGCCGTAATAAGCAAACACGCCAACCTCAATGACAATGACATCGCCGTTGACCCCTCTATAAATGACCAATTTGCGAGGGTCTTTATCGACACCCCTTACAATGTTCTGGTATCCGATCTCGCTGCATATAGCGATCAACTCATTAGCTACGATGTTGAAAATCTCCCGCCAGGCTATGATCTTGGTGAAGGCGGTTTTGCACTGTACCCCGGCTACCGCCAAGGATACGCATTGGAAATTGGTTCCGATGCGGTGATTACCGCCATCGGAACATTACTTACTGTTAGTCGCTCAGAACCACTCGCTTTGGTTGTTGGCGTCGCAAACTTCCTTGACGATGAGGAGACCGCACCCTTGGAGTTTTTCACCAACCGACAAGGGCGCTTTGCCATTTCGGGCTTGCGCCCCGGAGACTACCACGTCGTACTCAAAACCAATCCGGAGCAAACTTTGTCTATTACCATTCCAAACGGTAGTGACACGTTTGTTCGCCTAGGAGAACTGTATGTGGATTAATAGCTTACCTGCATTATTCATGACGTTTTTCAGCGCCACAGCTTTAGCTGACAGTTGCAGCGCTTCTCTGCTTAACTTGAAACCCATGCTCAGCGCTAACACCTATGATGTATTTTCCTCTTCCAGTTTTCCTTTGATTAAACAGTATCATCTGCAGTCAGATATCCCTGAGGGGTGTGTTGTGGAGGTGGTTATCGAAGTGGATGAGGGAACAACATGGCTTAAAAGCAGTAAAAACGCGGAAATGCGCTTTGAATACTTTGCTGAGACTGGAAACCTGATAGCAGGAAAGTGGCGAATGCAGCTAGACGCTAACATGGCGGAAGCAATATTTGAGCTGCGTTATCCTGATGCACAATGGCTTGAAGCAGGTAAATACCGTGGTTTACTGAAAGCGACACTATTTCCAATAAACAGCATAATGGAACTAGACCAAATCACTCTACCCATTGCGTCTAACGTGCTTCCCAGTGCAAGAATACAATTCTATGGTTTAACACAGCGCCACTACAATCTTGATTTGGGATCGCTGAAAACTAACAAAATTATCAATTATGCACCGCGCCTCTGGGTGGAAAGTACCGCCCCCTATTCACTCTCTGCTGAATCACAATTCAAGGGTAAACTCAGGCACCAATCTCAAAACGCTAAATGGGATCTTGATTACACCATGCGTATTGCTAACGAGCAGATTGCGCTGGATGACTCAAACAATGAGTGGAAGAGCAGCTATTCCACTGATGGTACTCCACTTCCGATTCAGATCATCATCGGCAATACCGAGCGAAAGGCTGGCGGTAGATACACCGATACCGTGCACATTCACATCGAACCCGATTTATCTTATATGCCGTAAATTTGATTTAGATAACATCGAACGCTTTGTTTTCATGTGGCTCTATCCCAATAAGGTGTGCCGTCAAAACGTTCAACGAGGAAATCAATAAATGTTCTAACACGTCTAGATAGATGACGTGTTTGGGGATAAACCGCATAGGCATTTATCGTTCTGAAACTGCAACCAGGCAAGACTTCAACCACCGACCCGTCATTGATTTTTTCTTGCGCGACAAACGTTGGCAAATGAACAATACCCAGCCCATTTGCCGCAGCAGAGATCAGATATTCACCGCTACTGGATTTGAGCACAGGGTTTATCTTCACTTTTTTAGACTTGCCGTCTGGGGTTTCAATATGCCAATGGCCAACATCTTTACTCAGGCTATAAATGAGGCATTGATGCTCAGCCAGATCTTCCGCTTTGGTAGGCGTACCATGCAGGGCCAAATAATCAGGGCTGGCACACAATACATGCTTAATGGGTGCAATTTTTCGTGCCAATAAGGTGGAATCTGGCAACTCGGCGATACGAATAGCAAGATCGTAACCATCGTCAATCAACGAGACTTGCCGGTCATTAAAGTCGAGTTCAAATTCAACATTTGGGTGTAGTTTTAAAAAGTCATTCACAGCAGACCCCATGTGCAACACACCAAACGTAGAGGGCATGGCAACTTTTAGTGGGCCTTGCAATACACAATGGGCATGAGATGTCGCCGCTTCTGCTTCACGAATATCTTCCAATATGCGCTGGCAATGTTCATAGAAGGCAAGCCCTGTTTCTGTGGGCTTCATGCTACGTGTAGAGCGATGAAATAGCTGCGCATTGAGGTGGTTTTCTAGCTCTTTCAAGCGACGACTCACTGCTGACTTCGCCAAATTCATACGCTCCGCGGCACCGCTAATGCTTCCTACATCAACCACACGTACAAACGTTTCCATGTTTGCGAATTTGTCCATTCACTCCACCAATTTCATGCTTACAATTTAGATTGTTCTCAATCAGAGAACACTAAATTACGTCAGATGCAGTTTATTATCCACTCCAGCATTCGTACAGTGAATGCGAAATTCACGGAAGCAATTAACGAGATAGGATCACACCATGAAAAAAACAATGATTGCGGCTTCGATTGTCGCGACAACCTCGCTCTTCGGTTTTACCGCCAACGCCAATGAACCCGTTTGGGATGCAAACAAAGTTCAGCTCATCGCCGAGAAACTTGATAATGGCGTATACGCTTACTACCCGTCTGACGCGAAAGAGCTTGAGGTAAAAGGATTACCTGTTGCCACCAGCGGCGGATTTATCGTGGGTGATAAAGGCGTGCTGATCATCGACACCATGCTTAACGAACGCTTGAACAAGCAAGTTCAAGGAATGGTAGAAAAAGAAGCAAACAAACCTATTATTTACGCTGTGAATACCAGTTTCCATGGCGATCACTCGTACGGCAATATGTATCTGCCCAAAGACACCAAGATCATCCAACATGAAGTGGCACAAGATTACATCGATAACCACTTCGAGCATGATACGCAGTTCATGATGCATAACTTCGGCAAAGGTCGCGGCATCGAAGATATCGTGCCGACTGATGCGGATATTCTTGTGGGTGCAGGCGGCAACATCACCTTAGATTTGGGTGGCAAACTTGTTGAAATCATCGACTTTGGTTTCGCACAAACTGGCGGCGACTTGTTTGTTTGGGAACCACAATCGAAAACAATGTGGTCAGGTAACCCAATCATTACCGTCAAACCTTCACTGCCTTGGTTGCTAGATGGTCATTTGGTTGAAACACTGGCCTCGCTCAAAAAAGTACGCGCATTTTTGCCAGACGATGCAACCGTCGTACCGGGCCACGGCTCACCAATGACACCGGATGATATTCAATGGCACATTGATTACCTCGACACGATAAAAACGCAGGTACAAGCGGCAATTGATGAGGGCCTCACCCTTGAAGAAACCGTTGCGAAAGTTCAAATGCCAGAATTTAGAGGCTATGCACTCCGCGATTGGGTTCACCCAGCGCTAAATGTACCAGCTGCTTATAAAGATTTGTCTGCGACAAAATAAAGCTTAGGCTCTCAAACATCAGCCACTTTTTCATAGCATGACGCTGTCGAGAAGTGGCTGCTTTCGATTTAAAACCCCAGATCCCCAATACAAACACCCCGACGGACCAGCCAATATTTGAAGAACGCCAATCAAACGTTTCATTGAAACCATTTTTCACTGCGCCTTGCCTCCAAGAAGCGTTCCAACAGCGCTCCTCCCCAGCAATATGATGATAACTTTAGCCTGAACTAGAACTAGATTTCTGAGGTATTGTTATGATTAAGAAGATATTTTCCCTTTGTCTGGGTTTACTCGTTTTGACCGGATGTGTAAATCGAGATGAGATTTATGCAAACCCACCACAAGAACTGATAGATGGCGTGGAACAGCTTATGCCTGCTGCAAGTGAGTTTGTGCATGAAGCCCAGCAAGAAGCACTGGAAAATGGCATTCCGCTAACGGAGGCTCAGATTGTTGTTGCCAAAGAAATGGGTGTACAGCATCCCGAGAAAGTAAGAGTCTATTACGTCGATAAACTCCCTGCACCAACAGACCCTGAACTGCTTGGCGTAGCGAAAAGTGTCGGATACACCAATCCTAATATGGCGGGTTATACCTATGGTTATGGTGTGTGGATTCAACACCGTTACAAAACACAGCGCGACCTGCTTCCTCATGAATTCGTTCATGTAAAACAAGCTGAAGAGCTAGGGCTAACCGAGCAAACGCGACAGTATTTATTGCAGATGTATGTGTACGGTTACTTCAACGCACCAATGGAAATAGAAGCACGTGAAGCCACCGCTCACTTCTAACGGATAGTTAGACAGAGTCAGTTAACGTTTCATAGACGAAAGCCATCCTAACTTGATGGCTTTCTTACTATCAATTCACCTCGTCTGAACACAACGCAATCAGCCACTGACAAAAATGCTTGGCGACCAAATGATCTTCACAAGACGGAGATTGATACAGGTAGTAACCACCACTTTCAATCGCTTGAATGTCGCTTGTCGGCCAAGGTACGAGCTCTCCCCTTTTCAAGTATTCTTGGATCAAAGAAACCCGTCCGACCATCACACCATGTCCATCTAACACTGACTGCAAAATCAGTGCATAGAGGCTTGAACGACGCATTTTTGCCATTCCCTTTTTGAAGACTTTTTCGTCCTGCCAAAAACGCCAATCATCGTGCCAATTCATATCTTGATAGAGAGCAGGAATATCTGATTGGTAGCCATTTGACGCAACAGGGAGCAGTGTTTCTTTCCATAAACACTTCCAATGATTGCCGGGATCGTGGTGAAAGTACCCTATCGCAATATCCGTGTCTTTGGGGTTTCCTGAAATAGACGACACGGCGGTAATTTCCAAATCGTGTTCTGGAAAATTGTGTTGATATGCACCTAGCCTTTTTTGGAGCCAAAGCTGTGCAAATGCGTGTTGTGTGGCGAGTTTCAATGGCGACAACCGCCCATGCCGGATCCTATCTACATGGCTTTCCAATCCGATGAGGGACTCGCGAACAAGCAGCAAAAATTCTTGGCCTTTTGGCGTAAGAGAAACACCTTTCCCATGTCGAGCAAACAATGATTCACCGAGGGTACTTTCGAGTTTTTTGATTTGATAAGCAATTGCAGAAGCTGTGAGAAAAAGCTCTTCACCCGCTCTCGCGAAGCTTTCATGCTCGGCAGCTGATTCGAAAGCAATCAGTGAATCAAGCGGCGGAAGGTTGGGAAAACGTTGAGAACGCATGATTATTTAGCCCAAATTAAATTATGCCTTACACAAAAAATAATCCATTTGAGATAAACCTGCTGACGCGTTTTGATAGAAGCATCAAAAAACGAGAGCAAGGAACAGACCCAATGGCATTTCACACTAAACCTTGGATAAACGACACCCTTAATCAATTTGCCGAACATTCACTTCGCCAATTCGATATGACCGACAGTCAGGGACTGGTCTCTTCTATCTACGCGTTAGCTGAGGAAAGCCGCACTATTCATGAAAAACAATGCATCAACCTCAATCCTGCTACCAACATCATGAATCCCAAAGCGGAAGCATTACTCTCGTCAGGTATTGGCTCTCGACCTTCTCTGGGCTACCCCGGAGACAAATACGAAATGGGGCTCGAAGCCATTGAGCAAATAGAGCTGGTTGCGGCGCAACTTGCTTGTGAGGTGTTTGACGCCAAATACGCTGAAATCCGCGTTGCATCAGGTGCAATGGCAAACTTATATGCCTTCATGGCGACATGCAAAGCTGGTGATACAGTCTTAGTGCCACCCGCATCGATTGGCGGGCATGTTACCCATCACAATGCTGGCGCAGCAGGCTTGTACGGGTTAAATATCGTAGAAATGGCAGCAGATGCCGCGCATTACACCATCGATCTTTACGCTTTACGCAAACAAGCCCACGCATTGAAGCCCAAGCTGATCACCATTGGTGGTAGCCTAAATTTACTTCCACACCCGATTGCTGAGATACGAGAGATCGCTGACGAAGTGGGCGCCAAAGTACTGTTTGATGCCGCTCACCAGTGCGGGATCATTGCGGGAAAAAGCTGGCCAAACCCGCTCAAAGAAGGCGCGCATTTGATGACAATGAGTACCTACAAAAGCCTTGGCGGACCACCCGGCGGCTTAATTGTTTCTAATGATGCTGAGCTAATGGAACAGATTGATGCCATTGCGTTTCCCGGCCTGACCGCCAACTTTGATGCGGCAAAATCTGCTGCTCTTGCCGTATCATTACTCGACTGGAAAACCTATGGCGAATCCTATTCTGAGGCGATGATCAGCACTAACCACGCCCTAGCTATCTCCTGTCAAAATGAAGGACTCCCCGTATTTGAAGTCGAGACTAAAAACAGAAAAACACCTTCCCTCTCCCACCAATTTGCCATTATCGCCGCGCCCTTTGGTGGTGGACAAACAATGGCTAAACAACTGAGAAAGGCCAACATTCTGACCTGTGGTATTGGACTTCCTATTGACGCAGTGTCTGGTGACATGAACGGTCTTCGTTTCGGAACACCTGAAATTGTAAGAGCAGGATTCACTGCGAAAGACATGCCTGTCGTGGCGACGCTAATCGCTGACTGCTTGCTGGAACGAAGAGATAACAGAGACATTGCAAAGGATGTATCTGCACTAAGACAACAGCACACTAGGTTAAGTTATGTGCTGACTTGATGACAAATTTACTGAAGCTTAATACACAGCGGGATCATTGAAAACCGCCACGCACACGTGGCGATTTTACCTCTGTATTCGAGACTAAACCAATCGCCCGTAGAGCGTCATGCGGGCAGATTCTGACAACGAAGCCCCAAACCATGAGTTATCAAAATGCTACCCCAATTCCTGTCCTTCGCTGGCATCGCTCTCCATTTTACCGTGATCCTTTTTCACTATCGCCTTAATGTTCAGCAACAAACTGCGCAAACCATTCAACAAAATGAATGGCAACATCACTGGTATTCTCTCTATAGCTGGCGTAGTAACCCATGTCATTTTTGGTTGAAATATCAGACAAGATAATCAAATCCCCTCTCTCAATTTCCAAACGAAATACCTCGACAGGGCAAAGCGCAATGCCGTGGCCTGCTATGACTGCTGTCGCAAGTAAATTGAAATCTTGATAGAGCGGCCAACTGTCCGTGGCTTTCCATGGTACACCTGCCGCTTCAAACCATTCCTGCCACCCTTTTCGATTCTCATCATGAATGAGTGGCGCAGTGAGCAATTGTTGAGGGGTATTCAATGGGTCATGAGATTGAAGAAATGCTTTGCTGCATACTGGCTTATTAGCACGTGAAAATAGCCAGCGCGAGACAATATGATGCCCTTTAGCCTGCCCTGTTGTAATCAACACATCCAACTCATTGTCTTCTAATGTGTCATCAACGGTGGCATACACAATTTTCACGTCTAAATCAGGGCGAAAAGAAGTAAATGTATTCAGGTTTGGCACAAGCCAACGATTCGCAATAGACGGAATACAGCCCACGGTGAGCGATTCCTTATTCACCAACATTTTCACGGTTCGACACGCATCGGCAATATCAAACAATGCTGGCGACACCTTTCGATACAGCGACTCACCGGAGCGAGAAAGACGAATGCCCCTTCCCTCTCGAACAAACAATTTGGTTCCAAACCATTCTTCAAGGTTTTTTATTTGATGGCTCACGGCAGCATGAGTGACAAACAACTCTTCAGCAGCCCGAGAGAAAGAAAGGTGCCTCGCGGTGGCTTCAAACGCTTTTATTGCAGATAAGGGCGGTAACTTCATTGTGAGAATATCTAACAGATTGGTTGAAATTAGATCAATTGTTCAGTGTGACACTTCAATTCATCATCTTCTCTAAGGTTAGCAGCCTCATGCACTCAGGTGTGTCGCAATCTCAACGATGGTGACAAAGCATCTGAACGTCTTCTTTCTAAATTTTCTAACACTTGGAGGCACCATGTTTATTCGATCACTCAATGACGTTGAATCAACAGACAGATTTGTGAACTGGGGCAACGGTACAAGCCACCGACTCTTGACCCAGCAAGACGGCGTCGGTTTTACGGTTTGTCACACCGTGGTTCGCGCAGGCACTGAATCTAAGCTGCACTATCGAAACCATCTTGAAGCATGTTACTGCATTGCAGGCACTGGGGAAGTTGAGGACATGAATGGCAATGTGTACCCAATCAAAACGGGTGACATATATGTGCTGGATCAACACGACCCCCACTTCTTGCGCGGAGGCCAATCAGAAGATCTGATTTTGGTGAGTGTGTTCAACCCTCCCCTTTCAGGCACCGAAAAACACGATCTCAATAACCCAGAGGGGTCCGCTTACTAAAAGCGACACCAGACTTTAGCGAGAACATATGCAGTACGCCCAAGGAGGGATTATATGTCGGCCTCAAACACCACATCATCAGCAACGAAATACACATTTTTAGATAAAGTGAAAGCCATTGGCCCTGCGGTTGTCATCACCGGCTCGTTCATTGGCCCAGGCACCATCACCACGGCAACACGAACTGGCGCAGACTTCGGCTACGACTTACTCTGGACCATCCTTTTTGCCATCGTCGCGACCATCGTTTTACAAGAAATGGCGGCACGTTTAGGGGTAGTCACGCGACAAGGTTTATCTGAAGCCATTTCGAAAACCTTCGAAAACAATGCGCTTAAAAACTTAGCGAGAGGCCTTGTCGGTGTCGCGATTCCCCTTGGCTGTATCGCTTATATGGGCGGCGATCTCACCGGCTCCGCCGCCGGGTTATCGACACTCACTGGCGTGTCTACGCAAATACTTGGTCCACTGGTTGGCATTACTATTTTGGTGCTTATCAACTTCGGCCCATTTGCGCTAATAGAAAAGCTACTCATGGTGTTAGTGGCTACCATGGCGGTCGTGTTTCTTGTCGCTGTCTTCGCGGTTGGTCCCAACTGGTCTGACGTTGCCAGCGGGCTTATTCCTTCTATTCCTGATGGCGGCATGTTTTTGGTTCTGGGGTTGATTGGTACAACGATTGTGCCTTACAACTTCTTTGTTCATGCCATCAATGCCAAAAAGGCGTTTACCAGTACCGATCAGTTAGAATTGTCCAAACTCGATATCATCGTTGCGATCACCGTGGGGGGCTTTATCACTGCCGCTGTCATGATCACCGCAGGTACTGTTATCAAGGGCACGTCGGTAGAAAGTATCGCGTCAATGGCGAAAGCGCTCGAACCCGTACTTGGCGATTTCGCGAGCCCGTTTCTTAGTGTGGGGTTGATTGCAGCGGGGTTATCGTCAGCCATTGTGACACCGCTTGGCGCTTCGTATGTGCTAGCTGGCCTGTTTGGTTGGAAGTACGACAAATCAGATAAGCGTTTCTTCTTTACCAATCTGTCTATTTTGATTTTTGGTATTTTCATTTCCGCGACGGGTTTAAACCCTGTTTTCGTCATCATCTCCGCGCAGGTATTGAACGGCATTATCCTGCCCATTGCCGTTATTTTACTGGTCATGATAACGAGCCAAGCAAAGTTCATGCGTGAATACGTTAACAGCAAGGTTTCTCTCGCCTTTGGCATTCTAATCAGCCTGATTACGATCTTTTTAGGCGCGAAAAGTTTTCTTTCTACCGTATCCTCACTGGGAGGAATCGGATAAGCGAACACTATAACAAGAACCGCAGAACAACACTGCGTTTGACATGCGGCACCGAGTCCAAAATTTTGCAGCCTTATTAGGCTGCTTTTTTACTTTCATACGGCGGATCATTCGAAAACGGGACGAAAAAAACTACGTTCGTAACTGACAATGCAATTGGTCTCTTGAGCGAACTGAAACGCAGCTTTACAGTCATCATCATCAAAGGATTTCTTGCGGTAAGCTTCGTATTCAGCAAGGCTTTTAAATGTAAACAGCGCTAGAGCAATATTGTTTGCCCCTTCAGATGGCAGAAAATAACCGTTGTGCTTACCGCCAAATTTGTTCACTAAAGGGATCCACATCTTGGCGTATTGTTCAAACTCTGCGGTTTTCGCAGGATCGATGACATACCTGAGATAACACGTAACCATATTAACACTCCCTGTTTTTACCGTTTCTATTGACCAACCATTTAGCGATTTTCAGGTTTTATAAGCTTATGCGTTTCACCAAAAGCCTTTAGCTCTTCAATGCTGTAAGGGGTATGAATGCGATTGGTCGATGGCGGTTGGTGAAGAATACTCAACCCTTCTCGTCTCGCCGTTTTGGGGCGCACCGGCCTTAGCATAAAACCACCACCGCAATTAGGACAAACGTTAGAAAGAATGTCCTCCACACATATAACACAGAAAGTACATTCGTAGGTACAGACCATCGCCTCGGTTGAATCAGCCGGTAGATCTTTATCGCAGCACTCGCAGTTCGGTCTGATTTCCAACATGATCCCGTTCCTCCTATCCTTCGATGTATTTGCAGGGTAAACCATTGGCACGGCGTGACTTGATAAAGCATTGAAGTGTGTCCAGACAATTAAATACTACACGCTCGATATGCTGGCGCTTGGTAGAAACGTATCAAAAATTCTTAACACATTGATGAACGTTACTTTCGTGTAAACGTAATAGGACAACTTAGCGATTAAAATAGAAATCCAGCCTTTTTAAATTAATTATTAAAATAAAACCTGAATTTAAATACTGGTTAAAAAACACGATTTACATTTGATTCAAATATGCGAAATCACCTTACTCCATACACATGAATAACTTCAATTTGGTGAAAAGAAATACTATCGGTAGTAAAGCGCGCGCTGACATTACTGTGCAGACATTGCTGTGCAGACATTGGTGCGCTGACAACGCGGCTTTACTGATTAAGATCTAGAGATCCTGTAGATCAAACAAATTCGACACGTTGATGGATTTGGACTCTGAACGCGTGTCGATAAGGGAGTTAGACTTGCTATCCCAAGCACTTGCTCTTAAAACGACTGACTCGACAGAGTCAGGTTCATACTCATCGGCAAAGCTCGCCATTGCTGCATCAATATCGTCAAAGCGCCAAAAAATGCGGTGCAATGCTGTTCTCGGTGTATTGATAACAAACAATTCCCGGCTATCGCCATCTTTCGTGTAATTCACATAAAGATTGAACTGATAGTAGACCTCGTCATAGAGCTCCAGATCGGGCGCTTCCAGTATCAACCATTCCCCATCATCACTCTTAGAATGTTTGATATTCTCGGCTATCATTTGATCAAAACCGCTTTCTCCTCCGCGGAAGTAGTCATAGTGATCCGATGTTTCACCTTGGCCATCAACTACACGGATTCGGTACATGGCGTATGGAATCTCGCTAGAGGACTGATAGAAGGCATCGAGGAAATTCACTTCAAGATCCTGATAAAGCTCTGCATCTAGTGAGTTCGACAAGGTCAATCCATTTTCTTCATCGTCCACATAGTAATCATCACCCAGCGCCATGATTTGGTTGTAATCCAAATCATGTGTGGTGGCTCGTTTGTACTGCTGATCCATGCTATCGAAGTAATCGATCTCGATACTGCGAGCGAGTGGGACGAGTGGCGATGCTTTTTCATCCTGTACCATTGGCGACGCATTAAACTGCCAGACATAGCTGGACGTGGTTTCAGTGTCCCGCTCACGCCAACGTTTATAGATACGGGAGAACGTCACGCTTGATTGCGATGTTGCGTTGACTATCGGAGCGGAATATAGGTGAGAAACAAAATTGCGCCCAAACCGTTCGTCATTGTCTGATACCTCTACATTCAGTGTGCTACCAGCTACAACATCGACGTCTGATGTTGGTTTAAGATAGAAAGACATGCCCCTTTCAAAATCAGATTGGTAATACATGTCTCCTTGTGGATTTCGAAGTGAGATCCGAACAAATAGTTCATCATTTACCGTCGGGAAGCTAATTTGTGATTCGCCATAAGGCGTTTTAACCAACTGTAAATTGCCATTGGGTAACCAATTTTCTTTTTGTGCTTCAGGAAAATACTCGCTAGACGAAAAATAGATGCTTGCAATGGCAGTTTGCTCTGACATGTCATTGCTGTTTTCGAGATAGAAATCATAGTAACCGTCTGCAATTTCACCCGCAGGAAATGACAAGGAATATAAGAGATAAGAAGAGGATTGCTCCTTTATATCGGCTTGTGAGAACTTGTGCTCTAAGCCGCTTCCCGATCTTACAATGAGGTTGTAGTCCCTTCCTAGCGCAACATCAGCAGCAAAAAGCACTTCAATTTTTTCCGTCACTTCGCCATTTGCAGTACGCTCTCGATACACCCCTACATCAATCAATATAGGCTTACCAATGTATGACACTATACTTTTATGGACGGTGTCAAAGTCATCACGAATGCCCGAATAGAATTCTTGCCACTCTCCCTCTAGGCTCAGCGCAAATGCATCGGCATCAAAATCGTCGTCGGACAGCGTGAAGAGCTCATAGTAGTCATCTAGGTCTGTCGCCAATATTCCAGTAACAACTGTCAGTTCCTCTGGGGATGCAACGGCACCGCGCTCGCCTTGATGTAGTGTTGTCAATGCTGCCCCAAGTTCACGTGCTACCAATTGAGCGGCTTGATGAACGGTTCGATAGCTTTCGTCATCGCGCTTTTCGATGTAGTCAGCAAACAGATCAACATCAGAAGATAATCCAAGTTGGTTCAATAAAAAACTGACTCTAGGACTCAGCGCTTCGTCAGACGAACCGTTACTTTGTAAAGCCAACAACGTCGTTATTGGGCTAACAAAAGCGTGTCTTCCTGGTGGCGAAACCAGCGTGTAAGCGTTGCGAACGGGAGCATTTGTGTCTTGGTCAATGGTCGCTTGCGACACAGTGGCAATGATAGGATAAGTTTGGCTAACATCTTCGGGTACCGAAAGCGTATAGCTGCCACTTTCGTCGGTCGTAACAGTTGTTTCATCTCCATCACAAACAAAGTTACGGTTCATATCAAAACAAACTGTGGCGCCTTGCAGATATCCGTCAGCGACTTTCCCTGTTACCGAGTTCTGTTTCGGGGATTGGGGGGGTGAATTCGATGAGCCTGAATCACTATCAGAACACCCTGATACTGAAAGAACAAGTATTGCAATGACACTGAAAGTCAGTGTATTCGCGAATTTCATTTTGCGTCTCCTTACAACAGCATTTTGATTTCCATTAGCTGGAAACAACACTGTGTTAAGGAACAAGGTTCAATACCTCCCCCATTTGAGGTATTTTTCGGTGATCTTGCTTCTTCGCTCTCACTGTTCTTAATTCTGATGCACTGCTCGGCGCCATCTACCTCACTGGCGTGCTATTTGAACTCCAACTCCAAAATCTCTCGTAATTTGTAGAAAATAAAGAAATGACTAGCGCCATGCTCAACACGAAACTCCACATTAAGAAGTCGTTGCTCAAAACGTCTCGCAACGGAAATGGGCACATGCATATCACTTGATCCATGCCAAAGCACCACGGGCGCAGCAATCTCCGATGGGTCGAAATTCAATTCGCGCATCAGCTGCTCTACCTCACGACACAATGCATATAAGCCTTGCTGCAGAGAATATTCCAAATATTGGCAATAGCGTTGTTTGAAACATTCGTTTGCAAAGAGTTCAGCCTCTCTACCAACAGTATCTGTCGCGATAAGTTCGTAAACTTTTTCGGGGTTCTTTCGAATAGCAATGAACATTAAATTGGCAATGATGCGATAGGCCTTGGGAATATCTCTGGCCATTAAATTACTCATTCGCCACAACGAATTCATTTGGTCAAACTCTTCTTTTTCCGTCGATGCCAATCCTGCACTGACTGCGACAATTTTATTAACACGTCCCGGGTAATAAACGCCCAGAGCACATCCATACAAAGCGCCCATAGAGAAACCTAAGATTGAAACAGAACGGATACCGAGATGATCGAGTAATCGGTTCAGATCATGCGCAAACGCTTCAAAAGAAATGGACTTACTCATGCTTGATTTGCCATATCCAGGGCGATCAGGCGCAATGATGCGAAATCCCAACTCTTGCATTTCCGCCTCGCTTAGCATCATTTCCAGCTCATTACCCGAGCCAATGACACAATGAAGATAGAGTAAAGGAGGCCCATCTGCCGGACCATACTCTCGGTACGCAATCACTCGTTCTTTATCTACTAAGAATTTTTTAAGGCCCTGAGTGTTGAATCGCTCTTTGTCACTGGCGAAACGCGTGACTTCGTCAAAAAGGGGGGTCGGCCCCACCAATAACATGCGAACCAATTCTGTCTGTCGCTGTGTTTCCGTTTTCGTCAGCAATGCTTTCAGGTGGCTTCTGACAGTGTGCTCTGAAACAAATATTTCATCGGCGATTTCTTTTACTGAGAAACCTCTTACCAAATAAGAGGCCACTTCACTCTCCTTTCTAGTCAATCCGTAGTATTTGGCAATCGATAAGGGTATTGATACAGGTTGGTTCCTCGGGCTAGAAAGAAACAGGGCGATATTTTGAGCGCCACCTTCATCATTTGCCCCTTGAATTGCACTAAGTAGCACCATCAATTTATCAAGAGGATGACTCTGAGAACCGAGCATTAATACTTCGCTTGAGCTCTCACTGACACCCGCTGCAACATTCCGTATTGCTCGGAACAAGTTGGCTCTGCTGTCACTATCACGAATGTCTACTTTTCCTTCTCTGACTGCCAACAAGCTCTCTGAGTGTTGCATTTCTGTGGCCAGAACATTACTTTCTAGAATCTCTCCCTCCCTCGTAATTATCATTAATGCAATGGGTAACTGGTCGAGTACTGACGACATTACCTGACGGTAGGCTTCCTGCGCATTCAGTTTTTGAGCGATACCAATGGCGCTCTGAAAATATCGAAGCAGGATGGCATCAAACTCCGGCTGACTGTAATCCACCACTTCCTGATCACTAGGTAATGTCAATGGTGAAATCTGGTGAAGTGTTTTCTGGAGTGACGCAAGTTGGGAGGACTGATGGGGTGAAGAGATATTGCCGTACAGTTTATCTGGTTGATTCTCAAGATCTTTATAAGCCGACCTTTCAACTGACTCCGCTATTGCTGCGGCAAGCTGTGGCCACTTATCAGGCTCTGCGGCCGCTTCGTAGATATTAACGACCAAGGCGTGAAACTCTTTATTAGAGACAATCATGAGGCAAACTACCCGAACAACTAGCCAGACCCTAATTTTAATGACTCAAACACGCGACCGACTGTAACAATGTCAAGCATGATCACCAGATTCACAGATACTAATGCAGTGCATTCTACTCAAGCCACTCCTTATGCGCTTTATCTGCATCACCAAGGTAATCAAGGATCCAGTTTACTGCTGGGCTCTCTTTGTCTGAACGCCAAGCAATGCAACAAGGACTCTTAGCGGGCGGTTCCACCAAGGTTTTCTCAACCAACTCGCCGGAAGCCAAGTAAGGTTCTGCCATATGAGATGGCATAGCTCCTATCCCTAACCCGCTTCGAAAGCACTGAATTGCACTATGCCAATTAGGAACAGTTAAACGCCTTTGGTTATCCAGCAACCACGTCGCACGTTTTGGGAGTATGCGAGAGGTATCTTCCAAACAAATTGCTGGATAGGTAAGAAGCACGTCACTCTTGAGTGGCTCTTTCATATTGGCTAACGGGTGATCTTTAGAGACAACAAAACGCCACGTTAGAATACCCATGTCGCGATAGCTTAAGTTACCGCTAACAGGCACGGCAGCCGTGGCTCCAATGGCAATGTCTGCTCTGTCATAAGCCAAGGCATCCCATACCCCATTGAACACTTCCATCGTTAGCAGAAGCTCAACATCAGGGAATGCATCATAGAAATCGCGAACCAATGAATCGACGCGGTCTTCACGCACCACATTATCAAGCGCGAGCGACACACTCCGCGTCCAGCCATTGGCAACACGCTGAGTCTGCTCTCGAACTTCTTCCATACGCTTCATTAATTCACGCGCTTCAATCACAAAAAATTCGCCAGCGGGCGTCAAACGGACAGCGCGATGCAATCGCTCAAATAAATTCACAGCAAGTTTGTCTTCCATTTGCCGAATGGTGTAGCTAACGGCACTCGGTACTTTGTGCAATTCTTCGGCAGCTGCTGAAAAGCTCCCTCGGCGCGCTACTGCATCGACGACCTGAAGATCTTGATAAGAAAACATAATATTTACCTTTTCACATCCCACTGAGACTGACAAAGATTGCTTGCCAAGCATTCGAATCAAATTTTTTGATAGCAATGTGTAAATATTAACGTTTCACACCGCTTTTCGCTACCGTTACACTTCGAAACAAAGTAAACCCAAGAAACATGAACGGACAACTGAAATGAAAAATTCTGTTCCAATGACAACAATGATTTGGTTCGCGGCCCTGAGCATGCTCGGCTTTTTAGCAACTGATATGTACCTACCCGCTTTTGAAAACATCCGTCTTGAGATGGGCACATCGCAATCTATGATTGGCCTGTCACTTACCGTGTTCCTGTTGGGCATGGCATTGGGTCAAATCGTTTACGGACCGCTCTCTGATCGCATTGGTCGTATCAAGGTGTTGGTTGGTGGCATGGCGTTGTTCAGCGTGGCTACTATCGCCTGCTTTATGGCTGATAGCATTGAAGTTTTCCTCGCAGCACGTTTTGTTCAAGCGTTGGGTGCATGCAGTGCGTCAGTGATCTGGCAAGCCGTGGTGATCGACCGTTACGACAGCAAAACATCTCAACGTGTTTTCGCTACCATTATGCCGTTAGTCGCCCTATCTCCAGCACTTGCACCATTATTGGGTGCCGGTCTTGAAGCACAGTTTGGCTGGCGTAGCATTTTCATTGTTTTGGTTGGCCTTGGTGCATTGTTGGTGGTTGCCACTTTACGCCAAAAAGAAAGTGCGCCAGTCATCAACAGTGACGAGAAGATCACGACAAAGCTCGTCAGCGACTACAAGCACATTGCTAGCTCTCGCAAGTTTATCGGTAACATGCTGGTGTTTGCTGGCTGTTCAGCGGCTTTCTTTGCATGGTTAACGGGTTCTCCGTTTGTCATGACGGAAATGGGCTACAGCGGCGCAGACATTGGTATGAGCTATGTACCACAGACTATCGCTTTTATTGTTGGTGGTTATAGCTGTCGTGCCCTGCTAAACAAATTTGATGGCGCAACGATTTTGCCTTGGTTTGTTGGCTTGTTCATCGCAAGTGTTGCCGTTATTTTTGTGGTGTCTTGGCAAACTGATGTAACAAACATTTGGCCTGTACTGATCCCATTCTGCTTTTTGGCAGCAGCAAACGGTGCTATTTACCCAATCGTTGTTAACAAAGCACTGGAAGAGTTCAAACACTGCAGCGCAACAGCAGCAGGTTTACTTAACTTCCTGCAAACCATGATTTGTTTTGTTGCAAGTGGCATTGTGTCTGCGTTGGCTATCAGCGGTCTGCTAACAGTATCTGCAGTGATGATGGGCGCGGCTGCAAGTGTGGGCTTGGGCCTAGCACTGAGCTGGAATGGAAATCGCGTTCCGTTTGAAGATAATGCGCAAGCCGCTTAATAAATCAATGACAACGCGATGTTGTAGAAGACATAAAAAAACCGCCCTTTGAGGCGGTTTTTTCGTTTAATCGGTACGCTGACCAACAGCCATTAACACCCGCATGTCACCCATACTGAAAGGGTTTGTGGTCGAAATCAGATTCAAACCTGCTTCACTGTACGCCTGTTGAACCTCACTCGTCGTAAAGCCGGCGCCTTCATCTTCGCTCTTTTCCCAATCCCATTGCACTAACAGCCCTTTGTCTGCCAACAGCATAGCTAACAAAGCAATCGTTTCTGAATAGTCAGCCACAAATGCCAATGCAGAAGACGCAACAATTAAATCGAAACGTTTTCCAGCCTGACGGCACTCTCTGACAAAAGCTTCATCAACAACGCCGACGATGGTTGTCACGTTATGTAACTCTTTAGCGTTAAGCACGCTGATCATCTTCCGAGCAGGATCGATGGCGGTAATCGACGCTGCGTCTGGTGACAATTTTTCTGTCATCAGCCCAGTACCACAACCAAAATCCAAAATCGTAAGACCTTTCGTCTTTAATACCTCACCTAATGAGTGGGTGGCTTTGTCCGAATAGGCAATAACAGCTTTGTTACTGTCCCATCCTACTGCCATATCATCCCAGCTTTCACTCATGCCACTATCCTTACTACTTGGTGAAGAGGACAAAATATTAGGGTAATTCTTTTCCAACTTCTAGCCATTGCCGTTTTCTTGATTGATTAATGAACGATTCAATTGTGAATCACACACCACCATCACTCGTATAACTTATCTATTTACGGCTTAGAAATATACTTAAGCAACCTCAAGATGCCGAGCACAATGCCAAAGACAAAAAACCAGAGCAAATCAACTCTGGCTTTCTGGGCAGTGTGAATCATTGAGGGCAAAAAGCCCTAAGACAATCCCTGCACTTTCATTGGTCCACCAAGCGCTGACAATGATGGAAATACGGTATTGAGAGCACCGTTGCTCAACCCTAACCATTGCACCATATAAGCGGCATATTGCTCATGAGCAATGGCAGGTATCAACCTACCGTCTCCATTATCATCTTGACCATTGCGAGTGAAATCAGGGTAATGACCAAAACAGTGTCCGCCGTGAGTGTGACCACCAAATATATACTGCCCACCACCCCAACCATGATCAGTGCCTTGTCTCGCATTGTCGTGCATGCTTCGACCGAATTCTGACATGGTAAATGTCATCACGTTGTCAGTCAGCTCTTCAGCTTCTAGTGCTTCATAGAAACCCGCAATAGCTTCTGAAAACTCTTTCATCAGTTCATCTTGTCGATTCACCTGATTATCGTGAGTATCAAAGCCTCCAATAGAGACATAGAACACTTGTCGGTTGTGTCCCAACATCTGTGCCGCTTCAATCATTTGCTTTACCGCACGTAATTGCGACCCAAGACCAGAAGCCGGAATGCGTGTGTCCTGTGGAATCGAGTCAACGACAGGTGCCATTTGTTCCTGCGCACTCATGGCTTGCTTAACCATTTCCGCGTAGCCTGCGACCAAAGGTGAATCATAATGCTGTGTTGCCATTGATTCATAACTAGGTCGAACGACTGCACTCGTGAGTGCATGCAGTTCTTCAAAACCATTTCTATTTAGAAACATGGTGTCGTTACTGAAACCATCAAGCAATGTATTTGGCCCCGAATAGAAGCAATTTGGCATGCTGGACATTTCATCTGCGATGACATCCATAGACATGCCCAGCCAGCCGTGATCACCATAATGGTCGCCAAACCAACTGTGCTGCCAAACCTCTTGTTGTTTATTATGTGCAAACAGATATGGCGGCAATGATGCCTGACCACTCACGATGTCATTTTTATTCGTAGGTTCGAGCAAAGGTCCAACATTGACGGCAAACGTCGCTTTCCCTTTTTCAAGGAGCGGAATTAGTGGCTTCAGCGCTTTGTGAACACCGTAGCCAACGCCATGATTATCAACAATGTGTGTTGGCAATACGGATTGCTGAGGAACGGCAATGCCTTTACGTGACGAAGCGAATTTGTTGTAGTTTGAGCTATCTAGCGGCAGCACTTGATGGAAAAAATCATTGCCCCCGTTTAAGAAGACACATACGAGGGCTTTGTAGTCGTCGGCATTTTCTGCATAAGTACTAAAACTGAACGGAGCTGAAGCCGCGGCACTTGCAGCGCCTACTGTTTTGATGAAGTGGCGTCGAGTCAGTTTCATGCGCGATTCTCCTGAACATGAAAATATGGTGAGGACAATGCAAGGAATAACAGACGTTGCACCCATTTACCTGGGTCAAGATTCATCCCGTTATATTGTTCTCGAATAACGTGTTTCAGTGGTTCTGGCATATTTCCATTAAAAAATCGCAAAGACGTTTCTTGTAGGAATCCATCAATGTCTTTTTCAACAATAAGGCTCTTGAAAATTTCCACATTGATATACAGCTGTTTGTTTGAGGGCTTTTTCACATCCTGAAGGTTTAATCTTAATATTCCATATATGAAATTATGGACATTGATAATGTGCGCCCAATCAATGATTTGTAGTTCGGGCGCCACCAAGTTGTTATTAGATACCACACCCTTTGGCGCATAATCCGGCAAATAGAAATTAAACACGGAAGGGGAACCAAGTGGGTATTGATTGCAGGTTTTCAAATACACCAAATCTGTTTCTACAACTTCGCTACCGCCACCCGGTTGAGCGTTAAGAGCACGATATACTGCAATAAGAGTTAACCAAGGCTCTCTGACTTTACTCATTGATTGTGAAGGTGCCGTATAGACTTCATCATCGGTGAGCACCGCCCAAATCACGGCTTTTAAATCGCCGGCTTCACCCGCTCCATTGTCGACAAAGGTTTCGGAGACTCGGCGAACATAATCCGATGATGGATTAGACGTGACCAACCTTTGAATGATATTCCTGCAAATATTTGGGGCTGTTGATGGATGATGAAGCAAAATGTCCATCACCATATCCATTTCCTTTACTGCCGATATGTTCTTCGGAAAGCGATGCCCTAGAATGAATTTTTCACCGCGATCATGGTCGTTTTCATGACTGATCATTGGCGAGATAAATTCAGAATCAGAAAAATTCCAACCTGTCATCACGCGAGCCAGTTCCTGAATATCCTTCTCGTCATAACACGGCATCGGCGAACCACTGCCATCTAAAACATAGCTACCATCAAGTTCGCGCTGATAAAGCCCTATCGAAAATAGCTGTAGAATTTCACGCGCATAATTCTCGTCCGGCCGTCTGCCCGTTACAGAGTCACCCTTCTTGTTCCCTACCATAGTCAGGTATTGACCCATCACGGGGGACAAAGAAACAGCTTTAAGTAATTCGCGATAATTACCAAAAGCGTGCTGACACAGTAAATCGTTATAGTTAGCGACCGCGGTTGATTGGTTAATCAAGGTTGCGTCTTGATCTGACGCTACAAAAATTTGGCTTAACGCATAGCCAACACGCTGCCTGAGCTGGTCTTCACCATACAGTGCGATATCTAACCAAGCTCGAATACGTGTTGAGCGTGACGGTTTTTTGCCAAAGCCTTGTGCAATAAACTGCTTTTCACATTGAGACACATGGGAACTGATTGGAAGAGCAATTTGCTCGTCAAACCAGGCCTTAGCGTATTTATTGTTAAGTGCTTCAGCTTGTGCTGGCTTTGGACCAAATGTCGAAAGATCTAGCCAACGAGAAGCGTGTTGAAAGGAGTCAAATTGCATATCAAATACCCGAAGTTTGGTTGGGCATTCTTGAGACTTAGTATTGGCACCAAATATCAATTTTGAATCACCCGAATCGCAAACAAGAATATTCATAATTTAAACTCTTAAGAATTAAAATGACTGAGTTATTGGTCACCCCTCTAAAAAAAAGTGACAATCTCATCTTTGCGTTACTTGATATATTGATTATTTACAGCAACTTATGTTTGTGCATATATTTGTGTCTCACTATCGACACGGACATACAAAAACCTTCGCATCACAATGATATTTATATTAATTATCTAGATTGATTAATGTTAACTAATCAGACACTTGTGTGCTATTCCCTATATTCTACTCGCAACAATACCTTTTCTCTCTTTGCACTTTTGCTTTCTGTTACTAGGAGAATATTAGACGTTAAGAGGGAGGGATCTGAGGCTCAGTGATCAATGCTTGATGACTGATGTCGTGTGAATACAATTTGGTAAATCGGCTGGGCGGGCAACAAGGGTGTAGACGCTTGCTCGATATACTCATCGAATCCTTTACGATAAAAAGGAGATAAAGGGTGACCACTCTGACCACCAGGCAACGTCAGGATGCCATTAACTTCGTCTCCCGGTTGAACAATTAACCGCTGCGACGCGCCAAAACTTTGGCCCTGGACAGCTGGCATATACCTATCACCAAACCCTGGTGCTTTAGGCATATCCAATAACGAGCTCAATAGTGGAATTTGTCGGCTAAATGGATGCTGAACGTTTAACTGGTTTACATCGCCCCATCGAAGCGCCTGAAGGGAGCCGTCAACATGGTCCGTCATTTTCAGCATGAGATCGTCGCGCATTTTCTCATACGTATCGGCAAAAAATACGTCCCAATCACCCTGACCATTGGGAAGCCAACTTTCCGGTTTTTCTGAAACCAACTGCCAGAGTGCAGGCTCCAATTGCCGCTCTAACACACCCAAGCTGAGATCACTTTTTGTCAGTTGCGTTTCTAGTGGCGCAAAAAGCGAATCCATTAACGCATCTCGATATTTTCTTACAAGGGTATAACCCACAGAGTCAGCACATGCACAGCGTTGCCAATTCTCGACCTCCTTAATATCTTCGGCAAAGCGAGCCGTATCTTTTTGCAGCACGGCCAGTAAAACGGTATGCCAGCGGTCAAGAAAATATGCTTCGTTATCCAATTGAATGCGATAGAAATCTTCAGGGTCAAAAAGATCTTTCTCAAACAAACGCTGCTTAATTTGAGCGCTGCGAGCCCCCAATGCATATCCTCCATTACCAAATCGCGCATCTTGTTTTGTACTAACGACTCGACTATTTCCTGTCCAAACCATTGAGCGTTTGGGGTTCACCACAAACGGGACATCTTTCGCTTGGTTATGCCATGCCAGATCATATTGGGAGGCAGGTAGTGGCCTTTGTGCAGGCATACGCCTGTCAGGGATCGCACCTGTCGCTTGCCATCCAATGTTGCCTTCTTTGTCCGCGACCACCATGTTTTGCACGGGTATACCCGCGTCTTTACACGCGGATAATGCCGCATCTACCGTTTCTGATGTTTCTAAATTCAGCAGATTCAAATTAACGGCATACTTTTGATAAGCCACCCAAGACAGTGCATATTTTTTCCCTCCCAAGATGGTAACAGGCCCAATTTCACTCATTTCAAGGAGGTACTTATGGTTACCTTGCTTAGTTGGAATATCTTCCAAGACAAAAGTGGTTTTATCTTCGGCTCCCAACTCATACCAATCGGCCGTATCCATATACCCATTAGTAAATCCCCATGCGATATGACCATTCGCGCCGACAACTACGGCGGGCGCACCCGGCAATGTGACACCTGTTATTTGGAGAGGTTTTCCGTCTTGTTGATAATTGAGTTGGGCCCGATACCAAATTACGGGAACATTAATACCTAGATGCATATCATCAGATAGCATCGCTAGCCCATTACGAGTCAGCGAACCTCCTACGGCCCAGTTGTTACTGCCAACAAGCGGGGACTCATCAATATCATGAACCAGTGCGGCACTAACGCTTTGAGTTGGTAGTAAAGGAATGTCGACTTTTTTTAGTTCGAACCGACTGCCGTCTAAAGCGGCTTGGTATTTACTGGGCTGTGACAAAAAAGTCACCATTTCGGGTCCAAAATGGTCCTCAATTACACCAAAGGTAAGGTCACGCTTTAGGCTTCGTCCTTGCAAATCAAGGTACATACTAAATATTACGAGCAGTGAATCTTCAGGCAACCATGGCTCACGATCAGTTTGGGTGACCAAATATTCAAACGATGGGAAAGTGGAATGAGACACCGCATCATTAACCCCTTTCGCATACGCTTCAAGCTGTTGGCGATGCTGACTAGGTAATTGATTCACAATGTCACGACTGCGTTTTCGAAAAAGATGAAAACGCGTTAATTCATCACGTGGAAGAGCCGCTATACCAAAAAATTCAGATAACTCCCCCGCCGCATTTCGCCTGAGCAAATCCATTTGGAAAAAGCGATCCTGGCCGTGTGCATAACCCAACGCATAAGATGCATCCGCTCGATTTTGGGCAACAACAATAGCCGTGCCTAAGTCATCACGTTGTAAATAAGTGGTATCAGAGAGAACATCAACCGTCGACACGCCGGTTAATGCAGGAAGACTGAGAGCAAGTGCTCCGTAAACCAACGCAGTAGCGAGAAGAGCAAGCAAAATCACAGCGGTAAAAAAAAACTTGATGACTTTTAACATGCCCCTCCCTGGTTGTTGGCCAATGCACCATATGCAAAAGCATAACCGTGCAAATCTGTACACTGAACGTTATCCGATAATGCTAACGCGTGCCCAGAGAAAACCGCTCAATAATTAGGCTCATTTGTTACAGAGATCGCCAAAAGACAGCGCTTTCGCTGTCAATTATGTTTGTTTGCCTAACTTTACAAACAAAAGATCAATGGCAGTGTATACCCACTCTGTTACCTTCACTGTCCTCTATATGCGCATAAAACCCAGAATCGCCTATCTGGGTTTTAGGGTGTAAAACAGCGCTCTCTGCCACACGCGCTATCACATCGTCGATGCTATTAACGTTAAAATAGATCACAGTGGATGAAGAACCAGGAGAACAGTCTGCACTTTGTATAAGCGTCCCGGTTGCACCATAAGCGTTGCCCTCTTCGACAGGAAACCAAGCCATCTGTGTGCCGCCCATTTCCTTGCGAGCCAGACTCACTCCAAGCGCATTTTCATAAAACGTAATCGCACGCTCCATATCAGTCACAGCAATTTCAAACCATCCTACAGGATTCATTGTTACCTCTTTGATTTGTTGAGGGTTTATACCCGTACATCAAGGTATTATCCGATCTTGTTATCAGTAACATTAGTCCAATATAGTTTTCGACGAGACATAAATACAAACGCCCCCAGTAAATGGAGGCGTTTTATTAGCGTTAAGACAGTCTAATTACAAGTGCTCACCACGACGAAGTGCATCAATGCGCTTATCCAGCGGTGGGTGAGTCATGAACAGTTCGCTCAAAGACTTTTTACCATTGATACCAAACGCCATCATAGAACCTTCTAAGCGGCTTTCATGGCTCACTTTTAGCCTTTCTAGCGCCGCGATCATCTTCTCTTTACCCACCAAATGGGCAGATCCTGCGTCCGCTTTGAATTCGCGATGACGACTAAACCACATGGTCAGAATGCTCGCCAACATACCAAAAACGATTTCTAGCGCTGATGACACAAGGAAGTAAGTGATAAAGCTACCACCGCTCTCCCCTTCTTCGTCGTTATTATTCATGCCGCTAATTGCACCTGCAATCAAACGAGAAATAAAGATAACGAAGGTATTCACCACACCTTGCATTAACGTCATGGTGATCATGTCACCATTTGCTATGTGGCTAATTTCATGAGCGAGAACTGCTTCTGCTTCATCGCGTGTCATGTTTTCCAACAAGCCACTCGATACAGCAACCAGAGAGTCATCGCGCTTGGCGCCCGTTGCGAATGCGTTGATATCATCTGAGTAATAGATAGCCACAGTCGGCATACCAATGCCTACTGTCTGTGCTTGGCGACTCACTGTGTTCATCAACCAATGCTCAGTTTCATTGCGTGGATGCTCGATGACCTGACCGCCTACAGAGCGCAGTGCCATTGATTTCGACATAAAGAGTGAAATCAACGAGCCACCGAAACCAAACAGAGCTGCCATCACAAGTAAACCTGACAAACTGCCTGGTTGCATGCCAGTCACGGCATAAACGATATTCAGCACAATGCTGAATACGAAAAGAACCGCTAGGTTGGTTAACAAAAATAAAGATATGCGTTTCATTACTGAATTTGTCTCCGAATGATTGAAGCGCTATGGGTGTGATAGTAGGGTCAAACTGTCGAAAAACAAGCCTGCGTAGCAAATTCAAACGTAAATTATTGTAACGGGCTGCTTATGCTATTTTTAAAAAGGATAGTGAACGGTCTAGGTTTCAAGACGAAATTAGACTTTGGTCGAGTTGAAATAATAGCCAATCAAGAATAATGTGTGTTCAAAAGGTGAGCGCCTCATTTGATGCGTTTAAGTGCTCCATAGTGAGTGCGTTTCTAAGGAGAGAAAACAATGGCTGACAAAGAAAATTATCGCGTCGCAATCGATATCCTTTGCTGTCACTTAGGGATGAGCTTCGACGAAGCTTGTGCTGAGCTAGGACTCGCCGATGACGAGAACCAAAAGATTAAACAAATTTCAGATGTGCAGGAGTCTTTGATGGGACTGCTGTCAGAAGACAAATAATTCGAAATTGATCATGACTTACCACGTGTAATGTCATCGGAATTTTGACTAGAACGTTTAAAAAGCCAGCTAACGCTGGCTTTTTTCATGCTGACAGCAGGTAACAGCCCTTAGCCTGGCGAGAACCCTTAAACAGGCGACAATCCTAGTGGACTAATGTCGATATAGCCGCTTAAATCTCTCGACTTAATGGCAGGCATGTAAGGGATCTCCCCCAATTTAGGAACGCCCAAGTGATGCTCCAATGTCTTTACAATGTCGCTGTAGTGCTCTGTTCCTGGATTGACTCTGTTAGCCACCCATCCAACAATTTCTAGCCCATCTCGTCGAACGGCTTCTGCCGTTAAATAGGCATGGTTCAAGCAACCAAGTTTTATCCCTACGACCAAAATAACAGGCAATTTCTCTTGCCCAACCCAATCCGCCAACGTGCTGTCGTAACTCACAGGTACTCGCCAGCCACCTGCACCTTCAACTAACGTAAAATCAGCTTTGGTTTGGATGTTCTTCAACCCTCGGCTCAACTGAGCAAAATCCACAGTGGTATTTTCTAGCTCTGCTGCAATATGCGGTGAACAGGCAGCATGCAAAAGGCTTGGATTAACTTCTTCATAGTCCACATCAACCGTCGTGCATTCACGAAGACGAATGGCATCTGAATTCATCGGTCCATCTTCAGTTTCTTTACTGCCCGCTGCTACGGGTTTGTAACCAACCACGCTATAGCCTGCTTTCGCGACTGCTTGCATGATGGCCATTGAAGCCACAGTCTTTCCTACTTCAGTGTCTGTGCCTGTCACGAAATAGCTTTTAGTCATTCTTTATCGCTCCAAAGCAAACTTGATAGGTTGCGGGTACGATTCCTTCACTTAACTGAAATTGTCTGTATGCATTCTCTAGTGCCATAAAGGTTCGCTTGCCAACCAATCCCGCCTCTCTACCCTCTGATAAATGTGTGGCGCCAATACCTTTGAGGTCTTTCATTAGCGCCAGTGCAGACGGATATCTCTCCGTTAACGTTTGGCATTCTATGTGGTGATTTACGATGCCAGCTTGCGCAAGCGCAATATTTATCTGGTTTGGCGTTAGAAAAGTATTCACGTGTTGACGCGCATCAATTTCACACCATGCTTGCTTCAGTTCGTACAGCGAACCGTCAAGCAAGGTCGAAAACAATATAGTCCCACCAGGTTTTACGACCCGTCTCATTTCACGTAATGGAACAGAAAGATCATTGCACCATTGCAAAGCCAAAGATGTGAACACCAAATCCACACTGTCATCAGCAAGCGGAAGTGATTCTGCATCACCAGAGAGGTACTGTAGCGTATTGCCACACCTTACTCTGGCCTGTTCTAACATTTTCTCTGATAGGTCCAGCGCAATGACATGAGCGCCTTTAAGCGCTATTTTTTCGCTGAAGTAGCCCGTCCCACAGCCTAAATCGAGGACAGTCTTATTCTGCCACTCCGATACTTGAGCCATGAGTTCATGACCCACTCGACGCTGGAAAGCAGCACTTTTATCGTAGGTCGTGGCCGCGCGGCTGAACGCGTCTTTAATAGCGGATTTTTCTTCACTCTCCAAGAGAGAAGCCTCGAGTTGAAATGATACTGCTTGGCTCATTCGCCCTCCTCAATACAACGACGGAGTAAAACGGCGAGGTCTTTTACCTGCGTTTCAGATTGATTTACCGATAAAGTGATTCGAAGACGTGCTGTGTTTACGGGTACGGTGGGTGGACGAATCGCCCCAGTTAAAAATCCATCCTTTTTTAGCTTGGATGCGACCAACTGCATTTTTTCGACGTCCCCAAGTACAACAGGTTTGATTGGCGTTATGGTGTCTACCACCTCTGTACAGTTTTTTAATTCGTTGTGAAAGCAATCAGACAATGCAGATAGCTTTTCACGACGCCAAGATTGCGTGCGAATCATCGAGAGAGTATGAGAAAGCGCATGTGCCTGAGCGGGCGGCATAGCGGTTGAGTAAACGTAATGCCGAGCAAATTGAGTGAAGTAATCATGGACCTGTTCACTGCACAACACTGCCGCACCCATCATTCCAAACGCCTTTCCAAAGGTGACAACCAAAATATCAGGCTTCACATTGGCAAGGTGTGCACTTCCTTGCCCTTCGTCACCCAACACACCCACACCATGTGCATCATCAACCATTAACCACGCATCATGCTCATCGCATGCGGCTCTTATTTCTGCCAACGGAGACAAGTCTCCATCCATGCTAAATACACCCTCTGTCACCACGAAGCGCGCTGGTGTTTGCTCATTGGCCTGAAGCAGTGACTTGAGTTTATTGATGTTGTTGTGAGGAAAGCGCTGCATTTTTGCGTCACACAGCATCCCAGCTTCCATCAACGACGCATGATTCAGTTTGTCTTGCAGTAAAATATCTTGTTTCTCAAGCAACGAAAAAATCACCGCTTGATTAGCCGAAAAGCCGCTGTTAAACAAGAGTGCACGCTCAAAACCCAACCAATCGCACAACGTATGTTCTAGATGTTGATGAGCGCGGGTAAACCCCGTCACTAATGGTGATGCCGTGCTGCCCGCACCAAATTGCTCCAGACCGTCTTGCCACGCTTTGATCACGGAAGGATCGTGCGCCAACCCCAAGTAGTCATTGCCTGAGAAATTCACGTAAGGCTGGTTATCGGTGTCAAAGAGCTTTCCATCTTGATGATGGAAAGCGCTGACGTTTCGGAGCAATTTCTGCTGACGACGCGTATCGAGCTTTTGCTCGATACGTCGTTGTAGATGACTGTCTTGACGCATAATGGTTTACGCGCTCTTAGACGTTGGCTTCGTAGAAAAGGTCGTCTTTACTTGGACGAGAAGCCACGCGTTCAGCCACTTGAGATAGCAACGCTTCTTCTTGAATTTCATCTGGTTTTTGTACGGCCTGCTCACGGTTGACACCCAGCTTTTTGAACAATTGCATATCTGCATCTTCATCTGGGTTAGGGGTGGTAAGCAGCTTACAGCCGTAGAAAATAGAATTAGCACCCGCCATAAAGCACAACGTTTGCATTTGTTCATTCATATTTTCGCGCCCTGCCGATAAACGAACCGCAGATTCCGGCATGATGATGCGAGCAACAGCGATAATGCGGACGAAATCGAACGGGTCAACATCTTCGACTTCTTCTAACGGCGTGCCTTTCACCTTAACCAACATGTTAATTGGCACACTTTCAGGGTGATGCGGTAAATTAGCCAATTCCACCAGCAGGCCTGCACGATCGCGGGCATTTTCGCCCAATCCGATGATCCCGCCAGAACACACTTTCATGCCCGCGTCGCGAACATGTGAAAGCGTATCTAAACGGTCTTGGTAGGTGCGAGTTGTAATCACATTGCCATAGTATTCTGGGGAGGTATCAAGGTTGTGGTTGTAGTAGTCGAGACCCGCTACCGCCAACTCATCCGCTTGATCAGGCGTCAACATGCCAAGTGTCATGCAAGTTTCAAGACCCATGCCTTTCACGCCTTGAATCATTTCTTTTAGATAAGGCATGTCACGAGCTTTCGGATTCTTCCACGCCGCGCCCATGCAAAAACGTGTCGCGCCAGAGTGTTTTGCTTTTTCTGCGGCATCAAGCACACGTTCTACTTCGAGCAGACGCTCTTTTTCCACATCAGTGCGATAATGCGCGCTTTGAGGGCAGTATTTGCAATCCTCAGGGCAAGCTCCAGTTTTAATCGACAACAATGTGCTGACCTGAACATGATTGAGCGCTTGATACTGTCGGTGAACCTGTTGTGCTTCAAACATCAGATCCATAAACGGTTTTTCAAAAAGGGCCTGTACTTCTTCGACAGTCCAGTTATGGCGAACTTCCACCTGTATTACCTCAACTTGATTAAATAACGCGTATACCCAGCAACCTGCCAATCTCTATTCGCTTGTCCTGTATATCGATGTCATTTGGAGATTGATGACTTGTTCAGTGTAAGGTCTACCCTTACAATGTCAACATTGACAACAATGCATGGTTTACAACTGGACATTATTTGAACATGGACTTAGCTTTTGATCGTGACCATATATGGCACCCTTATACGTCAACCCTTAACCCATTAACCTGCTATCCGGTCTCTCGTGCGGAAGGCATGTACTTGTATTTGGAAGACGGCACACAGCTTCTCGATGGCATGTCTTCTTGGTGGGCCGCAATTCACGGCTACAATCACCCTGTTTTAAATCAAGCCATTACAGAGCAAGTGGGTAAAATGTCGCACGTTATGTTTGGTGGCATCACGCACGACCCCGCCATCAATTTGTGCAAAAAACTGGTCGAGATGACACCCGCACCACTAGAAAAAGTGTTCCTGTGCGACTCAGGATCCATATCAGTGGAAGTCGCCTTAAAAATGGCGCTGCAATATTGGCACGCCAAGGGCAAGCCAAAGTCGACCTTCTTAACCCTACGTCACGGTTATCACGGCGACAGTTTTGCAGCGATGTCTGTCACTGACCCAGATAACTCAATGCATAAACTGTATAAAGGCTTCCTACCCGAACACATTTTTGCAGACTCTCCTGAATGCGGTTTCCATGATGAGTGGAATGAGTCAGACATCACCGATTTCAAAACAAAACTCGAAGCCAATCTCGAGAATATTGCCGCCGTGATCTTAGAACCCATCGTGCAAGGTGCAGGTGGAATGCGTATCTACCACCCAACCTACCTAAAGCGCGTTCGAGAGCTTTGCGATAAACATGGCGTTTTGCTCATTTGTGACGAGATAGCCACAGGCTTTGGACGAACAGGAAAACGCTTTGCTTGTGAACATGCAGGGATTTCACCCGACATTATGTGCTTAGGAAAAGCGTTAACTGGCGGTTACATGACAATGGCAGCGACAGTCACCACCAAACATGTTGCCGACACGGTATGTAGTGGTGAAGCTGGCTGCTTTATGCACGGCCCCACATTTATGGGAAACCCGCTTGCCAGTGCGGTTGCCAATGCAAGTTTGTCGCTACTGCTAGAAACGCCGTGGCAAGAAAAAGTGCTAGGTATCGAGCACCATCTTTCGCAATTGCTTCCTCAACTTCGCCACCTAGATTGCGTGAAGGACGTGCGTTGGTTGGGTGCGATTGGCGTGGTAGAAACCTATAACAGCGTTAATGTAGCAACCATTCAAGAACACTTTGTTAAATCAGGAGTTTGGATCCGCCCTTTCGGTAGACTCATTTACATCATGCCCCCATATGACATGACCGAAGCACAGCTAAAGCAACTTATTGATGCAATTAACAACGCATTGGTGGACCTAATGTGATCGACAAGTGCTTTCTCCCCGTAAATTTGAATACGATTTATGGAGGTATAAATGCAATTAGGTCTATTTCCACTACCCCTGTTTCTTTTGCCCGAAGGTGTAAGCCGATTGCGCATTTTTGAGCCTCGCTATGTGAGGCTTGTAAAAGAATCAATGAAAGATAATCAAGGATTCGTGTTGGCAATGAAAGAAGGTGATTCGCTTTGTTCCTTCGGTACCCACGTTAAGATCATCGATTTCGAAACCTTGCCTGATGGTCTGCTTGGGGTGACCATCAAAGGGATAAAGCGAGTGAAACTGTCGAACATAGGGCAAGAAGCAGATGGGCTTTGGGTGGCAGACGCAGAAGCATTACCCACCTGGGAAGCCAGCAGAGAACACCCAGACTTTCTCGGTGACGCACTGTTAGCACTGTTTGAAGCACACCCAGAACACGCCGCTCAATATGGTTCTGAACGACACTTTGATGACCTGAACTGGGTATGCCAACGATGGCTAGAGGTGCTGCCTCTCGCCAATAATCAAAGACAATGGTTTATTGCCCAAACCGATCTCGAAGAAGCCAAACAGTTCATCTCTGTTTTATTAAAAGAAGAAAATATTCGAGAAGAGTGATCCATTTTTTGATGCGGTTCGTTATGTAAGTCATGATTCTATTTGCAATTTTAGGATTCAATCATCATGGAATTGGTCGAAGGCACATATACTAGGAAATCAATAAACAGTCCGAGTAGTAAAAACACTATGTCAGCAAACTCTCCGGAACATCTGGCTGAATTACTTCATCGTGTCGCGGAAGACAGAGATCAGTCCGCTTATGCTGCTTTGTTCAAGCATTTCGCTCCAAAGGTGAAGTCCTACGGACTTAGGCACTTGCGAGCCGATGGGCAAGCCCTTGAGCTGGTTCAAGAAACTATGCTTTTGGTGTGGCGTAAAGCTCACCTATATAATGGTGCAAAAGGTGGCGCATCCACTTGGATATTCACTATTATGCGTAACGTGAGCTTCGACATGCTTCGTAAAGTGAAGAGTAATCGCGAAGACTGCTTGAGTGGTGATATTTGGCCACTCATTGACGGAGAGTCCGGCGACCAAGAAGACGATGCACTTCAAAATCAATTACAGACTCAGCTTTTTTCGTATATTGATTTACTCCCTGATCTTCAAAAGCAAGTGGTACAGGGTGTTTATATCAAGCAACTTACCCACCAAGAACTTGCCGCTCAACTTAATGTCCCCTTAGGCACGATAAAATCACGCCTGCGTTTGGGGTTGCAAAAACTGCGCACTCATTTGGAGGTGAATGATGATTAAGTATCACCCGGCCGACGAGCTACTAATCGCTCACGCTGCGGGTACACTCCCCGCTTCAATGTCAATTGCAGTCGCAGCACACAGTGAAATGTGTGAGATTTGCGCAAAGAAACTTATAGCGTTTGAAAATCAAGCGGCAGAATTGGCTTTCAGTGCACCGCAACAAGACGATGAGCAGCAAGAGATAGAAAACGATGAATTTGAAGCAATGATGGCCTCCATCATGAGCGATGAGCAATTGCCAATTACACTGGTCTCCGCTTCACCAGAAGCAAATATCGATGTGGCTGGCGAGCGTTACACACTCCCAACTGCATTGCGTCGTTATCATCATTTGGGCTGGAGCAGTATTGGTGCAATAAGCCGAGCACGTTTGCCATTGAATGAAGGTAACACTCACGCCAGCTTACTTCACATTGGGATGAATGGGGGAGTGCCGAGCCACACACACAAAGGCATAGAAGTGACACTGCTGCTCAGTGGTCAATTTGAAGATGAACATGACCAATATGTACCCGGTGATTTCATCCTTTTGGACAGTGAAAATCATCATACGCCGCAAACCCGTGATGGCTGTTTATGTTACACGGTGGCTGATGCACCATTGCACTTTACTAAAGGCGTTAGCCAGATACTTAACGCGGTAGGACGTGTTATTTATTAGTCATCTTAATATCTTATAAGCATTCAATACCTGCAAAGAAAGCACCTTATCTTAGGTGCTTTTTTTTGGCGCGCTTACAATAACCATACAATAATAACGACAATATTTTACATCGTAGATTAATTATTGTTCACCACAAAATCAYGAGTTGATATAAAAATAAAAGATTATGATCTAATTATCACTTTACAGAGCACTCATTCACCTGATTTAATCCTAACGCTAACCACTCGTTAACAGCTTTCCCGACACCCAAATGTTTATCATTAACGTTTGGACGGCTTGGGTTTTATAACCAAGTAACCAGAAACTGATGGTTACTCAGGTAAACACAGTGAAGTGAGATAAAAATGAAGCAAATATCCTCCCCTCTTTCTCGCATGACCAATTCAAGTCTGGTGCTCCAGATCTTGATCGGTATTATTGCGGGTGTTGTTCTGGCGAGCATTTCACCAGACAGTGCAAAAGCCGTTGGCTTTCTAGGTGGCCTTTTCGTCAGCGCACTAAAAGCTGTCGCACCCATCCTTGTCTTTGTCCTCGTGGCTGCTTCAATTGCAAACCAGCGTAAAGGTCAAAACACGCACTTGCGTCCCATTGTCGCGCTCTACCTTGTCGGTACATTTGCAGCAGCGATCACAGCCGTTACCATGAGTTTTATTTTCCCTACCATGCTGACGTTGACTGCATCTACAGCAGCAATTTCTCCACCGGAAGGTATTGCTCAAGTTATCTCAACATTGCTTTTCAATGTGGTCGACAACCCAATTAACGCACTGATGACAGGTAATTTCATTGGTATTTTGGCGTGGGCAATCGGTTTAGGTATCGCATTGCATCATGCGTCAGAAACCACCAAAACCGTATTCGGAGACGTTGCGGAGAGTGTATCGTTCATCGTACGTTTTATTATTAAACTTGCTCCGATTGGTATTTTTGGCCTTGTGGCAAATACCTTCGCAGAGACAGGATTCGAAGCCCTGATCGGTTACGCGCATCTGTTAAGCGTACTTCTGGGCAGCATGGCATTTATCGCACTGGTCATAAACCCGCTCATCGTTTACGTTAAAACACGCACGAACCCTTATCCGTTGGTATTCCAATGCCTACGAGAAAGTGGCGTAACCGCATTCTTCACTCGCAGCTCAGCGGCGAACATTCCAGTCAACTTGCAGCTTTGTAACAAGCTGAAATTGGATGAAGACACTTACTCGGTCTCCATTCCACTTGGCGCTACCATTAACATGGGTGGTGCGGCGATTACCATTACCGTTCTGACGCTAGCGGCCGTTCACACTCTTGGTATTCAAGTAGATTTAGCCACAGCCATACTACTAAGCATTGTCGCCGCTATCTCTGCTTGCGGCGCATCGGGTGTCGCTGGTGGCTCACTACTCCTGATCCCACTAGCATGTAATCTATTTGGCATCCCAAGTGATATCGCCATGCAAGTTGTTGCTGTCGGTTTCATTATTGGTGTGGTTCAAGATTCGGCAGAAACTGCATTGAACAGTTCAACCGATGTTGTCTTCACTGCCGCGGCTTGCCGAGCGGTTGAGATGAAAGCAATGCAAGAAAAAATCGCCAAATAAAATACACTGACTACGAGAAAGGCGCTTCGGCGCCTTTTTTCGTTTTTCTCCCTTCAGCTCCTCGTTTTCCCAAACAACCCGCAATCCCAACATTGATTGCTCATCCCACCAGCATTCTGTCTATCATGGTTTACACAGCGTTGTAGACGTCTAGACTGATAGCTTTCTTTTTTTGGCGGTTATCCTATATAATCCCGCCTCATTTTTGTGAAGTACATCAACAAAGCATTCAAGTTCGTGTCAGGTGTTGCACTAAAGCACTCTGGCACCAAGGGTTATCTATGAATTTTTCAGCGAAAACTGTCGTTATCATTGCGATTGGCGCGGCACTTTATGGTATTGGCGGTTTGCCCATGTTTGGTATTCCCGTATTCGCCAATACAACGCTAAAACCAGCAATGGCTATCCTTGCACTTTTCTCTGTGCTCTTTGGTCCCGGCGTTGGCTTCTTTGTCGGTTTTATCGGTCACTGGGTTACCGACCTTTTCGCAGGATGGGGCGTATGGCTCACTTGGGTATTGGGTTCTGGCATTGTGGGTATGGTCATCGGCCTCTTTCCTATGCTCACTAAGAATCGTCTTAAATATGGCCGTTTCCCAACGATAGATATCGTACTTTTCTCACTGCTCGCTTTATTGGGCAATGTATTGGGTTATGGCTGTTCAGCATTTTTGGACACCTTGTTATACGCAGAACCCTTTACCAAGGTATTTATTCAGCTCTGTATTATTGCCGCAGGTAACGCTTTGTTGGTCACTGTTGTGGGGTATTTCATTCTGCAATCCGTAGCCAAACGCAACAGCCAGTACCGTAATTTGGAAGAGGCTTAAGCGCCAATATGTCCATCGAATTTAAGAACTTTACCTTTCGCTACGATGCATTAGTCAATCCGACACTTAAAGGCATCAACCTTCGTATTGAAAAGGGCGAAAAAGTCCTCATCATTGGCCCTAGCGGCAGCGGTAAATCCACGCTGGGTCAATGTATTAATGGACTCATCCCACATGCTATTGAAGGCCACATTCACGGCGAGTTGCTGATTGATGGCAAAAACAGCCAAAAGATGTCTTTGGTGGAATACACAGAGAAAGTCGGCACCGTTTTGCAAGACACTGACAGCCAATTTGTTGGTCTCAGTGTGGGAGAAGACATTGCCTTCGCATTGGAAAACCAATGTGTCTCAGTGGCTGACATGTACCCTTTGGTCAAGGCTACGGCCAAAATGGTCGACTTAGAAACGCTACTCAACCATGCGCCACATGATTTATCTGGCGGTCAAAAGCAGCGAGTATCGCTCGCTGGCATCTTGGTTGATGACGTTGATGTGTTGCTGTTTGACGAACCGTTAGCGGCGCTCGACCCTAAAACGGGCAAACGCACGATTGAGATCATCGATCAATTGCACCGTGACACCGGTAAAACCATCATCATCATTGAGCATCGCCTTGAAGATGTCCTGACACACACCGTCGATCGCGTGATCTTGATGGATAATGGTTCCATTGTCGCTGACACCACGCCAAATGCCATTTTGATGTCAGGTTTACTTCACGAGCACGGTATTCGCCAACCTCTGTATCTTTCAGCATTGAAACACGCAGGTTGTCATCTTTCGGAATCTGATAATCCTGCTTATCTCAACTTGCTTGATGTTGACCAGTTTGCAACACCTTTGCTGCAATGGGCAGAGGAATATACGCCTAACGACGGGCAGCCAGACGCCGAGCCACTATTAAACATTGAAGGGCTAACCTATTCATACGATGGCGAAAAGAATGCGTTGGAAGACGTATCATTTTCAGTCAATCGCGGTGAAATCGTGTCTGTTCTTGGTAAGAATGGTTCAGGAAAATCCACCATCACCAAACTGATTATGGGCGTGCTCGAACCTGACTCTGGCACGATCTGTTTTAATGGTGAAGATTTCAGCCAACTTTCAATTTTCGAGCGTAGCAAGAAAGTTGGTGTCGTTATGCAAAACCCAAATCATATGATTTCTCATCATATGATCATGGACGAAGTGAGTTTTGGCCTTAAAAATCTAGGTCTCAGCGAAGAAGACATCGAGCAGCGTGCGCTAAACGCTCTCGAACTCTGTGGATTAAGTAAATATCGCCATTGGCCTATTGATGCGTTGAGTTATGGCCAGAAAAAACGTGTAACCATTGCGTCAATTTTGGTGATGGAGCCAGAATTGCTGGTTCTTGATGAACCCACAGCAGGTCAGGATTATCGTAATTACAGCGCAATGCTTTCTTTCATTCAGCGCCTAAACAAAGAACGTGGCATCACCGTTATGATCATCTCGCACGACATGCATTTGGTGCTCGAATACACGACTCGCTCAATTGTGATCGCCGACAGCAAGTTAATTGCCGATGCGCCAATGACCTCCGTTTTCAGTCAACCCAATCTGCTTGACCAAGCAAACCTTGCTACAACCAGCCTCTATCAGATCGCTGACCGAGTAGGAATCAAAGACATCAACGGATTTATGCAGCAATTCATTCAAACTGAGAGCAATACCAAATGAAAGCGTCGAAGATGAAGTTTGGTATCAACTACATTGATACAAACTCCCCTCTGCATGCACTCAATGGCATCACCAAGTTCGCCTTGTTCATGGCATGGGTAACAGTTGTGCTTACTACCTTCGATTTGCGCATCATTTTAAGCATGGTCGCACTTGGCTTGGCGCTGCTTAATATGACGGGCGTTGCTTTTCGGGTGTATAAGCCGCTTTTGCTCGGCACGTTGAGCGTACTCAGCATGAATGCCGTATTCATGTTTATTGTCGCGCCACAACAGGGTCCAGAGTGGATTGGAACAACCACGCCTCTAATTACGTTACCGGGTAACTATTCACTAACACAAGAAACACTGTTCTACCTGTGTACCGTGACACTGAAGTATTTCAGTATGTTCCCTATTGCGTTGGTGTTTGTCTTTACCACCCATCCAACCGAGTTCGCCTCAAGCCTGAATCGTATTGGTGTTCCTTACAAAATCGCTTATGCCGTTAGCCTTACATTGCGCTATTTGCCTGAAGTGAAGAATGACTTTGTGAATATCATGCACGCGCAACAAGCTCGTGGTGTTGATTTCTCGAAAAATGCACCGCTTATGGAACGATTTAGAGGTGTGGCGAAAATTCTTATTCCACTCATTTTCTCAAGCCTTGATCGAGCAGATGAAATATCCAACGCCATGACGCTGCGTGGATTTGGCAGAAACCCAAAACGAACTTGGTATCACTCTCGCCCTCTAACAGCCAAAGATGGTATTGCGCTAGCTGTTATTGCGCTATTGGTGGCGCTAGCGATTTTCAAACGTTCTTCAGAAGCAGCGACTATCTGGTATCCGTTTTAGCAACGTTTTTCAAACGCCAGTGTTAACGAGATGAGGCGCAGGATATATAAGTTACCGTTAGGAATAAGTCACCAGTCTCGGGACTCGACTCTTACAAAAAAGGAGCGCCATGCGCTCCTTTTTCTTTGACACTTAAACCACTTAAACCAAGATTAGCCTTCTAGAACCTTCATTAACAAATAGCCGTCATACATCGCACGCTTAACCAACGCCGCGCCGGGCATCGTCGCTTGCGTGTAAAAATAACTCTCTTCTATTATTAGATTCTCACAGTAGTGCGGCAAAGCCTGATTCAACACTCTTTCCATAATGGCAGGATAAAGCACAGACTTTGCACGATTGAACTCTCCACCTATTAACACTCGCTGTGGGTTAAACAAATTCACCATGATCGCGATAGCTTGCCCAAGGTTATGACCTAACTCGGTGATAATCTGTTGCGCGACGCCATCACCTTCTAACGCAGCATCACAAATACTGTCGATGGTCAGTGGCTTATTGTGCAATACACTTTCATGGCCTTGATCAAGGAGAGTCTGCGTGTCATCCAATACTGCTTGCAGGCTAGCAACCGTTTCCAAGCAACCGTTGTTTCCACAAAAACAACGCTTACCAAACGGTTTGATTTGTATATGCCCTAGTTCACCAATGTTGCCGACTTGTCCTTCCAGAACCTTTCCGTCGAGCATAATGCCGGCGCCGAGCCCATGATGAATAGAAATGAGTATGGCATTATCAACGTCACGTGCATTACCGAACAGTTTTTCGGCTAGTGCCCACGATCGTGTGTCGTTGCCGATGAATACTGGCAACCCTGTTGCACGATGTATTGCCGCTCCCAGCGGCATATTATGTACATCATAATGCGGCATTTGAATCACAATGCCTTGCGTGCTGTTTACCAGCCCAGGAAGCGAAACAGCAATAGAAGTAACACGGTCAACAATCTTTGAATGTGTTGAAAAAAACTGATTAATGTACTGTTGAATCAGTTCAATGAGCACATCCTGATCGAGCACGAGAATGTCATGGCGCTCCTCCACGAGGATGTCGCCACCTAACTCATGCAAAGCAAGGGTCAAATAGCCACGACCAAGACGAATAGACAGGAACTGCCAGCCTTCATTATCCAACACCAAGCCAATGGCAGGTCGCCCACGGCTGCCAGGCTCTCCGTATTCAGTCTCTTTGACAAGATGAGCATCAATGAGCTCACGGGTTATTTTGGTAATGCTTGCAGGCGCTAATTGGCTGCGTTTAGAAAGCTCAATTCGAGAGATAGGCCCAAGTTGATCGATCAGCTTATAAACCGCCCCAGCATTGTTGCGCTTGATGTGATCTATGTGTCCTGGTTGGGCGAGAATCATCCCACTTTCCCTATAAAATTCATTAACAGTGAATTTTTTTACTTTGCGAAGTAATTGTGAAGCTTCATAGTTAGATGTCGTGATACACATCACGAGCTATTTGTCTCATCCCAAATAAATCAGCATCTGACACTAAAAATCAATGATTTAAATGTATGGCATTCTGTAAGTAATGCATCAAATTATTTCTTCCCAAGACAGGTGCTAGGGAAACTGCCATAATCTTGCACCACATGAAAATCTGATTGTTGAAGCGGTATGTACAACGTCAACGAAATATTTGAAACCATTCAAGGAGAAGGGACCTTTACGGGTGTGCCTTCTGTATTCGTTCGCCTTCAAGGCTGCCCTGTAGGCTGCCCGTGGTGCGACACACGCCAAACGTGGGATACGCTCCCAAACGATGAGCGAGATTTTGGAACTGTCCTAGCGAAAACCGGCGACAGTCCAACTTGGTCACAGGTGTCAGCTGACACTATTCTTGCTCACTTAGCGAAAAGTTACACTGCAAAACATGTGGTTATCACCGGCGGGGAACCGTGTATTTTTGATCTCATCCCTCTAACCTCACGCCTTGAATCGGCAGGTTATCGATGCCAAATCGAAACCAGCGGCACTTACGCAATCAAAGCAACCAAGGACACATGGGTGACGGTATCGCCTAAAATCAACATGCGCGGAAAACTTCCGGTGTTGGTAGAAGCGTTAGAGAGAGCCAATGAGATCAAGCACCCTGTCGGGACAGAATCTGATATTGAAAAGCTTGATACGTTGCTTGATGGAATTAATTTGAGTAGTAAAGAAATTGCACTGCAACCCATTAGCCAGAAGCCAAGAGCTACCGAACTTTGCATAAAAACATGCATTCAACGCAACTGGCGCTTGTCGATTCAGACACATAAGTACTTAGATATCGCCTGATTCAACCCAGAAACTCTCGACGTTGTGTCAAACTCACCACCAATCTAAACAAAAAGGGCCCTCAGACCCTTTTTCGTTTTCCATTCCACATCGCATCTACACGTTATATCGTGAATGTGGATCAGAATGGCGTGTTATTCACCGGTGTAAATACAACCTGCAGTACACGTTTCTTTGATCATCACTTTACTTAGGCAAGACAAAGACGGTTTCAGTTCATCCCAAATCCACTTTGCTAACACTTCACTGGTCGGGTTCTCCAACCCTTCAATATCGTTCAAGTAATAGTGGTCGAGACGATCATAAATTGGCTTAAAAGCCTCTTTGATCTCAGAAAAATCAATGACCCAGCCAGTATAAGGGTCAACCTCACCCGCGACATAGATACGCACAAGGAACGAGTGACCGTGCAATCGACCACATTTATGACCTTCTGGGACATGTGGGAGATGGTGGGCCGCTTCAAACATGAATTCTTTAAACAGTTCGGTGTGCATTTTGTACGTTCCTGTGATCGATAATGGCATACCCAAATAATCGCACTTGGGTATCACTTGCGGGGGCGATGCTACTTAATATTTGAGCCCAGCTCAAATTGAATCACTGCCAATAGCCCCTTGTCGTTCCCGAAATGACACATTTAGGTTGCTATCCCCTCTTTCCGCACCAAAGATCCACACTGTATTCGCTTAGATTTTCTCCGAACAGTACGGGCAAGCAATCCACGTAAATCAAGTATCTTGAGGTAGTTTGGCGATAAAGGTAAACTTGCCTGCTTAAGCGCGAATTATCCTAGCCTGATGACACGATTTGTCAGGCATTCTTCAACGGAGTTAGATGCAAATTATGAACTATATGCCTGTAGCAGACGTCCTGCGCGGCAAAACGGCAGTCGACACAGAAGTCACTGTCCGTGGTTGGATCCGCACCCGTCGTGATTCAAAAGCCGGTATCTCTTTCCTCGCCATTTATGACGGCTCTTGTTTTGATCCAATTCAGGCTGTTGTTTCTAATGAGCTGAATAATTATAAAGAAGATGTACTGCGTCTTACCACAGGCTGCTCTGTTGAAGTGACAGGTAAAGTTGTTGAAAGCCCAGGTCAAGGTCAAGCATTTGAACTTCAAGCAACTGACGTAAAAGTCGTTGGCTGGGTTGAAGATGCTGATACTTACCCAATGGCAAAAACTCGTCACTCTATTGAGTACTTACGCGAAGTTGCTCACCTGCGCCCACGTACCAACGTGATTGGTTCAGTTGCACGTGTTCGTAACTGCCTGTCTCAAGCGATTCACCGTTTCTACCATGAGCAAGGTTACTTCTGGGTTTCTGCGCCACTTATCACCGCTTCTGATGCAGAAGGCGCGGGTGAAATGTTCCGAGTTTCTACACTGGACATGGAAAACCTACCTCGCACAGACGAAGGTAAAGTGGATTTCAACGAAGACTTCTTCGGTAAAGAAACTTTCCTAACCGTTTCAGGTCAGCTGAACGCAGAAGCGTATGCATGTGCTTTGAGCAAAGTTTACACTTTCGGTCCAACGTTCCGTGCTGAAAACTCAAACACCAGCCGCCACCTAGCGGAATTCTGGATGGTTGAGCCAGAAGTGGCGTTTGCAGATTTGAACGATGTAGCAAGACTGGCTGAAGACATGCTGAAGTATGTATTCAAAGCAGTACTTGAAGAACGTCGTGATGACCTTGAATTCTTTGCTCAGCGCATCGACAAAGAAGCGATCACGCGTCTAGAGAAATTCGTTGACTCTGATTTTGCGCAAGTGGATTACACCGACGCAATCGACATCTTGCTTCAATCAGGCCAAACGTTTGAGAACCCAGTTGAATGGGGTATCGACTTGGCATCTGAGCACGAGCGTTTCCTTGCAGAGAAACACTTCCAAGCGCCTGTTATCGTGAAAAACTACCCGAAAGACATCAAAGCATTCTACATGCGCTTGAATGACGACGGTAAAACAGTAGCGGCAATGGATGTACTTGCACCAGGTATCGGTGAAATCATTGGTGGTGCACAGCGTGAAGAGCGTCTAGACGTTCTAGACTCACGTATGCGCGCAATGAACATCGACCCTGAGCACATGAGCTGGTATCGCGATCTTCGTCGCTACGGCACCGTACCACACGCTGGTTTCGGTCTAGGCTTTGAGCGTCTGGTTTCTTACGTAACAGGTATGGGCAACGTTCGTGACGTTATTCCATTCCCACGTACGCCACGCAGTGCAAACTTCTAATTTTTTGCATCGCTGATACGTTCTAATTATGTTTCGAAAGACCGCTGTTGTTATTAGCGGTCTTTTTTTATGTAATTTTCCCTCAAAACACCCCTCTCAGCCCACATCGTCTATTTCAATGCGCTTTTCCACACGCTGATAGATGATAAAAGTACGATTCAGAATCATTCATCCTTAGATATACAAGCAACCTGACGGACACAGGACTCGCGCGAAACTTGTCGAAAAGGTCAATAAGAACATGATTCCAACGGTTGCTAAAAAATGTGCGATTGATCGCGCGAATAGACAGATACAAAGAACAATAAAATTTCAGGAAATTTCGGTTTTATTACAACGGATCAAAATGGTATAAACAAAGGTAGTTCCCTTTACTAACGCCATGGATGAATGAGATGTTTGAAAAAATAGCTGCAGCCCCTGCCGACCCTATTCTAGGTCTTACTGAAGAATTCAAAGCAGATACACGCGCCGAGAAAATCAACTTGGGCGTCGGTATTTACAAGGATGAATCCGGTAATACACCTGTTTTAGCTACCGTTAAGAAAGCCGAAGCGTTTCTACTTGAAAGTGAAACCACAAAATCTTACCTAAGCATCCCAGGTACGCCTGAATATGGTTTAGCCGTACAAAAGCTGCTGTTTGGTAACGATGCATCTCTTATTGCAGATAAACGCGCACAAACAGCACAAGCACCTGGCGGTACAGGCGCACTGCGTGTGGCGGCGGAATTTATCAAGCGTCAACTTGGCGATGTAAAAGTATGGGTGAGTAACCCGACATGGGCGAACCACAACGGTGTATTTGCTGCGGCTGGCTTGGAAGTGGCATCTTACGGCTACTACAACGCAGAAACCAAAGACATGGATTTTGCAGCGATGCTGACAGATCTACAAACCGCAAGCGAAGGTGATGTGGTTCTTCTGCACGGCTGCTGCCATAACCCTACCGGTATCGACCCAGATGCCGCGCAGTGGCAACAACTGGCTGCACTGTGTAATGAGAAAAACCTACTCCCAATGTTCGACTTTGCCTACCAAGGTTTTGCGTCGGGCGTTGAAGAAGATGCAGCAGGCCTTCGCATTTTTGCTGATGCATGTTCAGAGCTTTTAGTTGCGAGCTCTTTCTCGAAAAACTTTGGCTTGTACAACGAACGTGTTGGCGCATTCACCATCGTTGGTAAAAATGCTGCTGAAACCGCAACCGCGTTTAGCCAAGTGAAAAGCATTGCACGCGTTATCTACTCTAACCCACCAGCGCATGGTGCTGCAGTTGTGACAGCGATCCTAAACGACGCTGCCTTGCGTGCAGAGTGGGAACAAGAAGTCGCGGATATGCGTGTTCGCATTCAAGAAATGCGCGAGCTATTCGTTGCTACCTTGAAAGAAGAAGGCGTGGAAGGTGATTTCAGCTTTATTCAACGCCAAAACGGCATGTTCTCTTTCTCTGGTCTAAACAAAGAACAAGTGACACGCCTGAAAGAAGAATTCGGTGTGTACATCGTAGGCTCTGGCCGTATCAGTGTTGCCGGCATGATGCGCTCTAACATGGGTCCACTGTGTAAAGCTATCGCTGCGGTTCTTAAATAATCATCGCACTAACCTCTAATAAAAAAGCGCCTTTCGGCGCTTTTTTTGTTTCTATTCCGGTTAATGGAAACCTATCTTGGGTACCACCAAACGTGGAATTAACCGACGCCGTGCAAAAACTCTGCTCGCGTGGAGGCATTCTGTTTGAAGTTACCACCCAACGCTGTCGTTGTCGTCGCACTAGTCGCATCCATCACTCCACGCGCTTTCACACAATAATGAGTCGCGTGCATGTGAACAGCAACATTCTCCGTCTCCAATAGCGTTTGCAGAGCCACCAAAATTTGACGAGTCAAACGCTCTTGAACCTGAGGGCGCTGCGCGAAGAAACGTACGATACGATTGATCTTCGACAAACCAATGATTTTGTTCTTAGGTAGATATGCGACAGTACACTTGCCATCAATCGTGACTAAGTGATGCTCACAGGTGCTGGTCATGGTGATGTCTTTCACTCTCACCATTTCGTCACAACCCATCTTGTTATCGATCACAGTAATCTTGGGGAAATTTGCGTAATCAAGTCCGGAAAACACCTCATCAACGTACATTTTTGCAATGCGCGCTGGTGTTTCAGTCAAACTGTCATCATCGAGGTCAAGATCGATAACAGACAAAATTTCCCGCATGTGATATTCAATTCGTTCTTTCTTTTCTTCCGCGGTCATTGTGGAGCCGGTCTGCATTGGTGTCTCAATACCGCGTGCGATAAGGGCTTCGCGGACTCGTGTTGCTGAATCGCTCAATGCTGTCATGGAAAATCCTTGAATTATTGCAATGTTGTTATCTAATTAATTACTCGTCATTCACAGACAAGGATCAATTTCTGTCAGATTTTTGAAGCATAGCGTTTATAGTAAAAAATTTACACCTCGAAATGCGTGTGGGCATTAGTTTCAGCGGCTAAAGTTTGCCATAATGCCCGCTTTATTCTGCGTATTGAGCATAAGTTGCTCGAAACTACTGAGAGTTCATTATGGGTTGCTGCGACACTCCTGGTTTGATGCCTGTATCAACGGCTATCGACATTCTTTTGGATCAAACCACCCCACTGACACAAACCGAAAACGTGTCACTGATTGACGCACAAAATCGCATTACGGCGGAAGATATTCGATCGCCTATCAATGTCCCACCTTTTGCTAACTCAGCAATGGATGGCTATGCCCTGCGCTGTGCTGATTTAGAAAAATCTCGCGCCCTCGTTTTGGCAGGTAAATCTTTCGCTGGTATTCCTTTTGAGGGCGATTGGCCTGAAGGATCCTGTATTCGCATCATGACCGGGGCTGAAGTGCCAGTAGGTGCAGATGCGGTCATTATGCAAGAGCAAACAGAAGTAGACGGCGATCAGATTACCTTTACTGCATCAGCGACCGCTCAACAGAACATTCGCCCTATCGGTGACGACGTTAAGCAAGGCGCTGTCGTTATTCCGAAAGGCACGCTGTTAACACCGCGAGAAGTGCCTATGCTGGCAACACTAGGTATTGCGAATGTCACTGTTATTCGCAAGCCCAAAGTTGCATTCTTCTCGACAGGCGACGAATTACGTCAAGTCGGTGAGCCTTTGGGTAAGGGTGAAATCTATGACAGCAACCGCTATACCATTCGCGCAATGCTGGAAAAGATGCACTGTGAAGCAATCGATCTAGGTGTGGTACCTGACTGCCCGGAAAAATTGCGACAAACATTTCTAAGTGCTGCAGACGATGCGGATGTCATCGTGACATCGGGCGGCGTCAGCGTCGGTGAGGCCGACTACACCAAAGACATCTTGGACCAAGAAGGGGAAGTTGGCTTTTGGAAAATCGCTATCAAGCCTGGCAAACCCTTTGCTTTTGGTACTGTTAAAGACGCGCTTTTCTGTGGATTGCCTGGCAATCCAGTGTCTGTACTGGTGACTTTGCACGTGCTTGTTCAGCCACTTCTAGCGAAACTAGCAGGACATACACAATGGCAGCAGAGCATCGCACTAAAAGCCAAAGCAGAAACGCGTTTCAAAAAAGCACCGGGTCGCACTGATTACCAACGAGCTATCTATCGCATGAACGAACAAGGTGAACTCGTTGTCGCATCAACAGGCAACCAAGGCTCTGGCGCATTTAGTTCGCTTTCGTTGGCAAATTGCTTTGCCATTCTTGAGCAAGATCGCGGCCACATAGAAGTGGGTGACTCAGTCATGGTTGAACCGTTTAGTGCAGTGTTGAACTAATCCTGCATTGAACTCGCCAACGAGGTCGCCGGTGTTTTAGCGTCACGCTAAAACACTCCCGGCCTCTCCCCACTCTTTGTACTCATCTACCCGAACGCTAAGGGACAACGTGGACATTCTCTCTCCCGAAGAAGAACTCAGATATAACCGCCAAATCGTGCTCAGACAATTTGATTTCGACGGTCAGGAGGCTTTAAAGCAAAGCCAAGTCCTTATTCTAGGTGCTGGCGGTTTAGGCTGTGCAGCAAGCCAATACCTTGCTGCTGCGGGAATTGGGAAAATAACGCTCATTGATGATGACCGCGTTGAACTATCAAACTTACAGCGACAAGTGCTTCACAATGACAGCACAATTGGTGAGCTGAAAGTAGAATCTGCGGCCAAAGCATTGCGTGTTCTCAACCCACATGTGAGTATCGACACCATCGAAAAACGGTTGGATGACAATGCCTTACTGGCATTAATCGAACAGCACAGTATCGTTATCGATTGTTCAGACAATATTGGCACACGAAACCAACTCAACCAACTTTGCTTCCGTTCAAAAACGCCTTTGATCAGCGGTGCCGCTATCCGTTTGGAAGGACAAGTAGCTGTCTTCACCTATGGAGAGAAAGAGCCTTGTTACCAATGCCTCAGCGCACTGTTTGGCGAACAGGTACTGAGCTGTGTAGAAGCGGGGATCTTATCGCCCGTCGTTGGCATCATTGGAGCAACCCAAGCACTTGAAGCCATCAAAGTCATATCAAAATTCTCACCAGCGCCAACAGGTAAAATAATGCTTTATGATGCACTGAGCAGCGAATGGCGGTCGTTTTCTTTGCCTAAGAATCCTAAGTGTGGTGTTTGCTCTACTTAACACTCGGTTTCAATTAAGCGACACAAATCTCAAAATGAGAAACATCTACTACAATTAGGAGGGTCTCTGTTGTTGCTTACCTGACAGCATCAACAGAGTGACGTTCCTTTTTTATGTGGGTGCATTGCAACAACGATGATAAAAACCCTATCTATTGTCCTTGTCATCATGGGTATGTTTGCGCTCCTTTCTGCGTTAAAGTCGTCGATCTCCTTATATCAACGTGATCGACGCCCTTCTACATTCAGTTTTGTTCCTGTCGTGCTTGGCTTCATCATTGGCTATATCTTGTATGCTGCCTTTCTATCGATGAAGCCAGAAATCACCTTTATCGAGTGCGTCGTTGCTGTCATTTTCTTTGGTGGCGGTATTTTCTGCGTCATGATATTTGGCGTCGTTTCTCAGAGTATGGAACGCATCGCTTTTGCTGAGTTCCAACAACGCCATAACGCCTCACACGACCGATTAACTGGCTTACCTAATCGACGATTTCTCCTCAAAACAATCAGCGAGCAAATCACCGATGACAGTACTATTCAGCAAAAACTTGCCTTAATCATTATTGATATTAATAACTTCAACAATTTAAACGAGGTGTTTAGTCATCAAAAAGGGGACGTTTTACTCGCTCAATTCTCAACACGACTGAAAGAGTACGTTGACGACGATATATTTCTTGCTCGTTCAAGTGGCAATCGGTTTACTTTGGTTCTTCTTAACCCTGAAAACACCAACATCCCAGCATACATTGAAGGCATGCAAGCGTATCTCGATCATCCACTTACCATCAACGATCATGATATGAACTTGACCAATACCGCTGGCGTTGCACTCTTTCCAGAACATGGTTCCAATGCTGAAGAACTGCTAAAACGCGCAGAGATTTCGATGTATAGCGCGAAACGTATTCAAGCGCCATACGCCATCTATGAACCCTCAAGAACCAGCCATTTTTACGATCAGACTGAATTAGCTGCCATGCTACACAATGCAATTTCGACAATGGATTTCGAACTTTACTTTCAACCCGTCATGAATGTTCAAACTCCAAACCAAACTACATTTGAAGCCCTCATTCGGTGGACGTTGAATGATGGATACATCGTACGCCCTGACGATTTCATTCCCATCGCCGAACAAACTAATGCTATCAAACAGATCACTCATTGGGTGTTGGAAACAGCAATTGCCCAGCTAGCTATTTGGCATTCACAAGGTATTTTTCCGCAAGTACAGGTGAATCTATCGGTCAAAGATCTGGAGGATAACAACCTGGAACCCTACTTAAAGCGATTATTGAAAACCTACGCCATTAACCCAGCCCAATTAACGTTAGAACTGACCGAAACCAGCATGATGCAAAATCCCTGCAAGGCGCGAGAAGTCCTCGAAAAAATCAAAAAACTGGGCGTTTCGCTAAGCATCGATGATTTTGGTACGGGCTTCTCATCGCTATCAATTCTTAGCAATATGCCCATAGATGAAATAAAAATCGACCGCAGTTTCGTGACAGACTTACTCTATAGCAGTAACCACGAAGCCATTGTTAGGTCGACAATCTATCTTGCACACAGCCTTGAATGCCGTGTCGTTGCAGAAGGTGTAGAGACCGAGGCATTAGGCCAGTATTTGATGTCCATTGGGTGTGACAAGATACAAGGCTATTGGTATGGACGTCCGATGACTTTGGCCCAGACGGATGCTTGGCTACATGAATCTCACTTAGTTAACTTCAGAGTTGCTAGCCAAAACTAAGCCTGCACCTGAGTCGCTCCAAATGTTAAGAATCACCTCCGTTCTCCCCTCGTTTATTCGTTTACCTAACTATTCGCACACAAAACAAACGATTCATTTATGAATCACTCGTCTCGTCATTAATGCTTCAAATTAGTGAAACATAGCTGTCATAAAACTCTCCTAAAGTTGCTTTCGTTGACTCATACAGCGCCTCACCAAAAGGCAACCCAAAGGAAAGCGACAATGAAATCAAACGTATTTTCTGCATTGTGCGTAGCAAGCGCATTGATGGCCACAACCGCTTCAGCGCAACAAACAATCACTGTTTCCGGCTCAACCTCAGTGACTGAAGTAATGGAAGTACTTGCCGAGACTTACCACAAGCAAAACAACAGCACATTTATTGAAGTGCAAGGCACGGGGTCTTCTGCGGGAGTTAAAGCGGCAAAAAACGGCACCTCCATGTTTGGTATGGCCTCTCGCGAATTGAAGGAATCAGAAAAAGAATCATCAATCACTGAAACCGTAATAGCACGTGATGGCATCGCTGTCGTAGTCAACAACGCCAACCCGCTAATTGACCTCACTGTTGAGCAAATCGCCAAAATTTATCGCGGAGACGTTAAGAACTGGTCAGACGTTGGTGGCGAGAACAAACCTATCGTTGTTGTGACCCGCGATACTGCTTCAGGCACACGCGGTGCGTTTGAAGACATCATGAGCCTTAAGCGAAAAATCAACGGCATGTCTGTCTCAGCCATTTCCCAACGCGCTCAGGTCGGTAACGGCAATGGTGTAGTGAAAACCATCGTCGCTAACAATCCATTTGCTATCGGCTACATCTCTCTAGGCTCTATCGACACGTCTCTTAAAGCCGTTAAGGTTAACGGCGTATCACCAACATCAGAAGCGGTGGCTGCAGGCACATACCAAGTTGCGCGTCCGTTCTTGGTGCTCAATAAGGTGGGTAATCCATCACCTGAAGCCGAAGAGTTCCTGACATGGATCATGTCTGCAGACGGCCAGAAAATCGTCTCAAACCAAGGCTACGTGCCAGTCAATTAATCAAACTTAATCACTAACCATATTGGCCCAACTCGTTTCTAGTTGGGCCACGTTAACAAACTTCCTCAATGCCAAAACTGGCATCATGGAGTGAACCATGACCACCATACATCAACACGTTATCGAACCCCTTCCGGCAGGTAAGCTCGGTCGAGGTAAAAACCGCGACTGGCGTGAAGAGTTTTTCCGCGCCCTATTTCTCACTGCTGCCGCGCTTGGCGTGTTGTCTCTCGCCACTATTGGCTTTTTCATTTTCCGTGAAGGGATTCCTGCCATTCAGCAGGCTGGCCTTGTCAACATAGTGACAGGTTCGGAGTGGCTCCCCCCTGCTCTTTACGGCATTGCCCCAATGATTGTGGCATCGCTAGCATCAACCGCTGGCGCTGTCGCCATCGGCGTTCCCGTTGCTGTACTAACAGCAATTTTCATAGCCGAAGTCGCGCCTAAGTGGCTAGCCAACATTATTCGTCCAGCTGTCGAGTTACTGGCTGGCATTCCATCGGTGGTTTACGGTTTCTTTGGCCTAGTGATCATCGTTCCTATGATCCAAGACATTTTCAACGTACCTGCTGGCAACACACTGCTTGCGGGCATTATCGTGCTTGCCGTGATGATACTTCCCACTGTGATTGCAGTGTCTGAAACATCGTTGCGTGCCGTACCTAAAGCCTACAAAGAAGGCTCCCTTGCGCTCGGCGCATCACCGATGTTCACAACGTTTAAGCTACTCATTCCAGCAGCGCGTTCAGGCATTATGACAGGTGTTATTTTGGGCATTGCCCGCGCTCTCGGTGAAACCATGGCCATCATCATGGTGATGGGCAATGCACCGGCAATGCCTGAGGGTATTCTTGAATCAGCACGTACGTTAACGGCAAACATCGCACTAGAGATGTCCTACGCGTCTGGCATTCACGCCAATGCGCTCTACGCCACAGGCATCGTTCTCTTGGTATTCATCATGATTTTGAATGCTGCCCTGCTATACCTAAACCAAGAAAAAGCGAAGTAACCCCATGATGACACGTCAATTCAAAGACAAACTTTCGCTAGTCACCGTTTGGCTAGCTGCAGGCATGACCGTCGGATTTCTGTTTTGGATCATCTGGTACATTTTAAGCAACGGTTTGCAATACGTGAACTGGTCATTCATCACAAGCGACTACAGCCGTATTGGGGAAGAGTCTGGCATCTGGCCAATGATTGTCTCCACCATTTACATGGTTATTGCGTCTATCTCTATCGCAGCGCCGATCGGCATCATGACCGCCATCTACCTCACCGAATACGCCAAGCTCGGTAGCAAATGGGTAAAAGTGATTCGCTTTTGTACGGAGTCCCTTGCAGGCATTCCGTCAATCATTTTCGGTCTATTTGGTATGACATTCTTTGTCGCCGTGTTGGGACTAGGCTTCTCGATTCTATCAGGCGCATTAACGTTAAGTATTTTGATTCTGCCTGTCATTATTCGCACAACCGAAGAAGCGCTGATGGCAGTGCCAAACACTTACCGTGAAGGCTCCTATGGACTAGGGGCATCGAAAATCTACACCATTTGGAAACTCATACTACCGAGTGCGATGCCGGGCATCGTGACTTCCATCATTTTGAGTGTAGGACGCGTTATTGGCGAGTCTGCCCCCGTTTTTCTAACTGCAGGTATGGTCGCCCGAATCCCAGAAAGCGTGTTGGATTCAGGCCGTACCCTCACCGTACATTTGTATAAATTGACTCAGGAGCTCTACACCGTCCACGAGTGGCACCAAGCTTACGCCACTGCAACGGTACTGATTGTTGTCGTACTGCTTATCAACATGATGACCAAAATCATCGCTAGCAAATTCAGCAAAGCCATTTATTGAGTCTGGAAGAATAATCATGAACAAATTCAACATTGAAAACCTAAACCTGTTCTACGGTAACGGCGCAAACCACGCATTGAAGAATATCAACCTACCGATCCCGAATAAAAAAGTGACGGCGTTGATTGGCCCGTCTGGCTGCGGAAAGTCCACACTATTACGTTGCCTGAATCGCATGAATGATCTCATTGAAGGCGTGAAAATTGACGGTCGCTTGGATATGGATAACGAAGATGTTTATGGCAACATCGACATTGCAAACCTTCGCATTAAAGTTGGTATGGTGTTTCAAAAAGCCAACCCATTTCCAATGAGCATTTATGACAATGTTGCTTACGGTTTGCGTGCCCAAGGCGTCAAGGATAAAAAAACACTGGATACAGTCGTTGAAAAGAGTTTGAGAAGCGCTGCCCTTTGGGATGAAGTGAAAGACAGGTTGAAGTCCCATGCGTTTGGTTTATCAGGCGGCCAACAGCAGCGTCTATGTATTGCCCGAACCATAGCCATGGAACCCGAAGTTATTCTAATGGATGAACCAACGTCTGCACTTGACCCTATTGCGACCAAGAAAATCGAAGATTTGATGGAAGAATTGAAAAAGAACTACACCATCGTCATCGTGACACACTCCATGCAACAGGCTCGTCGTATCTCAGACCGCACCGCTTTCTTTTTGATGGGTGAACTGATTGAACATGACGATACACACCAGTTATTTGCCAACCCTCGTGATCAGCGCACGCGTGGTTACGTGAATGGCGATTTCGGCTAACGGATCAATTTTTTCTACTTAGCCAAACATCCTCATACTAATAGGGTGGAAATCGTAATAACAATGCCGTGATAAGAATCCCTAAAGCTCTCACTTCAGTGAGAGCTTTTTACTATCTTTTTAAGCAACCGCTCTCGATTCACTCTGCTGGTTCTCCCCATATTGCGCCGGTATATCACCAACAAAAAATGACCGAAATGACCTACTCCATTCAGATTTAACAGATTTCTGACCTTATCCGCTGATTTGGTAAGCAATATACCCGCGCAGCCCCGAAATACTGGGGTATAATAAGCACAATGTTCTTCATGACACCGTGTTTGAGTTACGAGGAAACTTTCCTTCATCGGCACTGTCTTTAATACATGCATTCAGTGACATATCTGGAGTAACAAATGAAAAAAATGGCAATTGCAATGCTGGTTGCACCAGCAATCTTAGCAGGCTGTGCAACCAGCACTTCAGCACAAAACGACGCTATGGATGTTTCTGTTGTCAACATGCAGCACCACAACTGGATTCTGGAAAGCGTTGATGGTCAGCCATTAAACCTTCCAGAAGGTTTTGCTGCGCCAAGCTTAGAGATTGGTGAATCATTCACTGCTAATGGCCATGGCGGTTGTAACCGTTACTTTGGTCAAGGTGAACTGAAGGAAGACCAATTCCGCATCGATAAAATGGCAAGCACTATGATGGCATGCCCAGAATCAGCAATGGATCTCGAAGGCGTAATGACCAGTGTATTAGGTGATTGGAGCGACGTGACGCTGACTAAACAAAAACTCGTTCTGAAAAATGGCGAGCATGTACTGTCATTCCAGCTGCGTGATTGGGTGAACTAACTCCCCCTCGATAACCAGTTACAGGTATATTCAGCCTCCTTCGGGAGGCTGTTTTCGTTCTTCGGTATATATCCAATTAGACTGATTCCGCCCCGCAACAACCGCTTTACCTAAGGCTATCTCCGCATAAGCAATCACTTTCGAAGCATCCATGTTATCGGCATTTAGCACGGTAACCCCACCAACCGAAATGGTCATGAGCTGACTGCCTTCTTCTTTGTCAAAAGGCAATTTCAACTGTTTAATCGCTTCTAAGCACACATTAGCAATCGGAGCGCCATCTTTGGTATTTGGCAGAAGTATGGCAAATGTTTCTCCTCCATAACGGGCCAACAGATCCCCAGGGCGCTTTAACGTATCGACTAAAGATTGACCAATCAAACGAATCGCCTTATCACCCACAACGCGACCATGTTTTGCGTTGTAGTGGGACATATTATCAATTTCAATCATGATCATACTGATGGCTAGCTTGTCACGCTGAGTGCGTTTCACTTCAGCTTGTACACATTCTTCGAAGTAATCTCGATTACAAAACCCCGTTAAACCATCGCTCTTCGAGATCCTTTCGAGTTTTTTGTTAGCTTCGCGCAACTCACGGGTTTTTGCATCCACACGTTTTTGTATCAGTAAAGCGCGGTGTTGAAGCATATAGAGCAAATATGCCAGTAACGTAAAAATCAAAACACCGATAAAGAAAATTAAGTGAGGATAAACACTCATCCGCTCGTTCACATAACTGGGTGAAGGCGTACCTTTTAACAACCACTCTCTTCCAGCAAAATAAATCGGCGCAGAGGTATAACTCAATGCTTCTACTGGCGGCTCAGACAAATCGACAACATTCCGATAAATCACGTCACTTTGCGCTTTTAGCCCCACATCCAGCAATTCCAAGTTGATGGACTCTTTTACCGTGTTGTTAATGGCTAAATCAAAAATATCCCCAACAGCAAACAGCCCTAACAAAAAGCCTCTCAACATTTCTTGGCGATCGGCTGCTGTTTCCGGCTCACCATAAAATACGGGGAGTAGCATAAGAAAGCCGCTATTGTCTTCAAACTCTCTTTTCAAGCGCATAGCCGGTGTTGCAATAGGAACACCACGATACCAACTCATTTCCAACGCATCTTTCATTGATGCTCGCGAGGCCAAATCAAACCCCACCATGTTCTGATTTTCAGCATATGGCGTCACATACCGAACAGGGAAATAGCGATCCCTCTGCCCTGCTTTTGCCAAATCTCCCGTTTCATTCAGCTCAACAATTTCAAACAACGCAAACTCTAACGCCGCTTCCGCTTCATAGAGGGAGCGTTCATCTTTCGTGACAAATTCCGCCCATTCCATTGCGCGTATATTAGGATGTCGATCCATCACATTGTTAGCCAACGCGCTGAAGGCATCTTCATTGATTTCATTGCTAAGGGAAACCTGACTGCGTAAGGCGTAAAGGAGTTCGATACTGATGTTGAGCTCTCTGCCTAAAGAAAGGGCTGCATTTTCAACGTCTTTTTGAATTTCATGTTTAACGGCTTGCTTCTCAGATTGATACAAAGACATGGCTGCGAGGAACGAAAAAAACAGCCCAACGAGGACCGTTACAATCGTTGAATACAAAACCTTCTTTGCCATCCTCTTTATACCCTCCGTTATATGTTAACTAATTGTTAGTCATATTTACGAATCCTGCCACCATGGGGCAAACTAAGCGCTTGAATTCTTTGGTGAGGAAGTGAAAATAAATTCGCCCTGACGGAAAAAACCATCAGGGCGAGAAGGGATCAACGAGATTTCGCATCGCTGAAAATGCAATGAATTATTAAAGAAGGTCTATATTTTCGACCTCTTTATACCCAAACAACCTGTAGATTCAGGATTCAACGAGGCTTACTGACGTTATCTCTCAGTATGCTCGCAGCATTGACCAAGCTAGACAACGCGGCTTCAACTTCGTCCCAGTTACGCGTCTTCAATCCACAGTCTGGGTTAACCCATAAACGTGAATCTGGAATGGTTTTACGTGCTTTCTCCAACAAGGCAACCATGCTGTCTACCTCTGGGATGTTTGGTGAGTGAATGTCATACACACCCGGGCCAATTTCATTTGGATACGAAAATTCTTCAAATGCTTGAAGCAATTCCATGTCTGAACGCGACGTTTCGATGGTAATGACATCGGCATCGAGCGCAGCAACAGAGTCAATAATGTCGTTAAATTCGCTGTAACACATGTGTGTGTGGATTTGCGTTTCTGGTTTGGCACTTGCTGCTGAGATCTTAAATGCATTAACCGCCCAATCCAGATACGCTTTCCAATCACCCACTTTTAACGGCATCCCTTCACGAATTGCAGGTTCATCAATTTGAATAATGTTGATACCTGCTTCTTGTAGATCAGCCACTTCATCACGCAACGCCAGCGCAATTTGTTCTGCAATGGCTTGGCGAGACAGATCTTCACGAGGGAAAGTCCAACCCAAAATCGTCACCGGCCCCGTCAGCATACCTTTCACCGGCTTGTCTGACAGGCTTTGTGCATAGGACGTCCAATCCACAGTGATCGGTGCAGGGCGAGAAATATCACCCACGATGACAGCAGGTTTCACACAGCGCGACCCGTAGCTTTGTACCCAACCGAATCGGGTGGCAGCAAACCCATCAAGGTTTTCAGCGAAATATTCCACCATGTCATTGCGCTCTGGTTCGCCATGAACCAGCACATCAAGGCCGAGCCTCTCTTGGCGCTCAATGGCATCTTTAATATGGCCTTGCATTGCAGCCGTGTAATCTGTGGCAGACAGAACACCCGACTTAACATCACGGCGCTGCTGACGAATTTCGGCCGTCTGCGGGAATGAACCAATGGTCGTGGTTGGGAAAAGAGGTAACGACAGCGCCGTTTTTTGCGCTTTTGCGCGCGCTTCATACGGTAGTTCTCGCTCACCTAACGCAGCAGTAATGCCGTTCACTTTCGCTTGTACATCTCGCTTGTTGACTCGCTCACTGAATGCGCGCGCTTCAATGGCTTCGCTATACACTTCACAAGCTGCAATGGCAGATTCATTTCCATCAAGTGCTTTTGCCAATAACGCTACTTCATTCAGCTTTTGCTTAGCAAAGGCCAACCAAGAATACACTTCTTCGTCGAGGCTAGTTTCTAAGTTCAAATCAATCGGCGAGTGTAAAAGAGAGCAACTGCTTGATACCCAAAGGCGATCGCCCAGCTTTTCCGCGGCAGGCTGGAGTGCTTGCAGCCATTTGTTCAGGTTGGCTTTCCACACGTTACGGCCATTTACGACACCGAGTGAAACCACCCAGTTGGAGGGAACTGCATCGATCACGGCATCCAACTGTTGTGGCGCAACACTCAAATCAACATGCAGGCCGTCTACTTTTAGTGCGCTAATCACATCAAGCTGTTGCTCAACAGATTCAAAGTAGGTAGTAAGAAGCAGTTTTACGTCGCCACTAATGACTTGGTACGCGAGCTTGTAGGCTTTTCTCCACTCTTCGGGCAAATCAAGCGCAAGAATAGGCTCATCAATTTGCACCCATTCAACGCCTTGTGATTTTAGCTTGGTGAAAATTTGCTGATAAACGGATAATAAACGTGGAAGTAAATCTAGGCGGTTGAAACCGTCTTCTTTCTCTTTACCGAGATACAAGTAAGAAACAGGTCCCAAAACCACAGGCTTCACCTTGTAACCCGACTTCTGAGCTTCTGACACCTCTTCAAATAACTGATTCCAGCTCAAAGAAAATTCATCGTCTTTAGTAAACTCTGGCACGATGTAGTGATAGTTTGTATTGAACCACTTTGTCATGTCTGACGCTGCACAGCTGCAACCTGTCGGTGCTTTACCACGAGCAATCCGGAATAAGGTGTCGAGATCTGGATGACCGTTACGATGACGCTCAGGAATATGACCCAAGGTCAGGCTGGTTTGAAGAACATGGTCATACCAAGCAAAGTCGCCAACCGTGACATAAGAAAGCCCAGCATCGGCTTGTGACTGCCAGTTGTTGTGGCGAATAGTAGCAGCAACATCGCGAAGGGCTTGTTGGTCACTTTTCCCGTGCCAGTAACTCTCCAATGCAAATTTCAATTCACGTTTGTTGCCGATGCGCGGGTAACCAAGAATATGTGTAGTGGACATTATCTTCTCCTTTTTAGCCGTCCAGATGTTTACATGTCCACCTTGATTCATTAGAGTGCATAAAACAAACTCAAATTACTCAAACGGATGTTGAGAATAATTCATGTTAGAAGTTAAGCACTTGCGAACGCTCTCTGTATTACGCGATACAGGCTCATTGACAGCGACAGCCACACAGCTTTGTTTGACACAATCTGCCTTGTCACATCAGCTCAAAGATCTAGAGCAACGCATAGGCGCTCCATTGTTTCTTCGAAAAACACGTCCTGTTCGTTTTACTGCAGAAGGCCAAGTGTTGCTGGCACTGGCGGATGACATGCTTCCTCGCCTTGCTAGAGCTGAAACGGAACTCGCAGCGTTGAAGGAAGACGCGCAAGGTCGATTGCATATGGCGATCGAATGCCATTCCTGCTTTCAATGGTTAATGCCAGCATTGAAAGAATACAGAATGAGCTGGCCCTTGGTGACATTGGACTTCTCTTCAGGATTTGGATTTGAACCCTTACCTGCCTTGGCTAGTGGGGAATTGGATCTCGTTATTTCGTCAGACATTAGCCCTCGCAGCGAAATCCACTATGAGCCGCTGTTTGATTTTGAAATGCGATTGGTGCTCTCGGATACGCATCCACTGGCATCGAAAAGTGTTATTGAAGCCGAGGATTTGGCGAATGAAACGCTTCTTACCTACCCCGTTCAGCGTCAGCGAATGGATGTCATCAAACACTTTCTCCATCCCGCGGGCGTCGAGCCGGCAAACTTTAAATCTGCAGACAACACACTGATGCTAATTCAAATGGTGACGGCGGGTCTTGGTGTGGCGGCTTTGCCGAATTGGGCAATCAGTGAATTTTCACGACAAGGATTAGTGGTTGATAAGCCGTTAGGAAAAGGACTATGGCGACGACTATATGCAGCAGTCAGGCATCAAGAAAGTGACCGTCCTTACCTTCAGGCATTTTTCGCCACAGCACGAAATCAATGCCATACGCATTTGGATGGGATCAAGAAAGTCTGAGCCGAGAAAACGGCTCATGGTTGTCAAAGCAGAAAATTCAAACGGCTATTTTTGCCTTAACTGGTTCACAACGGGATCATAGTAGCATCCCATTTCGTCCAGTTTGTGCTGGAATGCTTGTTGGTCCAATTCAAATTGCACTAGCAAGTCGTCAAGACTGCTGCACTCCAAACGCAGCTTTTCATTCACGATGCCATACATGATCGCACCATCAAGATGATCGAGATTATGAATTTCCATAAACACTGCTCTCTGTCTGCCATTATACCCAAGTAACCACATGTCTATTTTAGTCCAGTTAGATCATCTGCTATAAACAACAGGATCAAAAAAGGCACTTCATGTGCCTTTTCCTACCATTGAAACAGAAAACTGAAACTCGCAGAACAATGATGAATAACAGAGTGAGTTTGGCTGTTAAGGACTTAGACCATCGCAGACATTGCCAAGCCAGAGGCGCTCGCAATAACGATAAGCGCACAACAGAGTTGGGCTAGCTGGGGGGGAGTTTGACGCAGTAAATGGAGTGCCCAAATTATCACGCCACACACTACCAAGCCCAAGCTAGAAAACACCGAAGTAATCAATGTGTTAGCTTCGGACTCAGGCATTGAAGCGCTTGTCACCGCAATAATCACTGCCATGAACATGGAGGCGACAATGCCGACGACAGGCAAAATGCGGTGAAAAGCCTGTAAACGAGAACGAGCACGAACCAGTAAACAATGCGCTGTAATTGCGCCAACCAACAGCACTTGAGAAAGCATTAGCAAACCTGCTGCACTACCCTGCTGCCAAGCAGACACCAACACCGCCAAAACACCAAAGCCATTGGCGAGATGCAGTATTGGAATAGGACCTGATAATCGCGTTTTTCCTGATTTTGAGCGCAACGAGAAAATACCAAGCGCGATAAACGGCAATACCGAGAATGGCGAGAAGGGAATCACCGCCGCCCACGCTGCAACGATAAACCAAAAAGCTTTGTGGAGACGACCACGTTGACCGGGGCAGATATCCCCTTTAAGTAACACTAACGTCAAAACACACTGGGCGCCCAAGGCCCCAGACATCACCACCGAACTCAACAATTCGTACATTCTTTCTTACCCAATGAAAACGTGCGCCCGATTATACCCAAATTACGGGAATATGCAGGTTTCTAAACATCACCTTCATGAACCTCCACTGGAATGCAAATTTAGGATTCATTCACAAAACAACGTAGATAACCTCACAGATATTGATGATTATTTTGCTTTAGCTCGCATTGATATGTAACTGTTTTAATATAGAAATGAATATTGTGAACACGGTTCAAAAATATTAGACGATCTGTCGGTTAATTTACGACGTACTGATAGGCACTATCCAATAATTTTAGGCTAAGGAAACATGGAGTTAACCTACCGAAATTATAAACTCTCTCTTCGTGAGCTTTGGAGCGCGAGTAGCCATGCGAGTAGCTTCAATACGACGCGAGCGACGTATCTACGCAGTCGTATCATCGCGCTGAGTTATGTGTGGGCGGTATTGACCCTCGCATGGATTCCTGTCGATCGTCTTGTTATGCCCCAGGATAATTTCTCGTTAGTTCTCTTAAGGGTAGGTCTCGCCGTTGCTTTGCTTTCAATTGCTCGCGCTGTCAGCGTGCGAAATTCGCTTCATGATTGCCGAATTGCCTTAGTGAGTTTGGTAATGAGTTTCAACGTTTTCTACCTTCTGGCGAATCACACCTTAGGTTACCCTCATACCGTTAATTCATTTAGTTTCTGCTATACGCTACTGCCCTTTCTGCATGTCATCATGTTAACCGTTTTCCCATTGTCCATCAGGGAATCATCATCACTCATTTTGGTTACAGCCCTCACACAATTGTTTGTCGACTACCATAACGGCGCATTGTTATCACTTGATACAATAGCCATTTACTGGCTACAAACTGTTGTCGGTTTATTGGTGATTTGGGGACAAACATCCAAGTTGCACATGATGCTTCGCCTCTATCGCCATGCGACATTAGACCCACTAACCGGTGTCTACAATCGCCGAATGCTACTCACCCTCGCACAACGAGACATTGAAAACACACGAACCAGAGCACGTCCTTATTCCGTCTTAATCATGGATCTCGATAAATTCAAACGGATCAACGACAGATATGGTCACTTTGCTGGCGATCTCGTACTGCAAGCTTTCACCAAATCAGTGCAAGAAACGTTACGGAAATCTGATATTTTTGGACGTTTTGGTGGTGAAGAGTTCATCCTCTTTCTGCCTCAGTGTACGGCAGAAAATGCGCAACTGGTGGCCGATAGGATAATGAGCAGAATTAGGAACTTAAACATTCCAGTTCAAGGTACTTCTAAGCCAATTCACGTGACAACCTCGGTGGGGATTAGCACGAGCGTATCGACGGAAGATACCATGAACCAATTGCTAGAAAAGGCAGATCTTGCCCTGTACCACGCCAAGAACAATGGCAGAGATTGTAGTCAAACGTTTGAGAATTGTGGTGAGAAGGTACAAGAGAAATACAAGCGCCCTTGGCTTGAAGCGACAAATTAACTTAATCCCCATTCACCCATTACAAGCAAACGTTATGGGTGATAGCTTTCTTTTCAATGACACCTAGGAATTGAACCAAAATCAGGTTCACCGCTGCCAATGAAACGGCACCGAGTGTCACAGCAAACCATCCACCATACTCCCAGCAGCCAATCAAATAGAACCCGCCCAGACTTCCACCGACATAATAGTGAACCAAATACAATGCGGTTGCTGTCGCCTTGCCACTAACAGCGCGACGACTCACCCATCCATAAGCCAATGAATGGGTAAAAAAGGCGCCACCTCCAACAATCAGAAGCCCAACAATAACAGCTATTTCGGTCTCTACACTTGCCACCAGCACACCGAGTAACGTGACAACTGTGCCAAACGTCATGCCGGACACAGGAGAATATCTATTTGCCCAACGTCCACTTAAACGAGACGTTAACGTACCCGCGAGATAGCATACAAAAATAGCAGAGGCGACCCCCACAGGGAGGTTAAACGGCGCTTCCAGAAGCCTAAATGTTGTTACCGAATAAATGTTAACGAACAACGCGAAGTTGACGCCACCGATAATCATCGCGACCCAAAGTATGGGAGAGCGAATATGCATACCAATCATTTTTGCTTGAGCAAGAAAAGAAGTCTTAGATGAGACAAAACGGCGCTGTGCCGGTAGCAGCCAGAACACCAAGATAATACCAATCGCAGTGACAACTGCCATTGCCATCACCGCGCCTTGCCACCCCAAGAAATCTGAGAACACGCCGCCAAACAGTCTGCCAAAAATACCCCCTAGTGAATTTGCACTGATGTACCCACCAACTGCTACCACCAGCGCTGTCGGGCTAAATTCATCAGCCATATACGCCACAGCGACAGCGGCATAACCCGCCAAGGCGATGCCCATTAACCCACGCAAAGCCACGAGCCCCCAAAAAGCTTCAACATGCCATGAAGCAATTCCCACGATAGGCAGAAGTAAGAGGCTCGAAAACATAACGGGGCGACGGCCAACTTTTTCCGACAGCAATGCCCACGGCAATAAACTCAGGGACAGACCCAAGGTTGAAGATGCCAATAACCAATTGGCTTTGGTTGCAGTTACATGAAAGCTATCGGCAAAAATAGGCAGCATTGGCTGAAATAGGTATAGGTTGCAGAATACCAAAAAGGAGCCAAAAGACAGGGCAAATGCGGCTTTGCGATAAGCGGGAGTCTGTAATTCAATCATGCTCTACATTACGGATGTCAAAATATACTCTGAAATTAGCAACCTACTGGTGATATATAAAGTATATTAAATATATAGAAGTAAGATCGTTTGTTTATACTTATACCAAAGTAACATGAAGATGCAGGATTCAGCGAGTTTTACTGGCGTTATGATCAAAGCGTCCCTTTGCCGATGTAGCGATCTCCATTAAAAAGGGATAACACCGAGCATGGCGTCAGTAAACTCGCCCGAAGGGAGGCCCTCAGTGCGTCCACTTCATCGTTAAATTCCTGTGATATAGAATGACTATTTCTACAAGAATTTGCCTTCAATTGAACGCACTGATGGCCTCTGAAATCGAGCATCTTCAGGTTGTTTGGGGATATACCCAAACTCCCATAAATCGCTTAGACATTTTCCCCTAAAGGCTACTGCACATGGATGTTCGCCAACTTCGCTACTTCGCGTGTGTCGCGGAACAGATGAGTTTCACCCGCGCAGCAAGAAAATTGCACATCGCGCAGCCTGCATTAAGCATCGCGATTAAAAAACTCGAAAGTAGCATTGGACTAAACCTTTTTGATCGCAACGAACGCCAAGTTCACCTCACGTATGAAGGCAAGCTCCTTCTGCCCCATGCACATCGAATCTTACAAATGATGGAAGATGCGAACACAGAAATGGCGGAGCTACGTGGTTTGCAAAAAGGCGAAGTTCGTGTCGGCGTACCAGGTATGTTGGGTTCCTACTATTTCCCCTCTATTTTAATGGGCTTTAAGAGCCAATACCCCGACCTCAAGCTCAGTGTCGTAGAGGCAGGTACTCAGTCTATTCGCCAAATGCTGCTAGATGGAGAGCTCGATGTCGGAGTGATTCACAGCAAAGATGTGCCTGCAGCGTTGGATACGTCTCATTTAATCACATCGCAAATGGTCGCGGTTACAAGTACGGACCATCCACTGGCAGCAAGAAGTTCGATTAGCTTCGAGTCATTTTTTGATGAAGAACTGGTGATGTTTAAAAAAGGCTATTTCCATCGCGAATTCATTGACCAGATTTGTGCCACCCACAAAATCAGCCCCCACCTCTCTTTTGAAACCAATTTGCTGGCAATGATCCTCAATATCGTTCGTCATGGTTTTGCGATCACCGCTTTGCTGGAACTGGTCACTGAGCACGAACCAGGGCTCGTTGCGATTCCTTTTGACGAACCCGTGACCCTAGATATTTCTATGGCATGGCGCAAACACGGTTACTTATCACTGGCAGACCGCGCATTCATCGACTTTGTCCAACAAAACAAATAACAGGAAAACAACTGTGCATTCATTTTCCTTGGGCTCTCCCAACGCATCAATCATTGTTTATGTCGAAAAAGCACCACCGCTGGATAAGCTATGGGGTGACATGCCGCAGAATGGGAGCAATACACCACTCTCATTTGAAGAGATCAAAGCGATTGGAGAGGTAGGCGGAAACGGCTGGCGCAAAGTGTTCAACGTGTATGCAAAGTTACTTCATGCCTTACCCGAAAACTCATCCCTAAGGCCAAAAGGGTTTGAGACATGGCAAGCGTACAGAGACAACGAACTGCTTCAAGTATCATCTAATACCCGGTTGTGTTTTGGTCACCATCACCTGCAACTGCCAACCAATAAACATGAACCTCGCGAGCGCCAAATCCACCTTATTGCGGGAAAAACACATGCCAACCAATTAGGCATTGCAACGGAATGTGTTTGGCTTGACCATGAATTTGCCAAACACCCCACGATGCCACTCATCGTTTGCCCCTATTTTGATTATCGCCAATTATCGAATAATAAAATCGACGTTCTCATCGGGTTAATGCAATCACTTGAGCACCAACAACACGATAACTTTATAAATCACCTTGAATAGAGTGATCGTGTTTGGCGCACTAACCCGTAATTTATCGCTACGGCACTAATTATTAATTTCAGGCTGACATGACTATTTTTCTTGTCACAGCCTTTGCTAAGATGGCAACACTACTCAACTTATCGCTTATATAGAAACAGTACATAAGCAGGCCAACCGCACGCGCAAAAGGATATTGCACCGATGAATATTAAACACCATGCCTTAATGGGCTTTGCTCTGCTGCCCATGTTTGCCCATGCGGGGCTCGCCGAGCACGGCGGTATTAGTGGCGAAATTTCACTGATTGGTGGGGTTGTTTCTACAGATTCCAACCTCTCTACAGGTGGTGAAGCTACAAAAAACTCACCGTTAAACCGTAGCGGTAACAGGGAAACCGATAGCATTTTTGGTCCACTGGGTAGTGTGGCTTTCACATGGGGTGCAGGGTTAAACCATCAGGTTTTCGCAGGTACGACGCGAGAAGATATTGCAGTGGGAACGATTGCACTGGAAATCGGCTATAAATATGAATTTGCTTCAGGTACGCAAGTCACCGCCGCTTATCTACCCACCGTTGTCTCAGAAGAAGTTTGGGCAAATCCTTACCTCACCGATACAGCCCGCAGTGAAACAGACAAGTCTGGTAATGCATATCGCCTGCAAGTCAGTCGAATTGGCGGTTCCCCCCTGTCACTGGATTTCGCATACGCACAAACCGAAATCGACAATGAACAAAGTGGCACGAGCAGCTTTTCACCAACCGAACAAAACCAGCTTGCACGCGAGGGGGATAGCTTTTACACCAAGGCCAGCTATCGTCAATTTCTAGGTCGCGGTCTAGGGGTCGCGCCTGCCGTGGTCTACATCAAACATGATGCCGATGGCGATGCCATGTCATACCAATCCATTGGTGGGGAGCTTTCTTATTTCAGCTTTGCCGGCAGAAATAAAATTGTGTTAACGGGTAAATATCACGTACGTGATTACGACGCGATACATCCTGTTTTCGAAGCTACACGAGAAGATAAAGAATATGGTGCTTTCCTTGCCTATGAATATGGCGAGATTTTTGGTCTGGATTCTTTGTCATTCATTTCACTGGCAGGCTATAGCAACATCGACTCAAATATCGACTTTTACAACGCAAGCCAATACCTATTTTCGCTGGGTGTAAGCTACAAATTCTGAATCAAATGGGCTGCATTTTCAGGTAGTGCAGCCCAATCCTGTCAAAAACCCTGCAAAACTGCGGGTTTAAACCTTCTGGCTCTCCTCTCTACAAGCCGCTATAATTGCCGCCTTGCGAAAAAGAGGTTAAGAAATGCGCAATTCCGTCACTCCCATCTTCGAATACCCTAAATATTGGGCTGAGTGTTATGACACTTCACCTTTTCTGCCAACCAGCAGAGAAGAAATGGATCAGCTAGGTTGGGACAGCTGTGACATTATTATTGTTACAGGCGATGCCTATGTCGATCACCCAAGCTTTGGTATGGCCGTTATTGGTCGTACATTAGAAGCTCAGGGTTTCCGCGTCGGGATCATTGCGCAGCCAGATTGGCAAGACAAAAAAGCGTTTATGGCGCTAGGTCAGCCAAACCTCTTCTTCGGTATTACTGCGGGTAACATGGACTCCATGATCAACCGCTATACCGCAGACAAAAAAATTCGTCACGATGACGCCTATACGCCTGATAACAAAGGTGGAATGCGTCCTGACCGAGCAGTGTTGATTTATACTCAACGTTGTAAAGAAGCCTATAAAGAAACACCCATTGTGCTAGGTGGTATTGAAGCCAGTCTTCGCCGCTTATCACATTATGACTATTGGTCAGATAAAGTACGTCGCTCTGTTCTGTGTGATGCGAAAGCCGACATCCTTCTGTTCGGTAATGCTGAACGTGCTTTGGTTGAAGTTGCCCACCGCTTTGCTAAAGGCGAAAGCGTTGCAACCATGAATCGCATCGCTGGTACCGCCGTGATGTTGAAAAAAGCGCCAGAGGACATGACGGAAGTTGATAGCTCACGCATCGACAAACCGGGCAAGTCGATGGTCATGCCGAACCCATATGCCACAGAAACGGCCTGCGAGACAGAGACCAAGAAAGAAGCTGAAGCGAAACCTATCATGGTTCGCCCTCCGCGCCATGATGCTGAAAACAGCTATGTTCGCTTGCCTTCTTTCGAGAAACTGGTCAACGACCGAGTGCTTTATGCACACGCAAGTCGCGTCATGCATTTGGAAGCCAACCCTTACTCGGCTCGCGCACTCGTCCAAAAACACGGCGAACGTGAGCTTTGGGTTAACACCCCGCCTATTCCTCTGACCACTGAGGAAATGGACTATGTGTTTGGCCTGCCTTTCGCACGCGTGCCTCACCCTAAATATGGTGATGCAAAAATCCCTGCGTACGAGATGATCAAAACCTCAGTCAACATTATGCGTGGTTGTTTTGGTGGCTGTTCATTCTGCTCGATCACCGAGCACGAAGGACGCATCATTCAAAACCGTTCTCAGGAATCTATCCTGAACGAGATTGAAGATATTCGCGAAAAAGTACCGGGCTTTACAGGCGTGATTTCAGACCTCGGTGGCCCAACGGCAAACATGTATCGCCTTGGTTGTTCAGACCCTCGCGCCGAGCAAAACTGCCGTCGACCATCTTGTGTGTTCCCGAAAATCTGTGAAAAATTGAACACGGACCATAAGCACACTGTCGATCTTTACCGTTCTGCACGTGAGTTACCGGGTGTGAAGAAAGTCGTTATCGCATCAGGTGTGCGTTATGACCTTGCGATTGAATCCCCTGAGTACGTGAAAGAATTGGTCACACACCATGTTGGCGGCTACCTGAAGATTGCACCTGAGCATACCGAAAAAGGTACGCTGGATCTGATGATGAAACCGGGCATGGGTACATACGACCGCTTTAAAGCACTCTTCGAAAAATATTCGAAAGAAGCAGGCAAGAAGCAGTATTTGATCCCGTACTTCATTGCAGCACACCCTGGCTGTACTGATGATGACATGCTGAATTTGGCACTATGGCTCAAAGAGAACGACTTCCAGTGTGATCAGGTTCAGAACTTCTATCCGTCGCCGATGTGTAATGCCACATCAATGTATCACTCTGAGACGAACCCGCTAAAACGCGTGAAATACAAGAAACGTGAGGAGCTGTTCGTTGCCAAAGGTGAGCTTCAGCGTCGTTTGCACAAAGCACTACTTCGCTACCACGATCCAGCCAACTGGCCGATGATTCGCGAAGCGTTGATCAGCATGGGCAAACGCCATTTGATTGGCGATCGTGCTGACTGTTTGATCCCACGAGAAGGCAGCGAAGCAGAAGCAGCCGCGTTGATGCGTCGTAACTCAAACCGTTCAGGTAAGAAGAGCTTTGCAACCAAGCATCCGAATCAACCTGACATCCGTAAGCCTCAGGGCCAAGGTAGAGGGGCCAAAGGTCAATCTGCGTCGAATGGTCAGAAGCGACCGGTGACAGGTAAGCCAAAGCCTCAAGGTGCGAACGGCTCTAAGCCAGGAACAAGAGCCCAAGGCGCCAAGCCGACTGGTTCTAAACCTGGTGCTTCTAGACCAACAGCTTCTAAGCCTGGAGCCTCGAAGCCGAGCGCAAACAAAAACCGTCCTTCCGGCAACCGAAATCGCCCGGCAGCACGCTAACAAAACCAAAAAAGCGAACCGAAAGGTTCGCTTTTTACTTTTTTGCACACACAATGTTCATCGCATCAATTCAGAAATCACCAGTCCCAAGGACGCAAGCGCCGCGACCACACACAGCCCAATCAATACTTTCTTCTGTGCGTTTTCATCAAGAAATTTGGCAGCCAATAAACCAACAATGATCAGTCCAACAATCACCGCAATTTTAATCATTTTATAGCCTCGTTAGCCAACTCTATGATTTTTCAACGTTAACACATATACGTCTAGACAGCGACGAATGGATCAAGCGACTGTCGCTCTGCGATACCCACACTCAGTTGTGACACATAAAGCATGTGGTAAGTCATTACTACCATTTGATGGCACGCCCATACGAAAGAATAGTATTTACTAATCAATCAGTATAGTTCGCTAGATTTATTTACCTCGACGGGTGAAAGCTCTACTAGACTTTCTGAACAAGGGATTCCCTCGCTCCAAAAACTTTTTGTAATAGAAGGTTATAATATGTTGAAAAAACTTACCGCTGAGTTCATCGGCACTTTTTGGCTCGTACTTGGTGGGTGTGGTAGCGCAGTATTTGCCGCAGCCTTTCCAGAATTGGGCATCGGATTCTTAGGTGTTGCACTCGCATTTGGCCTAACAGTCGTCACCATGGCTTACGCCATTGGCCATATTTCAGGCTGTCATTTAAACCCCGCAGTCTCAGTAGGTTTATGGGCCGGTGGCCGCTTCCCAACGAGTGATCTCCTCCCCTATATTGTTGCTCAAGTTTTAGGAGCCATACTCGGTGCTTTCACTGTGTACATCATTGCCAGCGGACAACCCGGATTTGATCTCGCAGGCGGATTGGCTTCAAACGGCTATGGTGATCACTCTCCGGGTGGCTATGACATGCTTTCTGGCTTCCTGACTGAAGTTGTCATGACCTTTATGTTCTTGATTGTCATCATGGGTGCTACCCATAAACTTGCTAGCCCTGGCTTTGCTGGGTTGGCAATCGGCTTATCGCTTACATTGATTCACTTAATCAGTATTCCTATTACAAACACCTCGGTTAACCCAGCGCGAAGCACTGGGCCAGCACTGATTGTCGGTGATTGGGCGATTGAGCAACTTTGGATGTTCTGGGTAGCCCCGCTTATTGGCGCCTTTATTGCGGGTGTGACTTACCGCTGGCTTAGCCCTAACGAGGAATAAATCTTGTCGTGTTTCAGCGTTTGAGGCTAGTTATGGTTCAACGCTAAAACGATAAAAGCCCCAGTCTTTGCAAAGGACTGGGGCTTTTTGTGGGTATGTGGGGCTAACACTCTGTTGTTTACAATCATCCTTAGCTTACAATTCTCGTTCATTAAATCCTTAAGCTTAAAATCAGCGACCGTTCAATTGTCCTGTGCCGAGCAACTCAGCATCCAGCGGATACCAAACTGGTCAGTAACGATGCCGAACTTCACTCCCCAAAACGTATAGTCCAATGGCATGATGACTTGCCCCCTATCCGACAGCGCTATAAACACCTCACTTTGGCGGCGTTCTTCACTGAACGAGACGTGAAATGCCACATCGCCAGAGCCTTGGGCTAATGAGTCATCAAGCCCATCGGATGCAAGAAAACTGACCTCTGGAGAAACAAATTCTGCATGCATCACTCGATCAAGGAAATGGGAAGGAAATTCAACAGGCGAATCATTGAAAGTGGTGACGGTGTTAACCTTACCGCCCAAGGCTGTTTGATAGAAGAGCAAAGCATCTCTGCATACTCCATGAAACGTGATATGTGGCTGAAGCATATTCATAACAACTCCTCACCAATAACGAAATCGTTATGGGTAAGACTAACAGTTGGCTCATTTAGTCTCGGCTAACTATTAAGACAGCACTCACATTCATATCTATCTAGTGAGCAAAAAGGGAGCTTATCGCTCCCTTTCATCACGTTTGTAAACGCCCTTTTTCAGACATTCGCACCAAGGTTTACGCCATCCTCAGCAATACCTGCACAGGATGGAACAGCTTCTTATGTTCAAAGCGTTTCACCTGACTACGGCATGAATAGCCTGTCGCCATACAACGAGATTTCGGCAAAGATTCAAGTTGCGGTTTCCAGCTTAGGCCGTAGATACCTTTCGAGTTCTCGAGTTTGTCTGACTCATGACCGTATGTACCCGCCATTCCACAACAGCCAACAGGAACCGCTTCCAGTTTTCCACCAAAGTGCGCAAAGATACGTCCCCACTCAGCTTCCGCATTCGGCAACTTGGTTTTTTCTGTGCAATGCGCAAAGAGATACCAAGCGTCGGTATCGACGTTGTCTTTTGCGGGTAGATCTTGAATTTCATCCAAGAGCCATTCGTGCGCAGTTAACACCGTAAAATCACCGCGCTTGTCACCGAGGATCTCGTTGTATTCATCGCGATAGCAAAGCACTAGCGCGGGGTCGACACCCACCATTGGAATAGACAGGTCAGCGACTTGGTTAAGAAACTCTGACGTATTTGCCGCGGTTTTAGCAAACTTCTTCAAAAACCCTTTAATGTGCTGAGCCTTACCATTTGGCTTAAATGGCAACAACATCGGCTTCTTACCTAATTTTTCGACTAGGCGTACTAAGTCACTCACCACATCGGCTTCGTAAAAGCTGGTGAAGGGATCTTGAACAATCAATACAT
>NZ_JAKJSE010000014.1:0-158855 GCF_050336585.1 Enterovibrio makurazakiensis
GAGCAAGGTGTTGAGCGCGGTGATATCACTGGCCTCACCATCAACAACAAGGTACTGACTGACGACGAAATTGATGCCGTCTTTGCTGGTACCTACACCCAATCCATCAGCGGTGGTAACAAAGCCTTTGACCTGGTCTTCGAAACCCGTGATGACAAACGCTTTGAAGGTGATGAAAGCTTCACCCTAAATGTCTCCGCAGACACCGGCATTGCCGTTGATGGTCAGGGCAACCTGATCCTAAGCGGTCAACAAGATGCCACCATTTCTGATGACGGCAATGGCCCAGGTAACAACCCAGATGACGACCGCCCAACATTAAACGTCAAAAGTCTCGGAGATATCGAAGAAGGAAACTTGGCCGCATTTAACGTTAAGTTAGGTAATGACGTTAATGGCAAAGTAACTTACACACTCAAGCTTGAAAGCAACGATGGTTTCAATATTTCCGACATCACGTCTATTAGCGTAAATGGCGATGAGATTACTGATCTTAACGACATTGCTATGTTCTTTAACCAAGGTCATAACCTGACACTTGCGGGCAATGATACGAACTTTAGCGTCAATATTTACACCAAAGATGATAGTGAATTTGAAGGTTCTGAATCGGTCACTCTAAATGTGAAAACTGACGTAGCTTTGGCGGAGTCAGGTAACCAACTATCCGATACTGCGACGATACTGGACAACGACAACCCACCCGTTGCAAACGACGACTTTGACGGTGGCGACAGCTACTGGGTGAACAACAGCGATTCGAACGGTATCTTCATAACATTTAACGACATTGCGAAAAACGATACCGACAAAGACGACGGCGATACGGTATCTGTCTGGAACAAAGATGACTTAGACAGCTTCACGTTGGTGCCAAGCGATGCTGGTTCTATCGCATTGAGTGACGATGGTGAAGGGCTAGTATTTACGCCAAATCCAGAGTTCAACGGCCCAGTTCAAATCGAATACTTTGCGACAGATGGAACAAATAAGTCACTCGAACCGGCCAACATCCACATTTACGTCAATGAAGTAAATGCGAACGATGACGGTTCTGGCTTGCTGTTTACCACCTCGAGCGAGGATGGCTGGCAAAACTTAGATGGCAACGGCATTCTCACTATTAAAGCAGTAAAAATTGGTGAAGATGGTCAACGAGTCCCAGAAGGGGATCTTGTGACCGAAAACTCAGAGCATATACATAGCCAACACGGAATTGGTGTAGCGGATGAAGCCCGAGAGAACAACGCGGGCGATGTAAGCTATCAGGTTGAATATGACCACGGTACAAACACATCAGAAGCCATTGAGATTGATCTAACTAGCCCAGTAGACAAGGTCGAAATTGGCGTTGCCCGTCTTTTCAACAGTGAGCACGGCGAAGGCAACCATGAAGTCGCAAAATGGACGGCATATGATGAAAACGGCAATGTGATCTCTTCAGGCTCCTTCCATTTTGGTGACAGAACCAGCGGAAAAGGGCTATTCACCATTGAAGCAATAGGCATTGCGAGTGTTGTTGTTGAAGCCTTACCGAGAGTCAATGAAGCGGACAGTGGCAAAACGAGTGGCGACTCTTCAGATTTCACCATTACCTCTGTCTCAGTATACACAGAGCAATATAAGGTCACTGAAACCAATACACTGGATTCAACTTCAACGGCACAAGGTTCATTGTTAGACAATGATAGTGACCCAGAAGGTCATAGCTTCCAAATCACACAAATCAATGAAACAGACCTTAATTTTAACATCGACACAGGCTTCGCAACGGTTGAGTTCCCTGAAGGGACGCTTCGCATAAAAGCCGATGGTACCTTTGAATTTGATGCCAAAGACCAAGCATCACTGAAGAAAGGTGATTCTCAATCGTTCGACTTTGCGTACACCATAGAAGACTCGAAAGGTGACACTGACACGGCTAACGTCAAAATTACCATTGTCGGTGTAAATGAAGCCCCAATCGTCGAGAAAGTCACAGCACGCGCTAGTGAAGACGACCAGACGTTTGTTGTCGACCCGCTAGAAAACAGCAGTGACGGTGATGAAGATGACGTGCTAAAAGCCGAAAATATTCAGCTTTCTAAAGGCAACACATTGGGTATCAAGGTTGTAGACGGCAAGCTGGAAGTAGACCCGAGTGAATATGAGTATCTCGGCGAAGGTGAACAAGAAGAGATCACCTATACCTATGATGTCGTTGAGTATGAAGGCGACACTGAAATCTCTCGCACGCCGACCACGGCAACGATCACGATTGATGGTAAGAATGATGCGCCTCAAGCCGGGGACAATTTAAACAACCCAGATACCGGTAAAGCGTATTGGACCAATAATGATACGGGGCAAATCGTCACTATCCCAGCAGACCTTATCCTCAACAATGCCTCTGATGCCGATGAAAATGATGCAATTAAGATCGTCTTAAGTAGTCTCAAACTTGATGACCTTAACGCTGGAGACTTTGAGCTTGTTGTGAAAGTGTCTGAAAGCGAAACGAAAACCGTATCGAAAGACTATCAACTGAAAGATGGCGAGTCGCTGGAAAGTATCATCTTTACGCCAAACCCTGACTATAGCGGACAGGTAAACCTCAGCTATCAAGTCACCGATGGCATGAGCCATTCAAACATAGCCAATGTACCGATCATTGTTAATGCGGTTCATGCGCATAACGATGGACTCTCAACAGCGTTCACTACCAGCAGTGCTGACGGATGGCAAAATCTGGATGGGAATGAATATTTCACCATCAAAGCCCTGAAGATCGAAAATGGAAGCAGGGTCACTGAAGGCGAATTAGTTACTGAAGATTCGGTGCACGTTCACAATAGAGGCATTGGTGTTGCGGATGCTGCGCGTTCTGATAACCAAAGCGCAGCATACCAGGTTGAACATAATCATGAGCTTGATGTTTCCGAAGCCCTTCAAATCGATCTCGTCAATCCGACGTTTAGCATAGACGTAGGCATATCTAGACTTTATGCCACAGAGAGTGGTGGGGAGATCGGCAAGTACCTAATCTATGACGGTGACGATTTAATTGGAGAGGCCAAGTTCTCGTTTGAAGATGGGCATGCTGGCATCATCAATATCAGCTCAGATGTTCCTTTTGACCGAGTGGTTCTGGAATCGACTGAACGTAAAGACGATGGCGATAGAAACGGTGGCGACTCTTCAGACTTTGTCATCACCGAAATCACCGTCCATAGCACGGGTGTTTATCAAGTTGTCGAAGGCGACACGCTAGATTCCACAGCAACTATTCAAGGCTCTCTGTTTAGCAACGACATAGATCCTGAAGGCCACACATTTAGCATCACTGAAATCAACGGCGAACCGCTCACCTTTAACGAAGAAGAGGCAACAGTCGTCTTTGACGAAGGGATACTGAGCATTAATGGTGTGACGGGAGAGTTTAGTTTCACAGCCAATGATCGTGACGAGTTGGGCCAAGGTGAAACCGATACCTTTACCTTCGACTACACAATCAAAGACGTGAAAGGCGATACCGATACGGCGAAAGTACATATTGATATTATTGGTAAAGAAGCCGTTGTACAGCCTCAATCACCTGAGATAGGAATTTCCCAATCTAGCGTGTTACTTGAAGAGGCCAAGCTCGTAGATGCCGATGCCGCACTTCCAACCGCATCGGGAACATTTGATATCTCAGATCCAGATTCAGAGTTGGTAGAAAATAACGTATCGCTAAGTATCAACCTGCCTCAAGGGCAATCTATTGAAACCGCCTCCGGTGAAACATTGTCGTGGAAATGGGTACCTGCAGAAAATGGAGAAACTGCCAAGCTTGTTGGCTACTACCAAGATGCAATCCTAAGCGAGGTGACAGTTGTCATCGTTGAGCTAACACCACCAGCTCTAGGTGCTGAAGGTCAATGGCGTTATGACGTCACATTGCATGAAGCCATTAAGCATGATGATACGAGTGTCTCTGACGAAAGCCTAAATATCCCAGTAACAATCACAGTAACTGACGGAGAGCTGACGGATACCGCCGACTTGAATATTGAAGTTAAGGATCACGGCCCTTCAGTTTCAGTACAATCCCCGACGTATGATTCGAACGATGGCAGTTCATTCAAACTTAGCGATGGTGATAGTACGATCATTTTAAACGGCTATGTATACACCTCAAACTATCAAAAAATAGATGTCAGCCATGGCGTCGATTCTCACGGTAGTCATGGGTATGGCGTCGTTTCGGGAAATGATCATGGGGAAAATGCTTCAAACAAGCATGAAGTGCAGTATTTGGGTACTGATAGTTTTGAATCAATAGAGGCAGTGCTACCTCAAACTGGTTATAGCGCGAAAATCACTCTGGGCTCTCTTCAGGAGAATGACTCATTTGAGACCGAGTTTATTGTCCGCTTCTACAAAGATGGTTCCGTCATCGGCCAAATGCAATTGAGCCAATCTGATCTGGAATTTGCGTCAAAAGGTGCCAATAAGTTTGGTTCTGTCACCATCAGCAGCACTCAAGGATTTGATAAGGTCGAACTTATCGCTGTAAATAACGATAACGACGGTGACAACAGTGACTTCACGCTAAAAGATCTTGAAATATTTACTGAGCCTCAAACCGAGGCTTACCAACAGTCTGGCTCTATCACGGCCAACTTCGGTGGTGATGGTGAAGCGGCAACGTTGCCCTTGCAACTGCTGCTGCCAGTTACTCAGCCAAGTCTAACCGTCGCTGGTGAAGCTGTTATCGTGAAGCTAATTGATGGCAACTTGGTCGGTTTGATTAACGGCGATGAAGAGCAGCCTGCATTTAAGATAACGCTAAACACCAATATTTCTCCGCCAGAATGGGAGCTTGAGCAGTATGAACCCATTGATGGTGATTCATTCAGCTTTGACATCCAGATCACTGACAAAGATGGAGACACAAACTCAGATTCAGTGACAGTTGAATTCTCCGACACCCTTCAACTTCCGTCACCTGAAGGACCAACGCCAACAACGTCAGGGCTGGGTGCTGACGATAGTATTACCATCGACAATAATTCTGACATTAGATTTGTAGGCGGGGCTTTCCCTACAGGCTCAGGGCAAGCGTATACGGAAGAAGCCCTTCGAGAGGCTGGTTGGACGGAATCAGAACACGGCTGGGATATCGCTCAACCCATCGTTAAGACCGAGTATGACCCACTAACGGGGGCTTACATTAACGGTGGTGGTGGTAACGACAACATTGTAGGAGGAGATGGAGCTGACATCATCCGTGGCGGTTCAAACGGACATGGTTCTTCTGGCAATGTAGGAGCCCGCGAAGGCGATCGTCTTGAGGGTGGTGCAGGCTCCGATACCTTCCTTTGGATGAAAGAGGACTTAGTCAATATTGGCACGGTCGGTGGCTATGACCATATCACTGACTTTATTGGTGATTTCAATCAATACGAGGATAAATTAGACCTCCGCGATCTGGTTGTGTTAAGCGACGATAACACTTTGGAAAACATGACCGTCAAGTACGACGGTGATTCTCGGATAGTCATCTCCATCGACGTAGACGGTATAGATGAAACAGGCAGCAACGCCGAAGCGGATGGAGAAGTGACGCAACATATTGTGTTGGATGAATACAGCCAAGGTGGTGTCCATAACTCGACAATCTACGAGAACGACGGCAGTCTGAAAAATGATGGCATTGTTATCAATACCTTGATTAATGGCGAAGAAAAGCAATTAGCAATTACTGATAATGGTGGAGAATTGAGTGTGCAGATTATCTCACCAGTTCCCACGTATGAAGAACAGCCATAGTTCCACAATGGCTTTTGAGAGCATCGGCTAGATGGCCGATGCTCTTTCGTTAACTCTTTTTGTTTTTACTTTTTCATAGAGAGAACTAGGTGACAGAAGCAGCTATCGCTGAACGCAAACCGTCGCAGTGGCGCATTTCAGCGTCAACACAGGCGGTTGACGACCCGTTGTTAGATTGCTTGGTCTTACTGACCGAGCACTATGGTTCACCGTGCTCTGGCGATGCCTTAACGGCAGGTTTACCCATGACAGATGCGTTGCTAACGGCGGATCTATTTCCGCAGGCGGCGGCACGTGCGGGGTTAACTGCTAAGCTTTCGCGGCGCCAGTTAAAAGCGCTACCGAAACTTTTGTTACCCTGCATACTTCTTTTGACTGACAAAAGATCCTGTATCCTTCGTGAGATTAACGAAGATACAGGCATGGCTCTGATCCAAACCTCCGAGAACGGAGGCGAAGATGAAATTTCTTTAGCAGAGCTTGAGTCCATGTATGTGGGCTATGCCTTTTTGGTTAAACGCCAATACCGCGGTGATTCCAGTGTCGATCTGCACCTGCACGACTCTAAAATCCATTGGTTCTGGCAAACAGTCAAAGACGCCTCGCCGATATATCGGGATGCCTTAATTGCTTCCGTTTTAGTCAATCTATTTGCTTTGGTGTCACCGCTGTTTGTCATGAACGTATATGACAAGGTTGTGCCTAACCTCGCCTTCGAATCCCTGTGGGTGTTAGCGTCAGGTGCGCTTATCGCCTTTGCTTTCGATTTTCTGATGAAGAAAATGCGATCATATCTCATTGATATAGCAGGTAAGAAAGTTGACATTATTGTGTCATCGCGCTTGTTCGCTAGATTGATGGGTATTCCACTTGAGAAGCGCGCAAAAAGTGTTGGCGGCATGGCAAAGCAGCTCGGAGAGTTCGACGGCATTCGTGACATGCTAACGTCCGCAACCATTACCACCTTGGTCGATTTACCATTTGCCGTATTCTTCTTGTTTGTGATTTACCTGTTCGCGGGTGACTTGGCCGTTGTCCCCGTTGTCGCAGGCATACTCATTTTGGGCTATGCGTTATTCGTACAACCACGCCTTAAGGCTGCCATTGAGGAGTCCAACAAATATGCCAGCCAAAAGCATGGTCATTTGATTGAGAGCCTCTCTGCGTTAGAAGGGATCAAAGCCAATGTCGCGGAAGGCATTGTGCAGAAAAGCTGGCAACAGATGACGGCGCATACCGCCAACTGGAACCTCAAAGTTAAACAAATCACCAACTCAGTCTCTTACTTCGCCGCTTTCATCGTGCAAGTAACTTCAGTAGCGGTTGTTGTCATGGGGGTTTACCGAGTTGCCGATGCGCAAATCAGCATGGGCGGGATCATTGCAGCAGTCATGCTTTCGAGCCGTGCGGTATCTCCTATGGCACAGTTGGCTGGATTAATGAGTCGCTGGAATCAGACACAGTCAGGCATGCGCCAGCTCAACGCCATGATGGAACAAGAGGATGAATTTGCTGACAAAGGGCATCTGATTAGCCGCAAGCGCCTAAAAGGTGATATCTATGCCGACAACATTGGATTCAGTTACCCAGAGTCAGAAAAGCCTACGCTACATCCCACAAATTTCACGATAAAAGCCGGTGAAAAAATTGCCATTCTGGGCAAAAACGGAACAGGGAAAAGCACGCTGATCCGAATGCTCGCAGGGCTATACCAACCTAGTGCTGGCAGTCTGCGTTTTGACGGAATCGAGGCCAAACAAATACATCCAGCAGATCTGCGCCGCAATGTGGGTTATTTGGCGCAGGATGTAACGCTTTTTCACGGTACTATTCGTGAAAATATTATGTTTGGCACTCGCCAAGTGACCGAGCATCAACTAATTCGCGCAACACAACTTTCTGGTGTTGGGATTTTCACTTCTCAAGATAGCGAAGGTTTAGACAAGCAAGTCGGCGAACGGGGAGAAACACTGTCTCGTGGCCAGCGACAATCGGTCGCTTTGGCTCGCGCCCTATTGAACGATCCTCCGTTGCTGATCATGGACGAACCAACAGCTAGCTTAGATGCCCACGCAGAAAATCAATTTATTCATTCCATGAAGTTTGCAGCCAAAGATCGCACCTTGGTGATGATCACTCACAAAATGGCATTACTCCAACTCGTTGACCGCGTCATTGTGATGGATAAAGGCCGTGTCGTCATGGATGGACCAAGAGACAAAGTTCTAGAGCGTTTAAACAGTGGTAACGCCGGAGGACAGAATGACTAACACGTTAAAGCGCCATGATCTTGAAATGACGGACGATGTGTATGGCGCAATGCTTACTGATGCCCCGCTGCGCTATCGCATCGTTATCTGGGGAGTGTTTGCATTTTTTGCTGTGATGTTGGCGTGGGCGAGTTTTGCAGCACTAGATCGCATGACCCGAGGAGAAGGAAAGGTTATTCCCTCTTCTCAAGTTCAGCTCATCCAAAGCCTAGATGGCGGTATTCTTCAAGCTATGTACGTGCAAGAAGGCCAGCTTGTTCAGCAAGGTGAGCCACTTGCGCGCATTGATGACACTCGCTTTCGCTCCGACTTGGCGCAGCAAGAAGAAGAAGTGTCTAGTCTTCGCGCCAATATCATTCGTATGCAAGCAGAACTCGGCAGTATCACGCTAAAACCGACGGCACCTAACTGGAGGGAGCAGATTCAGATCGTCATATCCCCTCTAGAATTTCCGGTCGCTTTGGCGAGCGAAGAGCCCGATTTGATTGCGGGACAGCGTCAGGAGTATGAAGGTCGCTTACTCGACTTGAAAAACCGTCTAGAGATACTGGCTCGTCAAATTCAGCAAAAACAGCAAGAACGACAAGAAATCGATTCAAAACTTCGAACACTGTCAGACAGTTATGGACTGATCAGCCGCGAGTTGAAAATAACCGTCCCTCTGGCCAAAAAAGGCATCGTATCAGCTATCGATTTACTCAAGCTTGAACGCCAAGTTAATGACCTTAAAGGTGAGCTTGAGTCATTGCGTTTGATGCAACCAAAAATTAAATCCACCGTCGATGAAGCGATTTTAAAACGTCGAGAGGCTGTGCTGTCTTTTAACAACGAGACTCGCTCAAAAATGGGTGAACTCGAATCGCGCCTATCTCGATTAACGCAGGCGCAAGTAGGCTCACAAGACAAAGTCGACAAGGCGGTCATTACCGCTCCGGTGACTGGCACCATTAAGACGATTCATATCAATACATTAGGCGGCGTGGTTCAACCTGGTATTGATTTGATCGAGATCGTTCCCGCAGAAGATAAATTGCTTATCGAGGCAAAGATTGCCCCAAAAGATATTGCTTTCCTGCATTCGGGACTTCCCGCGGTTGTTAAAGTCACTGCGTATGATTTCACTCGATATGGCGGGTTAAATGGCACGCTTGAACACATCAGCGCAGATACGACTCAAGATGAAGAAGGAAACAGTTTCTATTTAGTTAGGATCCGAACGGAAAGATCTAGCTTAGAAAAAAAAGATGGCGGTGAATTGCCCATTATCCCAGGAATGTTGACATCCGTGGACATCATCACAGGGAAGCGGACAGTTCTGGAGTACTTGCTCAATCCCATTTTAAGGGCAAAAGAATCGGCGCTAAGAGAGCGCTAATAATAATCAAGGAGAGAGACATGAAAAACAGTGTTAGCCGAACGCTTAAAAAAAGCGTGGCAGCATTGGCAGTGGCTGCCGTATTGCTACCAACGTCAGTTGCTGCTCAATCACTCGAACAGGCAGTGGCTACAGCATTGGACACCCATCCTCAAATTCGTCAAGCATTCAACCGCTTCAAGGTGCGTGAAGAGCAGGTGAACCAAGCTTTTGCTGGCTACTACCCAACGATTGATTTCGATGCAGGGATAGGACGTGAATGGACAGAAAGTCCATCAACCCGTCGAGATGCACTGAACTACAATGTTGACGACACGAAAGAGCTGACACGTCGCGAGATTGGTGTATCACTTCGCCAGGTCATATTTAGTGGCTTTCAAACCACCAACGAAGTAGAACGCAGCGAATATGAAGCCAGTGCCGAACAGTGGGCGCTATTTGCTTCTGCAGAAGATGTGGCACTGGAAGTCTCACGTGCCTACTTGGAGTTTTTGCGCGCTACCCAAATCGTAGTACTTGCCGAACGTAACCTAGAAAGCCATCAGATTATTTTTGACCAGGTAAAACAAAAAACTGACTCTGGTTTGGGTTCTACCGCGGATCTCTCTCAGGTAACAGGCCGTCTTGCTCGTGCCCATTCCAACCTGATTTCATCAAAAAATAACCTTTCTGATGCCACTATCACTTACAAAAAGCTGGTCAGCATCGCTCCGTCAGATACACGTCTTCCCGTTCCCGATGCAGTCATGTTGCCAACTAGCCTAGAGCAAGCAATTGATATGTCTACGATCGAACATCCAACGCTGAAATCAGCAGGTAACGACATTAATGCAGCTACAGCGCAGCGCGAATCTGCCAAAGGGAACTACTACCCACAGGTGACGTTTGATTTATCTGCCGGTTGGGATGACAACCTAGATGGCACCGACGGTACAAGCCCGATTGGTGCAGATGTCGGCGGCAATAGCGATGAAGTACTCGCGATGGTTCGTGTCAGCTACAACCTGTTCTCTGGTGGTGCGGATAGAGCAAGAGAGCGCGAAGCTGCCTATAGCATCAACCAATCCAAAGCGATTCAACAAGAAGCCTATCGTGACGTTGTTGAAGGTACGACCTTGGCTTGGAACGCACGTGATTTCCTAAGCCAACAAATGACCTATCTTCGTCAGCATGTGGAATCCGCCATTGAAACCCGCAATGCCTATGAAGATCAGTTCAAACTCGGTCAACGTACTTTGATTGACGTACTTGATTCTGAAAATGAGCTTTTCCAAGCCCGTCGTGAATACCTCACCGCAGAATATGATGACTTAATTGCACAATACCGATTGCTAAACGCAACAGGTCAACTGCTCGACTCACTACGCATAACAACGCCAGAGGTATGGCTAGGTGAAGACGCTTACAAAGGAGGCGTTCAATAATGAATAAGCTCATTCTCTTACTTCCTGCCTTGTTTTTAGCCGGTTGCGCTAATCAAGAGATAATCACTATGGAAGACGCTTCACCACAGGTGAGTGACTTACGGGATTTGGACAATGATGGCGTCATTAAAGCACGTGAACTTTGCGACGAAACGCTAAGTGGTGCAGCGGTAAACAACGACGGTTGTGCGAAAGATAAAACCGTTAAGCAGAGCTTTAGGCTCGACGTTAAGTTCCCGAATGACTCAGCTCAATTGCTTCCAAGTTACTACGGTAAACTGGAGCAACTCGCGGCGTTTTTGGAAGAACAAGACGGTGCCGTCGTGACAATTGAAGGACACGCAAGCAAGGTAGGCAGCGCATCTTATAACTTGGCACTGTCTCAGCGCCGTGCTGATGCCGTGGCGAATGCACTGGTCGAGGATTTCGATATTCCCGCGTCGCGTGTTGAAGCCATTGGCTACGGGCACACCGAACCACTCATGGATGAAGATTCTGAGCTTGCTCATGAAACTAACCGACGAGTAATGGCCTCATTGTCGGGCGAATACAATGTCACAGACATGAGATGGACCATCTTTACGTCTGAATAACCCTGATATCTAACTAAAAGCAAGGGCTGACACATGAAGGTGTCAGCCCTGTTGTGTTCTGCGCCACCACGAGTTTTCTATGATCACAAAACGCTATTCTTTGCTGTTGGTTTACTTTTCCGCAATGCTGCTACTCGCCGTGTTTCTAACGGGGCAATTGTTTATGAGCACCCATGAACAACAGGCGAGGCTTATACAGCGCGCTGATGTTGCCACGGATCAACTCGTGCAAACTTTGCCAAAATTCATTACTTACTATGACACTGACTCGATTAAGCTTATCGCCAATAGCATACTGTCACAGGAAATCACTGCGATATCTCTCACCGATCAGATCACTTCGGAATCAATAACCTGGACACATAAAACCACACCAAACAATTTGGGCTGGTTTTTTTCGTTAAGCCAAGTGACTCCCGTTGAACGAACCGTAGAGCTGGAAGATGACGGTGCAATCATTGCTTCACTGTCTTTAACACTATCACCCAACATTGCGAATCAAGACGTTGCTTCACATTTGTCAGGCCTGATTTCAAGTGCGAGTCTTCTAACTTTGGCATTGCTTTTCATTTTTACCATTCTTGACGAAAAACGACGCCAAGCCATAAAGAAAGCCACATCAACCATTCATCAGTTAGCGGTTCAAGACTTCTCATCATTGGAGTCATCAAAGCGCTCAGGGCTTCCCCTATTGGACCAAGCAATAGATGGCTTGGCTCAGCAAGTGCAACGGCTCATAAAATCACTGAACAACGAACTGAAAACGCTACACAACAGCATGATGTACGACGCGGTATCGAGCCTTCCAAATCGTCAATTTTTCATCCACCAGCTCAACAGTTGGATGGGTGAAGATAACGACTCACAAGGAGCGGTACTCATTACAAAAATGGAGTGGCTAGATACAATCTACCGCCACTATGGTTTTGCGGCCAGAGATGAAACCTGGCGTCTTCTATCCAGCTCTCTCCAAAGTGCATTGGGTAGCCAAAGCAACATCTGCATTGCACGTATCAGCGAAACCGAAGTGGCATTACTTCTTCCTGAATACAGCGAAGAGCAGAGCCGACATTGCTTACACATTTTGATCAGCACCCTCAATAATGAAGTCGCAATGGCTGGGTTTGAAGCCAACGAAGGGTTTTCTATTGGCGTCGTCCACGGTCATGGCGTACCTGGCTCTCAGTTGCTGTCTTTAGCAGACAATGCATTACAGCGCGCTATTCAAGTCAACGAAGTCTTCGTCTTTAATCGCGGAGCCGACGAACAAGTCATTGATCGAGAAACATGGCGAGCATTGCTCACTGACACCTTACAAAAGAAGACGATTAGATTTCAGTGGCAAGCGGTCAACAACCTCGACTCCTCTATATCTAAGCCCCTTCACTACGAGCTATTCACTCAGGCTTTGATAGAGAATCAATGGCATTCAGCGGGACGTATCATGCCGTACGTTCAGTTATTTAAAAAAGGCGTTGAGTTTGACAGAGTCGTAATTGAGTCTTTGATTGCACTACATAAAAACCTGCCTATTGAAACTCGTATTGCCTTGAACCTAACTGACGAAAGTCTTTCAAATAAAGCCTTTTGCGATTGGTTAGTACAGAAGATTCATACCGAGCTGCCAAGCAAAAACCTGTATTTTGAAATCAGCGAGGCGAGTGCGCGCAATAACTTAGATGCCTGCATTACGTTTAGCGAGAAAATCCGAAAAACAGGTGCTTTTGTTGGCGTTGATCATTTTGGCCGCTATCTACAGGGCGTCGAGTATTTGGCAAAGCTTAAACCGAGTTACGTCAAGCTAGACCAAGCATTGAGCCAAGAACAAAACAGTCAAAACCGCTTGTTTACCGAAACGCTGGCCAACATTGCAGATTCTTTAGATATCACCGTAATTGCAACGGGTGTGAAAGATGAAGAAAGCAAATCACAGTTAGACACGCAGTTTATTGATGCCTACCAAGGTTTTATACACCCTCCAGTTGTCGTCATGGCTCAAGAAAAAGCCATGTAAACCCCACAAAAAAACCCGCATTCAGCGGGTTTTCTTTTATTCGAACCAGTAACTCATAATTAGCGCATCTTCCTTGCCACCCTCTTTCGGGTAATACCCATAACGGCGGTCAAACTCATTAAACTCCAGCGATTCATAAAGCTTAATTGCCGATTGGTTACTTTCTCGAACTTCTAACCACGCTTCTTGTGCATCAGCGTTGCGCATACAAATAAGAAACTCATTAAGTAGCTGCTTACCAAAACCTTTACCTTGGTGCTGCGGCGCAACAGCGATATTGAGTAACGATGCCTCTCCAGCCACACATTGCGCAAAAAAGTACCCGACCACTTCATGATCCATGACCAGAACGCGATTGCAGCTAAACTTGGTTGGCGGCTTTCGCAATAAGCTTTCAGCCCAAGGGTGACTATGGGCTGCTCGTTCTATGGCGACGACTGAGTCTAGCCAGGCATCATCCATCAAGAGAAATTCAGTTTTCATAACGTTTGATTTGTTTCCATAACGCCTTTTTGGCGTCTTGATCGTCATTGAGTATCGAGAGTACTGGCGAGGAGAGCGAATTAACGCCCGATAATGTCTGTACAGACGCACCTGCAAACCAACACCAGATCAAGGAGTGTTCTCCAAGATTGGCTAGCGCTCTTGAAGGCAACCTCAGTGCCTGCTCGGGGGTAAGCTTCATGCTGGCTAAGATCTTTCCAAATAACCAAGCATCACGTTCACTCAACTCGGCATCACTCACGAACAAGAGTTTACACGACGACGGTAACGCTATGGCCTTGTCCGCATTGTTTGGAAACAAGTCAGGACGCTTAACGTCCCATACCGTGATCCCCATTTCTTTGAGTCGCTGTAAATCGTTCATGACACCACGAATATCAAAATATGAACCAAGAGAATATGCGATGCATCCTAACAAACTTCTGCGGGTATCGGAATGAGCACGCCAATTTGGCTCTTTTCTTGCCCCAAAATCCGGCCAATAAAACGAAAAGAGCAGCCTCACGCTGCTCTTTTAAAAATGCATGAGTCGCAATATCAGAGTTCATCAAACTCAGGACAGTAATCCACTAGCCCTTGTAATGAATCGAATGCGCCATCAATCAGTTCAATCGCCATAAATGCCTCTGCAGGCACGTCCCACTTACAATGGAAGCCAAATTTTTTGGCTGCAGTGAAGCCCACTCGCGAATAGTAGGCAGGATCGCCCAACACCACACAGGCTGGGTAACCAAACTCACGAAGTATTTCAAAGCCTTCCTTTATCAGCGCTGCCGCAATACCTTGCCTACGATAATCTGGATGTACACAAATGGGAGCCAATCCCTGTACGCCTGTGTCTTGTCCACCAATGGTGACAGGGCTAAACATAGTATGCGCAACCACTTCACCTTCATCAGTGCAAGCCACCAATGACAAGGTGTTATGCCCATTCTCACGCAATGACATCACCAGCTTAGCTTCTGCATGGGTTGGGAACGTTTTTTTATTCAATCGGTCGATCGGAAGTAGATCGGCAGGTGCTTCAGATCTTATGAGCATAGTGCGCCTCATCAGCATGGGCGGATGTTTGCAGGCCTTTTTGAACGAACGCTGCTAACGAAAACAATCCTTGGCGAAGTAAAGGTGGTAATAGATCCAGATCAACACTGTCCATCAAGTTTTTGACTTCCAAACCGAGCTCTGTGTCACCTTCAATCAACAAACGACGTTGAAAAAACAAGGTATCAGGATCTTCTTTACGAGCAGCGATCAAAATCAAGTCATTGAGATCACCGCTAAATCTTACGTCAGGGGTTTCAATATTTTGTTTTACGACAAGCTTGTCGTTATCAAAACTAATGTAGCTCTTAAAACCTATATCGCGAACATGCACTTCCAACCAGCGATTTTCAAGAAATTCAAATTCGCCATCATCCAATGCTTCACTGAAAACACGTTTGAGCGTCTCTAACATGAGCGCCTGCTGTGCGGCTGCTGGGATAAGTTTAACGGGCAATCGAAAAAGTGCAGGTGCCTGTTGCACCAAGGCTGTATGAAGTTTATCGAGCAAGATAATGTTCCAACGCTAAGGGAGCGAAAAGTATGCTTCATTGTATGCCATTGTGACCCTGTTAGATCATGCCTTGAATCAAAAAACTCGAAGCACAGCCTCACTCTTTTTTGATTCATTCTGTTTACTACAGGTAGCACACACCCAAAAAGGCATTCACAACTCAGTAGCATTTAAAGGCCAACATAACCACCATGAATACATAAAAAGCGGCACGCGTTCAATTAACAAGTTACCTTAAGCAGTTTGGTAACATATGTGTTTATCCTGATACACTCGCGTTATATAGTATTGCTTCAAATTTGGAGTTGAAGTAGGAAATAGCTTCGCTAGCTTGGATGTATGGAGCCTAAATGCCAATTGAGCAACTAACCTATTGGTTTTCGCGCCTAACTCATAACAGCCCTTTCCTTTTTGCCGTCCTAGACAAAAATCACCATTATCTTTGGGTCAGCCAGCGATATTGTGAAATTAGCGGGTTAGATCAAAGCGAATTGGTCGGCAAACAGGATTCAGACATTCTTGGTCTTGGCTTTTATGAGGCGCTGTCACCTCACTATCAACGTGCTTTCGTCGGGGAACACTCGGAAGGCGAAATAGTGCTCAATGATGGTATCCACGACTCCAGCTTTCATTTCAGTGTCTCCCCACTCGACAACAATGAATGGCCGGAAGGCGCCATCATTTTCCATGCAGCTGATACATCAGAAAGGCAAGTTCTAACCAGTGCGTTAGAGTCGTCAGAAAGTCGCTTTAGCAACCTTTGCCAATTAGTCGGAGAAGGATGTTGCGTCCTCGATGACGGTATCGTGCTCAGTGCCAATCATCATGCCGTTAGCATGCTAGGTTTTGACAACCCAAATGAAATTCTAGGTGAGGACATCGAAAACCTGCTGGCAAGCCCTGTCAAAGGTCAATCCGTTGTCGCCTCTCTCACCACTTTAGGTACAGGTAAACAGTTGGTATGTCATGCAAGTAAAGCGAACGCCAACAGCAAACCCTTAAACGTCTCTTATGGCGCTGTCAGCCTATTAGGTAGCAGTGGCGCACTTATTACGCTCTCTCATACCGTTGCTGTTTCTGACCATCAGCAAACCATAGAAAAGTTGGCGCAGTTTGACGCGTTAACGAGTCTGTATAATCGACACGGATTTTCTCGTCGCCTTGAACAGCTCATTACCAACGATACGCCTCTGTTGATGCTATACCTAGATGTCGATAACTTTAAGAACATCAACGATTCTCTCGGGCATCACATTGGTGATCGTGTCTTACAAGAAATAGCGCAACGTCTTCGTCGTCATTTGCCCGCTGAAACAATATTGGGGCATCTCGGGGGGGATGAGTTTGCAGTTCTCTTGCCTGAGCAAAATGGTGATGAAACCGCTACCGATCTTGCCAATAAAATAGTCGAAGTTATCAGTCAACCGTTTGATCTCTACCATTTTAGTAAATATCTCGCCTGCTCAATCGGCTCGGTCAAATTTCCGGGAGATGGTAAAGATGCACGCAGCCTTTTGCAGAATGCTGATACCGCAATGTATGAAGCCAAAGAGCAAGGGCGCAATCGTGTTGTTACTTACAACCAGCACATGAACAAAGAAGCGCGTATGCGACTTTGGCTGGAAATAGAACTCCAAAAAGCCCTGCAAAATAATGGCCTAGAAGTTTGGTATCAACCTAAAGTCAACGCCAAGGACTACACGATCAATGGTGCAGAAGCCTTGGTACGCTGGAAACATCCTGTAGAAGGCTATATCAGCCCTGCCCGCTTTATCCCTGTCGCCGAGCGCTCTGGCATGATTGAACTGCTAGGTAGAAACGTGATGCGCGAAGTGTTTCAAGCAGTGCGCCGCTGGCAAGGCCTAAAAGTATTGCCTGGCCGCGTGGCCATTAACTTGTCTCCTCAGCAGTTTCGCAACCCGAACCTAACCACCCACATGAAAAAGCTTCAGGCTGCCACGCAGGCAGATCCTTCGCTAATCACTTTCGAGCTAACAGAAAGTGCCGTCATGAATGATGGCGATCATGCGATTCAAATGCTGAATGCCATTAAAGAGTTGGGGTTTGCATTATCCATCGATGACTTTGGTACCGGTTACTCGTCGCTTTCCTATCTCGCCAAATTCCCGCTTGATGAACTTAAAATCGACCGCGCATTTATCTGCGACATGGAAACCTTTCCAAAACAGGTGACCTTGATTGAAAACATCATCAATTTAGGCCGTTCATTGAACATGTCTGTGGTGGCTGAAGGGGTTGAGACTGGCAAGCAAGCCAGTGTGCTCGGTAACTTAAAATGTGACACTATTCAGGGGTTTCATTTCTACAAGCCTATGCCGAGATCTGAATTTGAAGCGCTACTGATCAATAATTATAAGGCCATAAAAGCCGCGTCCTAATGTTGGTTGGCGCAGTCTTTGCGCCAACTTATCTTCCCCTCATTTTCCTTTCGTTTCTTCATTTGTTTAATCAAACCTGCCTCACATCAATGCTATGGGGTATGACTGTGCCTAAAATCCCAACCCTACGCTCAAACTCATAGCCAGATGCTGACCACGCGATGTGGGGATATTTATGGAATTGCTTTGCCCAGCAGGGAATCTCCCTGCCCTAAAAACAGCCATTGATAATGGTGCCGATGCGGTATACATCGGGTTCAAAGATGGCACTAACGCTCGTCATTTTGCGGGTCTGAACTTTGACGGCAAAAAACTCGAAAAGGCCGTTTCCTATGTCCATGATAAGAAAAAACACCTTCACGTTGCGCTGAACACATTTGCGCACCCTGACGGGTTTAAACGCTGGACAGATGCCGTTGATGCCGCTGTCGATCTTGGTGTCGATGCACTGATCATCGCCGACCTCGCCGTTCTTGATTACGCAGCCAAAAAACACCCAGACATGGAGATTCACTTGTCGGTGCAAGCCTCGGCTACCAACAGTGCGGCCATCGATTTTTATCGCGATCACTTCAACGTAAAGCGTGTTGTCTTACCGCGCGTATTGTCTATGCATCAAGTGAAACAGCTTTCTCGCACCACTGATGTCGATCTCGAAGTGTTTGCATTTGGTAGCCTTTGTATCATGTCGGAAGGCCGTTGCTACCTATCATCATATCTGACGGGTGAATCCCCAAACACGGTTGGCGCATGTTCCCCAGCCAAATATGTCCGCTGGCAAGAAACCCCTCAAGGGTTAGAGTCTCGTCTCAATGACATTTTAATCGATCGCTACAAAGTGGGGGAAAACGCTGGGTACCCTACTCTATGCAAAGGCAGATTCATCACTGATGGCGAACCTTTCCATGCGCTGGAAGAGCCTACCAGTTTGAACACTCTGTCGATTTTGCCTGAACTCTTCGCCGCCAATATTGCATCGGTGAAAATTGAAGGGCGTCAGCGCAGCCCTGCTTATGTCGAGCAAGTGACTCGCACATGGCGTCAAGCCATTGATAGTTATCAACGCAATCCAGAAGCCTATAACGTGCTTCCCCAATGGAATCAGTGCTTAGACAGCGTCTCGGAAGGCGCGCAAACCACACTCGGTGCCTACCACCGTAAATGGCAGTAAAAGGAGCTCCCCATGAAATACTCTCTTGGCCCACTTCTTTACTTTTGGCCCAAACAAGACGTTGAGAGCTTTTATCAACAAGCGATCAGCAGCGACGCCGACATTGTCTATCTTGGCGAAACCGTGTGTTCTAAACGCCGCGAAGTACGTTTGGCTGACTGGATGGATCTTGGTCGCGAACTCGCGAAAAGTGGCAAGCAAGTGGTTCTCTCAACCATGGCATTACTCGAAGCCCCGAGTGAAGTGAAGGTTATGCAAAGCTACATCGACAATGGCGACTTCATCATTGAAGCCAACGATGTATCTGCCATTCAATTAGCTCATGAAAAACAATTGCCCTTCGTCGCTGGTCCTGCACTCAATCTTTACAATGCACAGGCGCTTAACGTTCTACTGTCAAAAGGCATGACGCGCTGGTGTATGCCCGTCGAGCTTTCTCGTGAATGGCTACTTAAAGTGCTGGCAGAAACTGAAACAATGGGAATTCGAGACCGCTTCGAGGTTGAAGTATTCTCATTTGGTCATTTGCCATTGGCCTACTCTGCACGCTGCTTCAGTGCACGTGCGGAAAACCGCCCGAAGGACAAATGCGAAACCTGTTGTATTAACTACCCACAGGGTTTAGAAGTGAAAAGCCAAGAAGGCCAAGCCGTGTTTACGCTCAATGGCATTCAGACCCAATCAGGTTACTGTTACGACCTCAGCAAAGATGTCGACTCTATGCACGGCATTGTGGATGTAGCGCGTATTAGCCCACAAGACATCAACTCTCTTGATGTTATCGCTGGGTTTAAGCGTGGCGAGCGCCATAGCACCGCGCAAACACATCACTGCAATGGTTATTGGCATAGTATTGAAGGCATGGCGATTCACTCTTAATTGCCTTAACGCTGAACGTAAAAGAGCCGCAACTGCGGCTCTTTTTTATTCATCATAGAATCACGATTTTCTATCGTTGCTGGCGCTCACAAACGAAGTTAGGAGACTGGCACGGCTCGATTCAACTGCTGGGCGATCAGGCTCAACTCGAGCATAGAATACCGATGCTCAACAAACTCGTAGACATTGCCGGCCATCGCAAGCTTGTACAATGCAACCGCAGAGCCTAAATCGCCTTGAGATTGATAACGCTTCGCCAGATAAAAATACCCTTCACAGAGTCGTTGCGCCAATTGAGCGTTATCAGTACTCGATCTCATGATCTCTCGAAAGAACGCCTCTTCACTAATGTCGTTAAGGTATAAACGCGCGATCAGCCAACCCCAGTCTTTTTTGTCAGACGCTTGGAAGTGAGCACGTAGCGCTTCTGTCGCCTGTTCATTACCCGACTTTTGCTGCTCAGCCAAGTACAGCCATATTGCACGGTAAGGGTCGTTCCCGTCGTCATTGTAATGCTTTAGTAGATCGCGTACAGCAAGGTCATAGCGACCGCCATAGTACAAAGCAATACCACGATTACGTTCTGCATACTGATGGGTTTCATCCAACTCTAACGTTGAATCAAAGGCTTCATAGGCAGCGTCATACATACCACTTTGGGTAAAATAAACGCCTAGAATGTTAAATACATCAGGCTGCGCTGGGTTGTAGGACAGTGAACGGTTGAAATCTAAACGAGCCAGATCACGCAACCCTAGGCTATCGTTGATTAAACCACGCTCGTAGTAAATCTGCGCTTTGTCTTGTTCTGTGAGATCTTCTCTCAGCAAGATTTGATCAATTCGCGCCAACTGCACTTCTTGTTGCGTGGTTGACTGCAGTGGCACAGCCATTGGCAAATAGTGCCAAGGTTGCGAGTTTTGCGTTGACGTCGAAGTCGCACAGCCAGAAAGCAGTAGCAACGAACCAACAATGGTCAACGGCAGCCATCTCATATTTCGCATGTGTGCGTATCTCCAGATAAAACAAAAGGGGGCATAGCCCCCTTTTTATACCGCGTTTAACGCGAGTGTGTCACTTATTCTGCGTCAGCTTCAGGCTGAGCGTCAGTTTCAGCAGCAGGCGCTTGCTCTACTGCTTCTTTCATGCTCAGGCGGATACGGCCTTGACGGTCGATTTCCAGAACCTTAACTTGAACTTCTTGACCTTGTTCTACGTAGTCAGACACTTTCTCGATGCGCTTATCAGCCACTTGAGAGATGTGTACCAGACCTTCTTTAGTGCCGATAACAGACACAAAGCAACCGAAGTCAACAATGCGCGTTACTTTACCCGTGTAGATACGGCCTACTTCTACTTCAGCAGTCAGCGCTTCGATGCGTGCAATTGCCGCTTTCGCTTTCTCACCGTCAGTTGCTGCGATCTTCACAGTACCGTCATCTTCGATTTCGATAGTTGTGTCAGTTTCGTCAGTCAATGCACGGATAACAGCGCCGCCTTTACCGATAACATCTTTGATCTTCTCAGGGTTGATCTTGATGGTATGGATGCGTGGTGCGAATTCAGAGATATCGTCACGAGCTGCAGAGATTGCTTGGTCCATCACGCTTAGGATGTGCAGACGCGCGCCCTTAGCTTGGTTCAGAGCAATTTCCATGATCTCTTTAGTGATACCTTCGATTTTAATGTCCATCTGCAGCGCAGTAACACCATCATCAGTACCCGCTACTTTGAAGTCCATGTCGCCTAGGTGATCTTCGTCACCCAAGATGTCAGACAGAACAACGAAGTCGCTTTCTTCTTTCACAAGACCCATTGCGATACCCGCAACAGATTTCTTGATAGGTACACCCGCGTCCATTAGCGCAAGAGAAGTACCACATACAGACGCCATTGAAGACGAACCGTTAGATTCAGTGATTTCAGAAACCACACGAACGGTGTACGGGAATTCATCTTGTGAAGGCATTACTGCTGCAATACCACGCTTAGCCAGTTTACCGTGGCCGATTTCACGACGCTTAGGAGAACCAACGAAACCTGTTTCACCTACACAGTATGGAGGGAAGTTGTAGTGCAGTAGGAAGTTGTCAGTGCGCTCACCAGTGATTGAATCAATGATTTGTGCGTCACGCTGCGTACCAAGGGTCGCAGTAACAAGAGCCTGAGTTTCACCACGAGTGAACAATGAAGAACCGTGGGTACGTGGAAGTACACCAGTACGTACGTCTAGCGCACGAACCATGTCTTTTTCACGGCCATCAATACGTGGGTTACCAGCAATGATGCGGCCACGTACAACGTTCTTCTCAAGGCTGCCCAGCATGCCTTGGATTTCACGAACGTTCAGATCGTCATTCTCTTCGCTCATTTGAGCGATAACGCTTTGCTTGATTTCACCAACTTGTGCGTAACGCGCCATTTTCTCGGTGATTTGGTACGCTTCTACGAAACGTGCTTCAGCCAGTTCTGCAACGCGTGCTTTACGCTCAGCGTTAACAACTGGTGCAGCCCAATCCCAAGAAGGAGTAGCAACTTCAGCTGCGAACTCGTTGATTGCTTTAATAGCAACTTGTTGTTGGTCATGACCAAAAACAACCGCTTGTAGCATTTGCTCTTCGCTTAGACGGTCAGCTTCTGATTCAACCATCAGAACAGCGCCTTCAGTACCAGCGATAACCAGATCCAAACGGCTGCTTTCTAGTTCAGTGTTGCTTGGGTTCAATACCAACTGATCGTTGATGAAACCAACACGTGCAGCACCGATTGGGCCGTTAAATGGCAAACCAGAAATGGTCAGTGCCGCTGACGTTGCAAGCATTGCTACGATGTCAGGGTTAACGTCTGGGTTTACAGAAACCACAGTTGCGATAACTTGAACTTCGTTTTTGAAGCCGTCTGGGAAAAGTGGACGGATTGGACGGTCGATCAGACGTGAAGTCAGTGTTTCGCCTTCTGAAGGACGACCTTCACGTTTGAAGAAACCACCTGGGATTTTACCCGCTGCGTAAGTACGCTCTTGGTAGTTAACCGTCAACGGGAAGAAGTCTTGACCTTCTACCGCGTCTTTTTTACCAACAACACTTACGAATACTGAAGTGTCGTCCATGCTAGCCATAACAGCTGCAGTTGCTTGGCGAGCCATAACGCCAGTTTCCAGCGTTACGGTGTGGTTACCATACTGGAATGTTTTTACGATTGGATTCACGTGAAATTCCTTGTTTTATTTGCACTTACTTAGTGCGAGTCACTTTATTCTCAATGGCTTCACCAATCGCGACTAATGACAAAACTCAATAATTCTTCGTAAAAAGAAGACAGCAATAGAGTGTTCTCAATAGTCGCGACCTGATGGTCGACTTCGTAGACTGCGAAGCCAATGAAAGCGCCAATATTATATACCCAAACTGACGCAATATGCATGTTTCGGCAAGAATTACTGGGGTGATGCTCAAGGGTGAGTATTCATACGGCTTTCAAGCCGATCTGAAAAGTGCTGCATCGAGCACAGACCCACTGACTATCGAACAATAAGCCTAGCCGACACATTAAAAAAGACGGGAGCAAAAACGAGAAAAGGAGCCACTAGGGCTCCTTTTCGGTATGCGGTGCTTAAAAGCCAAAGGCTTATTAGCGACGCAGACCCAGACGCTTGATCAGGTCAAGGTAACGGTCAGCGTTTTTGCCTTTCAAGTAGTCAAGCAGTTTACGACGACGCGAAACCATGCGCAGTAGACCGCGACGGCTGTGGTGATCACCTTTGTGCTCAGCGAAGTGGCCTTGCAGGTGATTGATAGAAGCAGTCAAAAGCGCTACTTGAACTTCTGGAGAACCAGTGTCGTTAGTGCCTTGTGCGTATTCTGCAACGATTGCTGCTTTAGTTTCTGCATTCAGAGACATAGTCTATTCCTAAATGTAAAAGGTTATATTTGCGCCAGCCAATCTCTGATTCAGCCGACACCCGAGCGGCGGATTCTACAGCGCTTACCTCGATAAGGCAATCGATATAGTCTCTACCAAAATACTATTTTCTGTTTTGGAAATTTATTCCTGACGGATCTTAACCAAACGTTTTGGTGCGATCAGGCCGTCAGCATCAATTTCACCCACACCAATGAAGGTGCGCTCTTCGCCCATTGTCATACGGACTTGCCCTTCAGCTGGCGCATTTGCCGCCTGAACGGCTTGACCTTGCAATACATAACTTGCGACGGTAGGGAGAATATTCACTTCTTCTAAATCTTGAACAGCAGAGTCAAGAGGAAGTAGCAAAGGGTCAAGTAGTTCACGAGGCTGAACGCCTTGTTCACGCGCTTGCTCTAACAATTCTTCTAACTGCTCTAGCGTGACCATTTTTTCAACGGGGTAACGAGACACACCGATACGGCGAAGTGCCGTAACATGCGCACCACAACCCAGCATTTCACCCAAATCATCAACGATGGTGCGGATGTAAGTACCTTTAGAGCAATGCACTTCCATCTCGATTTCATCGCCTTCGAAGCGAAGTAGCGTGATTTCGAAAACGTTGATTTTACGCGCTTCGCGTGGCACTTCGATGCCAGCACGAGCATATTCGTAAAGTGGTTTGCCTTCGAATTTCAACGCAGAGAACATAGATGGTACTTGCATGGTTTCGCCACGGAAACTTGCAATGAAACCTTCCAATTGTTCTTGGGTCACGTTCACGTCGCGCGTTTCAACTACTTCACCATCTGAATCAGAGGTGTTCGTACGCTCGCCCAACTTCGCGACAACCACGTAGCGCTTGTCAGAATCGAGCAAGAACTGCGAAAACTTAGTGGCTTCACCAAAACAAATTGGCAACATACCCGTCGCCAGTGGATCAAGTGCACCAGTGTGGCCCGCTTTTTCTGCGAAGAAAATGCGTTTCACTTGCTGCAAAGCACCGTTTGAAGTAATACCCGTTGGTTTGTCTAGTAGAACAATCCCATCAACTGGGCGTCCCTGACGACGAGGACGGCGACCCATTATTCTTTGTCTCCGTCATTGTCGTCTTCTACATGGCGTTCTTCATCAGACTTCACAGCCTGACTCACCAAGTTAGAAATGCGCATGCCTTCAGTCAGTGATTGGTCAAACACAAAAATCACTTCAGGGGTGATACGTAGACGAATTGCTTTACCAAGCAATGTGCGCACGTACCATGCTTGTTCATTCAATGCTTCCAGACCCGCTTCTGCGGTCTGATCGCCAGTCGTCAAAAAGGTCACGTGTACTTTTGCGTATGCAAGGTCACGAGAAACATCAACGCCTGATACCGTTACCATGCTGATGCGCGGGTCTTTGATCTCACGCTGCAGGATAAGTGCGACTTCTTTTTGCACTTGCTGCGATACACGCTGGGTACGGCTAAATTCTTTGGCCATAACTCTCTTCTCTCATAAAGAATGGGGGGAAAGCGCTAAGCACTTCCCCCCATGGTGTTTATAAACAACCTGTTACAGGTAGCTATTATTCGATGGTGCGTTTCACTTCAACGATTTCGAATACTTCGATTTGGTCGCCAGTGCGAACATCGTTGTAGTTCTTAACGCCGATACCACACTCGTAGCCTTTCGCTACTTCGTTGACATCGTCTTTAAAGCGACGCAGTGACTCTAGCTCACCTTCATAGATAACAACGTTGTCACGCAGTACGCGGATTGGGTTGTTACGCTTGATGGTACCTTCAGAAACGATACAGCCTGCAATTGCACCAATCTTAGGTGATTTGAAGACTTCACGTACTTCAGCCAGACCCATAATTTCTTGTTTGAACTCAGGCGCAAGCATACCGCTCATCGCTTGTTTCACTTCATCAATTAGGGCGTAGATCACTGAGTAGTAACGCAGATCTAAGCTTTCAGCATCAATCGTCTTACGCGCAGACGCATCAGCACGAACGTTGAAGCCAACCAAGATAGCGTTTGAAGCAGCAGCTAGAACCGCATCGGTTTCGGTGATAGCACCAACACCCGAACCTACGATCTTCACTTTTACTTCGTCAGTAGACAGTTTAACCAGTGAGTCAGCAATGGCTTCAACAGAACCTTGTACATCAGCTTTCAGTACAATGTTCAGCTCAGACACTTCACCTTCAGCCATGTTAGAGAACATGTTTTCCAGTTTCGCTTTCTGCTGACGAGCCAGTTTAACGTCACGGAATTTGCCTTGGCGGTAAAGAGCAACTTCACGCGCTTTACGCTCATCACGAACAACAGTCGCTTCATCACCTGCAGAAGGAACACCGGAAAGACCCAGGATTTCGACAGGGATAGACGGGCCAGCTTCTTCAACATCTTTACCGTTCTCATCGCGCATTGCACGAACACGGCCATATTCAAGACCACAAAGAACGATATCGCCTTTTTTCAGCGTACCTTCTTGTACAAGAACAGTAGCAACTGGGCCACGGCCTTTGTCTAGACGGGATTCGATAACCACACCGCTCGCCATGCTGTCACGTACGGCTTCAAGCTCAAGAACTTCTGATTGCAGCAAGATTGCTTCAAGCAGTTCGTCAATGTTAAGACCTTGTTTAGCAGAAACATGAACGAACATGTTTTCGCCGCCCCAGTCTTCAGACATAACGTTGTGCTGAGACAGTTCATTCTTCACGCGATCTGGGTCAGCAGCTTCTTTATCGATCTTGTTCACAGCAACGATAAGTGGCACATCGGCCGCTTTTGCGTGCTGGATAGCTTCGATAGTTTGTGGCATTACGCCATCGTCCGCTGCAACAACCAGAACAACGATATCCGTTGCTTTAGCACCACGTGCACGCATTGATGTAAACGCTGCGTGTCCTGGAGTATCCAAGAAGGTGATCATGCCGTTTTCAGTTTCAACGTGGTATGCACCAATGTGCTGGGTAATACCACCGGCTTCGCCAGAAGCAACGTGTGCTTTACGAATGTAATCAAGTAGCGATGTTTTACCGTGGTCAACGTGACCCATGATAGTAACAACAGGTGCACGTGGTTCACGTTTTGCACTGTCATCACGATCCAGCATGACCGCTTCTTCAAGTTCGTTCTCTTTACGAAGAACAACCTTGTGACCCATTTCTTCTGCAACCAGTGCTGCAGTTTCTTGGTCAATAACTTGGTTGATGGTCGCCATTGCGCCCATCTTCATCATGGTTTTGATAACTTCGGTAGCTTTAACAGCCATCTTGTTAGCAAGTTCAGCAACAGTGACAGTTTCGCCGATTTCTACATCACGGTTAACTTTCTGTGCTGGCTTCTGGAAACCATGCTGCATAGACGTTGGCTTAGACATACGGCCTTTCAGCTTGCCGCCTTTACCACCACGTCCGCGATTTGCTGACGAGTCGTCTTTATCTTGTGCTGATTTTTTCTTCTTGCGACGACGTGGTGCAGCTTCTTGGCGGCGATCCGCTTCGTCTTCTGCTTCGCGTGCATGTTGGAAAGTTGTAACGTGATGATCTGTTGCTTCCATTACATCTGTTACCACTTCTTGCTTACTCCAACGCTCTTCGTTCAATTCTGCCATCTTGCGTGCCTCTTCTAGCTGGCGCTGACTTTCTTCTTCAGCTCTACGCTTGGCTTCCTCTTCCTGGCGACGCTTGAGTTCATCAGCTTCATTTTTTGCTTGCGCCTCAGAAGCTTCACGAGATGCTTTTTGCTCTGCAGTCTCGTTCAAAGCTTTTGATTTCTCAGCCGCAACGCGTAATTTTTCTTCGGCGTCACGTTTCGCTTTTTCTTCAGCGTCACGCTTTGCTTTTTCTTCGGCTTCTCGCTTCGCTGCTTCTTCAGCTTCGCGACGGGCTTTTTCCTCAGCCTCACGCTGTGCTGCTTCTTCAGCTTCACGTTGTGCAGCTTCCTGCGCTACACGTTGTTCTTCGAGGTCGCTGCGCTTCACGTAGGTGCGCTTTTTGCGCACTTCTACCTGAACATCCTTACTCTTTCCGCCAGCACCAGAAACACTCAAGGTGCTGCGTTTTTTGCGCTGTAACGTCAGTCGAGTTGGAGCGCTACCATCGTCGCCGTGCTCACGCTTCAGATGCGAAAGCAGAGTCTGCTTCTCATCTTGGCTTACGCTGTCTTCTGCTGACTTTTGAATGCCTGCATCTTGAAACTGCTTAAGCAAACGATCTACCGGCGTATCGATCTCGCTCGCCAGTGATTTAACTGTAACTTCTGACATTCTGCTCCTCCTTTGCTGCGCTTAAGCTTCGTCGCTGAACCAGCAAATATTGCGTGCTGCCATGATAAGCTCGCCCGCTTTAACTTCATCCATTCCCTCGATATCTAGAAGATCATCAGTGCCTTGGTCGGCCAGATCTTCCAATGTGCAGATACCTTTTGTCGCCAGGCGGAACGCCATATCACGCTCCAAGCCTTCTAGACCCAACAGGTCTTCAGCAGGCTCTGCACCGTCAAGGATTTCTTCTTTCGCCAATGCAATAGTGGTCAGTGCTTCTTTCGCACGGCTACGCAGTTCTTCAACGGTATCTTCATCAAGACCGTCAACTTCCATTAGCTCTGCGGCTGGCACATAAGCCACTTCTTCCAATGTGGTGAAACCTTCTTCAACCAACATTGCTGCGAAGTCTTCGTCGATGTCTAGGTGCTTACTAAACAGCTCAATAGACTGACCCGCTTCTTCCTGGTGCTTCTTCTTAAGATCTTCAACAGTCATCACGTTCAACACCCAACCAGTTAGTTGTGATGCTAGACGTACGTTTTGACCGTTACGACCAATCGCTTGCGCCAGATTGTCAGCTTCAACTGCGATATCCATTGTGTGGGTATCTTCGTCTACGATAATAGACGCAACTTCAGCAGGTGCCATCGCATTGATAACCAATTGCGCTGGGTTGTCATCCCATAAAACAATATCGATACGCTCGCCACCTAGTTCACCCGAAACGGCTTGAACTCGCGCACCACGCATACCAACACACGCACCAACAGGGTCAATACGCTTGTCATTTGTCTTCACGGCAATTTTTGCACGTGAGCCAGGATCGCGGGCTGCGCCCATGATCTCGATCATTTCTTCGCCGATTTCTGGCACTTCAATGCGGAACAGTTCGATCAGCATTTCAGGCTTAGAGCGAGTCATGAACAATTGGAAGCCGCGCGCTTCTGGACGCACAGCATACAGCAAACCGCGCACGCGGTCGCCTGGACGGAAATTTTCACGTGGCAACTGATCGTCACGTTGGATTGCCGCTTCTGCATTATTGCCAAGGTCAACGATGATCACATCACGGTTAACTTTCTTCACAATACCAGTGATCAGCTCACCTTCATTGTCCATGAACTGCTCAACCACTTGCTCACGCTCAGCTTCACGTACTTTTTGTACAATAACTTGCTTCGCGGTTTGTGTGGTAATGCGGTCAAACGTAACAGACTCGATGTCGTCTTCTACGAAGCTACCAACTACCATAGTTTCATCTTCAAACTGAGCAGCTTCAAGCGTGATTTCGCGAGTTGGTTGAGTGACTTCTTCAACAACTTCCCAACGACGGAACGTTTCGAATTCGCCCGTTTTACGGTCGATTACAACACGTACTTCGATCTCTGCTTCGTGTTTTTTCTTAGTGGCCGTTGCCAGCGCTGTTTCCAACGCTTCAAAAATGCGCTCGCGAGGAACTGCTTTTTCGTTGGATACCGCTTCGACGACAGCCAAGATTTCTTTGTTCATGAACTAATGCCTCATTTAAGCTTAAAATGAAGGAACCAGGTTGGCCTTGGCAATATTGCTCAGGGCGAACGCTTCTTCGTTGCCATCGACGTTGATGGTCACAGTCTCACCTTCCATAGAAAGAATGACGCCTTTCCATTTGCGGCGGTTTTGCATAGCCATTTTCAGCACTATGTTGACTTCATGACCAATAAAACGCTGGTAATGTGCAGCGATAAAAAGTGGTCTCTCCAAACCTGGAGATGAAACTTCAAGGTGGTAAGCCACAGTAATTGGATCTTCTACGTCCATGACTGCACTAACCTGACGGCTCACTTCAGCACAAGATTCAACTGTGATGCCGTTCTCGTGATCGATAAAGATACGAAGGGTTGAGTGCTGTCCAGCGCGAACAAACTCAAGCCCTACAAGCTCATAGTCTAACGCCGCAACAGGTGCTTCAAGCATAGCGAAAAGCTGTTTTTCTAATCCTGTCATACAAACCCCAGAAATAAAAAAAGGGCTAAAAAGCCCAGTTATCCATCCGAATGGTCATCTTCAGATAACAAAAAACCCCGAATATCGGGGTTTAATGCAACTGGACCCTTGTGTCATGGTTGCCCATGACCAGTGACTGTTTTGGTCTCTCTAAACAATCACCGTAAAGTGGTTGCGGGGGCCGGATTTGAACCGACGACCTTCGGGTTATGAGCCCGACGAGCTACCAAACTGCTCCACCCCGCGTCCGATGGCGAATAGTATATCTTCGCCTCACACACTAATACAAGTACTGTGAACCATATTTCAGGATTTTTAAATTGGTGCCGAGAGCGGGACTTGAACCCGCATGCCTATACAGGCACTACCCCCTCAAGATAGCGTGTCTACCAATTTCACCACCTCGGCAAATCTATTTCTTAGTTAGGGATGTCGCTATTGCTACCAGTAGTAGCTGGAACATCACCTGCCTGCGTCTGCTCAGTCAATGGCACACTCAGGTCTTCATACTCACTACCCGATTGGATTTGGTGAGATGTTAAGTTACCTAGCACTAAGCTAAGTACAAAGAATACAGTTGCGAAAATCGCAGTCATTCGGGTCAGAAAGTTTCCAGAGCCGCCAGAGCCAAATACACTATTTGATGCCCCAGCCCCGAAAGAGGCTCCCATATCTGCGCCTTTACCCTGTTGAACCAAAACCAGGCCAATAACACCGAGCGCGGCCAACAGATAAATCACAAGTAGAATTTCGTACATGGGTTCCACCTATGTTCCAAATTGTTGAGCCAGCTGACATTTAAGTTCACTAGCGCAACTCCCATCATTGGGAGCGGGAGAATACTAACGAATGCCAGACGGTGAAACAAGAGAAAAATGCAAAAAAACGGTAGTTTTCATCCCGTTTGCACATCTTGTAACCACCTTGACTCCCACTCCATGTCGTTTTTCTATCGTGCTTTTTGCAGGTTAGCAGTTCGCTTTCACCGCTTCTGCAATCTCAAGCGCATAGGCTTGAACCTCTTCAGCATTTTCGCCTTCCACCATAACGCGTATGAGTGGCTCTGTGCCGGATTTACGAAGCAGTACGCGACCTGTATCACCGAGTTTTGCTTCTACAGCTGCTTTAGCAGACAGCACTGCATCTGATTCTAGCGGATCGCTACTTCCACTAAAGCGCACATTTTCTAGTACCTGCGGGAACATACTCATGCCATCGCATAGCTCTTTCAAGCTCAAGCCAGTGCCAACGACACTAGCAAGCACTTGAAGGGCTGCAACAATCGCGTCACCCGTGGTCACCTTATCAAGAAGGATCACATGGCCTGAATTTTCAGCGCCAATTTTCCAATCGTTTTGCAGCAGTTTTTCCATCACGTAGCGATCGCCAACTTTAGCGCGAGTAAATGGAATTCCGAGTTGCTTCAGTGCTACTTCCATGCCCATATTGGTCATAAGAGTGCCCACCACACCACCTTTTAATTCACCGCGACGTAAGGATTCACGTGCGATGATATAAGCGATTTGGTCACCGTCTACTTTGTTGCCTTCATGGTCAACCATGATGATACGGTCACCATCACCATCAAAGGCAATACCCAGAACGGCTTCTTCTTCTACAACACGCTTTTGAAGTGCGCGAACATCCGTTGCACCCACTTCTGCATTGATGTTTGTACCGTTTGGTTCTACACCCATTGCAATGATATCAGCGCCTAATTCAGAGAACACTGAAGGTGCAATGTGATAGGTCGCACCATGTGCACAATCGATAACGATCTTAAGGCCTTTCAGGTTCATTTCTGACGGGAACGTACCTTTACAGAATTCAATGTAACGACCAGCAGCGTCTACGATGCGGCTTGCCTTACCCAGTTCCGCAGAATCCACACAGGTCAGTGGTTTTTCAAGCTCAGCTTCAATAGCAAGTTCAACTTCATCAGGAAGTTTGGTGCCTTCTGACGAGAAAAATTTGATGCCGTTGTCATAATACGGGTTGTGTGAGGCAGAGATAACAATCCCGGCTTCGGCGCGGAACGTTTGCGTTAAATACGCAATGGCAGGTGTTGGCATTGGGCCAGTAAATGCGGCCTGAAGACCTGCTGCAGATAACCCTGCTTCTAACGCTGATTCAAGCATATAGCCAGAGATACGCGTATCTTTTCCTATCAAGACTTTCTTTGTGCCTTGTTGGCTAAGCACTCGTCCTGCAGCCCAACCCAGTTTCAGCATAAAGTCTGGCGTGATTGGGAATTGGCCAACTTTACCGCGTACACCGTCGGTGCCGAAGTATTTACGTTCTGTCATTGTGTATCTCCAAGTAGATCTGCTGCTTCTTGCATCATGCTGACAACACGAACCATATCGGCGGTTTCTTTTACGTCATGTACACGAATGAGCTGCGCTCCTTTCGAAGCAGCAATAGTGGCGCAAGCTAAACTCCCCCCCAACACATCAGTAGGGGATTTTTCCAATAATTTAAAAATCATAGACTTCCGAGACATACCCGCAAGTATAGGCAGCCCATGACGATGAAACGATTCCAGTTTTACTAGTAACTGATAATTATGTGTAAGTGTCTTACCAAACCCAAAGCCTGGGTCCAAAATGAGCTTTTCTTTGGCAATGCCCACTGCAGAACAGGCATCAATTCTCTCATCAAAGAAACGATGGATATCTTCGAAAAGATCCACATACGTAGGATCAACCTGCATTGAACGAGGTTGTCCCTGCATGTGCATAATACACACTGGTACATCAGCCAAGGCTGCTGCGTTAAGCGCATTGGGCTCTTGTAGTGCACGTACGTCATTGATTAGATTAGCACCTGCATTTACCGCTGCCGTCATAACCGCCGCTTTGCTGGTATCAATAGAAATCCAGCAATCAAACCTTTTTCTAATAGCTTCGATTGCAGGAATGACTCTTGAGAGTTCTTCATCGAGCGATACATCTGCCGCCCCTGGCCTTGTTGACTCACCACCAATATCTAATACCGACGCACCTGCACTGAGCATATTCTCAGCATGATAAAGCGCCGTATCAAGGTGACTGAACTTCCCACCATCGGAGAACGAATCGGGCGTGACGTTAAGGATACCCATCACTTTTGGAGAAGACAGGTCGAGAGAGAATTCTTTACTGGTCAGTATCATAGTCGGACTTTGTTTTAGGCGAGAATTTATCACTACCAAAAGAAAAACCCCGAGTAATCCCGGGGTTTGAAATAGCTAACGAGGCGATTACGCTTCTGACTGGTTGTCTGGATCGACCGGTTTAGATCCCGAGTCATCTGAAGAAGATTCTGATTTTGCTTCTGCATCAGGCTTCTTCGGCGTGTTATCTGAACTGTCGTCAGTAGTCCAACCCGCAGGCTCGCGCACTGGGCGGCGTTCCATCAAGTCATCAATCTGCGCTGCATCAATAGTTTCATACTTCATCAATGCATCTTTCATTGCATGCATGATATCCATATTTTCTTCGATGAGTTTACGCGCACGTAAATAGTTACGGTCAATAAGCTCACGAATCTCACTATCGATAAGGCGCGCCGTTTCATCCGAAACATGCTTAGATTTCGCAACAGAACGACCAAGGAATACTTCGCCCTCGTCATCGGCATACAACAATGGACCCAGTTTTTCTGAGAAACCCCATTGAGTAACCATCTTACGAGCAATGTCAGTGGCTCGCTCAATATCGTTCGAGGCCCCTGTAGAAACGTTATCGACACCGTAAATAATCTCTTCCGCCAAACGTCCACCATAAAGACTCGAAATCATCGACTCTAGGTGCAAGCGAGACATGCTCACGCGATCTTGTTCAGGAAGATACATGGTCACACCCAATGCGCGTCCACGAGGGATAATAGACACCTTGTAGACAGGGTCGTGTTCTGGCACTAGGCGACCAACAACAGCATGGCCAGCTTCATGATAAGCAGTCGATTCTTTGGACTCTTCTGTAAGTACCATCGATTTACGCTCGGCACCCATCATGATTTTGTCTTTCGCGAGTTCAAACTCAACCATAGACACAACACGCTTGTTACCACGAGCTGCAAACAATGCCGCTTCGTTCACCAAGTTTGCCAGATCTGCACCTGAGAACCCTGGCGTACCACGAGCAATAAGAGATGCTTCAACATCACCACCCAGTGGCACTTTACGCATGTGTACTTTAAGAATTTGTTCACGACCGCGGACGTCAGGCAAGCCAACAACGACTTGACGGTCAAAACGGCCAGGACGTAACAATGCTGGATCTAGAACGTCTGGACGGTTTGTTGCGGCGATAACGATAATACCTTCGTTACCTTCGAAACCATCCATTTCGACCAACATCTGGTTTAGCGTTTGTTCACGTTCGTCGTGACCACCACCTAGACCCGCACCACGTTGGCGACCTACAGCATCAATTTCATCAATAAAGATGATACAAGGTGATGTTTTCTTCGCTTGTTCGAACATGTCACGGACACGAGATGCACCCACACCCACGAACATTTCTACGAAGTCAGAACCAGAAATCGTAAAGAATGGTACTTTCGCTTCACCTGCGATGGCTTTAGCCAGCAAGGTTTTACCTGTACCAGGAGGACCAACCATCAAGACACCCGTTGGAATTTTACCACCGAGTTTCTGGAAGCGACTTGGGTCGCGCAGGTAATCAACCAGTTCTTTAACGTCTTCTTTTGCTTCGTCACAACCAGCGACATCAGCGAACGTTGTTTTAATTTGCTCTTCGCTCATCATGCGCGCTTTCGATTTACCGAAAGACATCGCCCCTTTGCCACCGCCGCCTTGCATTTGACGCATGAAGAAAATCCACACACCGATAAGCAGAAGCATTGGGAACCAAGAGATGAAAATTGAAGCAAGAATGCTTGGTTCTTCAGGAGGCGTACCGCGAACCTGAACTTTAGAATTGATAAGGTCGTCTAGAAGCTTAGGATCTTGGAGAACAGGCATGTAGGTGACATAGCTCGTGCCATCACGACGTGTCACTTTCAGTTCGCGATTATCGAACTGTACATCCTGTAGTTTATCCTGTCCTATCTCTTGGACGAACGTTGTGTAGTCGACTTGACGGCCCGCGCTGTCGCCTGGTCCAAAACTCTGGAACACAGACATCAGTACAACAGCGATAACCAACCAAAGAATCAAGTTTTTTGCCATGTCACTCAAGGTGTTAGCTCCGCGGAAACTTTAGTAATAATAGTAGAGTACTACAGTTTATAACCTGTAGCCACAATGTACACCTCACGCGAGCGAGCTCGAGAGGAGTCTGGTTTACGGATTTTCACCGCTTTGAACATCTTACGCACTTCAGCCAAATACTGATCAAACCCTTCACCTTGGAAAACTTTGACAATAAAAGCACCATTTGGAGCAAGAACTTCGCGACACATTTCCATTGCAAGTTCAACTAAGTACATTGCTTTGGGTTGATCAGATGCCAAATTACCGCTCATATTGGGCGCCATGTCTGACATCACCACATCAACCATGTCTGGTTGAATACGATCCAACAATGCGTTCAACACTGCTTCTTCGCGAAAATCACCTTGCAAGAAGCTTACACCCGGCAAGGAGTCCATAGGAAGAATGTCACACGCAATAACCTGACCGTTGTCTCCAACTTGCTCTACGGCGTATTGAGACCAACCACCAGGGGCGGCTCCCAAATCGACCACAGTCATGCCCGGTTTTAGCAGCTTGTCCTTACCTTGAATTTCATCCAATTTGAAAATTGCGCGTGAACGAAATCCTTTTTTCTGGGCTTCTTGAACATATTTATCATCAAAATGCTCTTTCAACCAGCGGCCAGAACTCGCTGAGTGTTTCTTTTTACTCATGTTTTACCTAGCCCACATTTCCGACCGTTAAATGTTAACGGACTACTTAGGGGGATATTTGTTCAGTTTGAAAGGATATGGCGGTAGAATGTCACGTTTTCAACCCCGATAAAACAACAAATCGAGTCAACATGAATCTAAGCACAAAACAAAAGCAGCATCTAAAAGGTCTGGCACACTCACTTAAACCTGTCGTTCTGATGGGTGCCAATGGCCTAACAGAAGCCGTGCTTGCTGAGATTGAAATCGCTCTCGATCACCACGAACTGATTAAAGTGAAAGTGGCCTCTGAAGACCGCGACACTAAGAACCTGATTGTAGACGCAATTGTTCGTGAAACTAAGGCAGAAAAAGTTCAAGTCATCGGTAAGGTGCTTGTTCTGTATCGCCCAAGCAAAGAGCGCAAAATCGAACTACCACGTAAATAAGAAAAGGCCGCTAAGCGGCCTTTTTTGTTTCTGCGATGGTAATAACCGCTAACATTTTTATTCGATTAAACGTATTCAACGCTATCGATTTCGAATTCTTTCACGCCACCAGGGGTAGTGATAGATACTTCATCGCCAGCTTCTTTACCAATAAGCCCGCGAGCAATCGGCGAATTGATAGAGATCAGGTGCTTTTTAATGTCAGACTCATCATCACCAACAATCTGGTAAGACACTTCTTCGTCAGTATTGATGTCTATCAAGCCCACTGTTGAGCCAAAGATAACTTTGCCATTGTTTGGCATCTTTGCAATATCGATGATTTGAGCGACAGAAAGTTTATATTCGATATCACGAATCTGCGCTTCACAAATGCCTTGCTCTTCGCGCGCTGCGTGGTATTCCGCATTCTCTTTAAGATCGCCCAATTCACGAGCTTCACCGATCGCTTGAGTAATAATTGGACGACGTTTCAGCAAACGCTCTAACTCTGTACGAAGCTGCTGTTCGCCACGAACAGTCATGGGTACCTTATCCATAAACGACATTACCTCTATGTCCAAAACCTACGTTTTGGCAATAACAAAGCCACGCCCAAGCAAAGGTATGAGCGCGGCAAACGAATATTTATACCTCAGTGTAAACAAGTTACTTGCTCTGGTCACCTACCATTTTTTTCAGGGCCGTGCCTAACGCCCATATCAGTAGATCCTTACAAACAACAACCTTCTACTAAAGCCTTTTTAAACATATCCACCATGATAATTCCTCGACACATATCACACAAACAAACTCAACTCTCAGTATTTAGAAAAACCTAAAAGATGAAAAATTATAAAAATAACAGATGGAATCGAACCTTTCAGAATTTCTGTAAGCAACTGTTTTAAAGCCATTTAAAATAAACTCGCCACATAAAAAACAATGTTTTCTATTTGTTTTTTTATCGTTTTACTAACAGTTGCATTTCGCGAGCGGTTACAAACATGCCATCGGGATGTTTGGAGATTACATCTCGAAAATCAAAATCTTATAAAGGACAACGTAATGAACAAAACGTTTATCGCACTTGCTGTAGCTGCTCTAGCTTCTACCTCTGTTTCTGCTGCTGAAGTTTTCAACGACGGTACTTCTTCTATGGCTATCGGTGGCCGCGCTGAAGCACGTGCAGCTATCCAAGATGGCGACATGGCTGACAACAGCCGCGTACGTCTAAACTTCCTTGGCACTACCGCTATTGGCGAAGGCGCTTACGGTGTTGGTTTCTTCGAGCGTGAGTTCAAATCAGACGAAAGTGCAGACGAGAACCGTTACATCTTCGCAGGTATCGGTACCGAATACGGCCTAGTAACTTACGGTCTGAACGACGGCTCTCTAGGCATGATCACTGACTTCACTGATATCATGTCTTACCATGGTGCTGTTGCAAGCTCAAAAATCGACGTTGCAGACCGCACTAGCAACAACATCGCGTACAAAGGTGAGTTTGGCGGCCTAACCGTTAAAGCTAACTACGTTGGCGAAAATGACGACGTTAAAAAAGGCTACTCTCTAGGCGCGGTTTACGCAATGGAGAACGGTCTAGCAATGGCTCTAGGTTACGCTGACCAAGACACCACCAACACTCTGACCGAAAGCCAAATCGAAGCGGCTGTTTCTTACACCATGGGCGACATCTACGTTGCTGCACTTTACAAAGATGGTGAAAACAAAACTTCAGGTGTTAAAGAAGACCTAACTGGTTACGAATTCGCTGCAGCCTACACCATGGGCCAAACCAAGTTCACCACCACTTACGGTAAAGCTGAAACTGAGTCAAAAGACACTGCTGACTCTATCGCAATCGACGCGACGCATTTCTTCAACAGCAACTTCCGCACTTACGTGTCTTACAACTTCAACCTTCTAAACGAAAACGAAGTTGCAACTAAGATCCAAGCAGAAGACGAAATGGTATTCGGTCTACGTTACGATTTCTAATCTAACTTAAGTACTTCACTTAATTTAGAAACAAAAACGCCTACCTCCGAGTAGGCGTTTTTTGTACCATACTGAATCTTCCTAGATTGCAGGAACTTCTTATGGTGCGTCTCTTTGTTCTAATCGTTTGTTCGTTTTTCTCCGCGACCGCCTTCTCAGTGCCTCTCAATACCCTTGAAGCTATGCTACCTGCTGGAAGTCAGCTTGCCCTATCTGTTTATAACGTGAATAGTGGCCAACAGCTTGTTGAGCGCGATGACGACATATTGCTCCCACCAGCCAGCACCCAAAAAGTGGTAACGGCACTAGCCGCTTCTCTATATCTTCCATCGGACTTTAGCTTCGAGACAAAAGTACTTCAATCGGGCAAAGACATTGTATTTAAGTTTGGGGGCGACCCGACGCTAAAGCGTAAAGACTTACAACTACTTGTTAGCGCATTGAAAGCAAAGGGCATCAACCAGATACGTGGTGACGTCTGGCTTGATGAAGAGATATTTACCGGATATGAGCGAGCAGTCGGTTGGCCTTGGGATATACTGGGGGTCTGCTACAGCGCCCCATCATCAGCGATTGCCCTAGAGCGCAACTGCGTACAAGGCTCGATATACAGCAACAAGGGGCAGCGTCAAACACGCGTGTTTGTTCCTGAGCATCAACCGATAGAAATATCGACAGATGCGCTTGCCGTGACCAAAGCACAGCAACAAACCCAGCATTGTGATTTAGAACTTAATTACAACGACAGCAACCACTATCAGCTGAGTGGTTGTTTAGTTCACCGTTCCAATCCTCTTCCTCTTAAGTTCGCGGTACAAAACCCTCAAAAGTATGTGAGTGACGTGCTTGCAGCCGAGCTAAGAAAGGCAGCAATTACCGTGAAAGGCAACATCCGACTTGGATCACCGACAAATCAGGATCGCGTCATCGCCGTACACAAGTCAGCCCCGCGAGACGCGTTGCTTAACACCATGCTTAAACGTTCTGACAACCTAATTGCCGACAACATCCTTAAGACACTTGGGCATCGCTACTTCAAACAACCCGGTTCATTTAGCAACGGGGCAGCAGCGATAAAAGCAATATTGAAGCAACAAACTAACATTGACCTCAACACTGCTGTGATCGTGGATGGATCAGGGTTGTCTCGCAATAATCGAATGACCGCCACACAGTTAATGTCAGTGATTCAATATGTTTACTCACACCCGCAGTTGGGCGTCTTGGCGATGCTACCTGTATCGGGTGTGGACGGGACTTTGAAATATCGCAGTAGTGTCCGTCATGCTCCGCTCAAAAATAAGCTGACGGCAAAAACAGGCTCTCTCTATGGGAGTTACAACCTCGCGGGAATATTGAAAAACAACCAAGGACAAGACGTCCTCGTTGTGCAACTGGTAACCAACTACCACATTCCAAAATCGGATGATCGCCCTAGCAACGTGGCCAGCCCGATCACCCAATTTGAACGAGAGCTCTACCAAGCGCTGCTCACATCAAGTCTAACCACGCATTAACCGTCATGAAGTAAATCGCCATCCCGCTGATATCAACCACAGAGGCTAACACTGGGCTCACAAGTACAGCGGGATCGAGACGAAACTTAGTCGCAATCAACGGAAGTACACCTCCAATCGTGGTAGACAAAATCACTTGAATAATTAGTGCTACCCCAATTGCAATGGCGATATCATCCAACGAAAAACCATATGGCAAAGAAGAGCTGTCGCTAAAAAGCATCACCCTCGCCATGATCACTGCCGCCAGCGCAAATGCGATAACAAAAGCCACACGCACTTCCTTCCACATGACACATAGCCAGTGAGATGGACGCACTTCGTTCATCGCCATCGCACGCACCACCAAGGTGGCAGCTTGTGATCCCGCATTTCCCCCTGCCGCCGCAACCACTGGCATGTAAATAGCCAGTAATATGAGCTGGCTGATCGAATCTTCGTAGTGCGAGATAATCAGCCCAGAAACGACCCCTAGCAAAGCGAGTCCAATAATCCAACCGATTCGCTGGCGGACATGCGACATGACAGAATTAGCTAAATAGTTCCCGTCAGGCTCTACCTCAGAATTGATGAGCCCTAGCCCAGTCGCGATTTTCCTTACCCTAATCGCATCGCCAGTTTCAGCCAGATCATCAAGTAGCTTTCTGACCAAGCCCAACGGACAGCAATTCAGTACACCAATCGCTTCAGCAACAGGCATCACAGACAGCAACCGAATTCTGTCTTCTCCACTGTGAATAAGAAACGCATTTTTTGCTGCTTCAATTTCATGCGCAGCGACATAATTTTGCTGGTTTTCCAGCATAGTGGCATTCATTACCGCCATAGCGAACCTCCCGATTGGCTAGTGCCAGATGTTAGTTATCTGGTGAGGGTAACGACCATGAAAATACGAAGTTCGATGCCGTCTGTCTGTTTTTAGAAGCACAGCGGCGAATCGCTCTCACACCCTGAGATTTCTCACAATGCATGATTGAAGACCAAGGGTCTCCTTGCGTATTTTCACTCTGAATGTTGGGGAGGCGCTGGGAATAGAAGCGTAGAGATCATTCCGACTGGGCAGTCGAAATGTGAAGATTCACAAATGAAACCGCCGATCTTACTGGCCTCCCTGACAACTCGGAGGATGGTCGATAACGTTCATGGTTTTCTCCAAAAGTGCCGCAGTATTGCGACGAGGCAATACTACTCTCATTTAGTCCTCAATCAAACACTCAACCGAGAGCAAATCATGAAGATTTCATGACAGTGAGCATTGAAATTTGGTTGTGCAATAACACGCTGCACTCGTATTCATTTGGCCAATTCCAAACACAAAAAAGCCCGCCAATTTGGCGGGCAAGGAGGTTATCTAGGCCAGCTTCCTGCTGGCTCATTGGTTATATCTTTGTTTCCAAGAAAGGGATTAAGCTTTCCCGTATTTTTCTGCCACACGAGCGTGCAACTCTTGTACAGAGTTCACTTTCGACAGGTCTGCCGCTGCATGTGCCATGCACGTTGCAAACGCTGCGTTTAGCGTTGTCGTGTAGTTCACCTTCTCAGCCAGAGCGCCGCGACGAAGTACTTTCGAATCTTCAATCGCCTGACGGCCTTCAGTGGTGTTAATGATGTAGCTGTATTCACCATTCTTAATGCGGTCAAGAATGTGTGGACGACCTTCGTGTACTTTGTTCACAAGGCGTGGGTTAATGCCCGCTTCACCCAGAACTACCGCCGTACCGTGCGTTGCATCCAGCTCAAAGCCAAGCTTGATAAGCTTCGCGGCAAGGTCAACAACACGCTGCTTGTCGTTGTTACGAACAGACAGTAGTGCGCGGCCTTTTTCGCTGTATTGCTTGCCACAGCCAAGATCCGCTTTTGCAAACGCTTCAGCAAATGTGTCACCCACGCCCATGACTTCACCGGTAGAGCGCATTTCTGGGCCCAACAGTGGGTCAACGCCCGGGAACTTGTTAAATGGCAACACCACTTCTTTTACTGAGTAGTAAGGCGGGATAATTTCTTGTGTGAAACCTTGTGATTCAAGTGATTGGCCAGCCATAACACGCGCCGCAATTTTCGCTAGGGGTGCACCTGTGGCTTTCGACACGAACGGAACCGTACGTGCAGCACGCGGGTTTACCTCAATCAGATAAACTTCACCGTCTTTTACTGCAAACTGTGTGTTCATCAGACCGCGAACACCCAACTCCAACGCCAGTTTTTCAACTTGGCGACGCATCTCGTCCTGAATATCTTGGCTCAAGGTATAAGCTGGCAGAGAACATGCAGAGTCACCAGAGTGAACACCGGCTTGTTCGATATGCTCCATGATGCCACCAATCACGACGCGCTCGCCGTCACAGATAGCATCCACGTCCACTTCAGTCGCATCATCAAGGAAACGGTCAAGAAGGACTGGAGATTCATTCGAAACGCTGACTGCCTCGTTGAAGTAACGGCGCAAATCACTTTCGTCATAAACGATTTCCATTGCGCGACCACCCAAAACATAAGATGGGCGAACAACCAATGGGAAGCCAATCTCTTTCGACTTCTCAATCGCTTGTTCCATCGCGGTCACTGTGGCGTTTTCTGGCGTTTTCAAGCCTAAGCGGTCAACAGCTGATTGGAAACGCTCACGGTCTTCTGCGCGGTCAATCGCATCTGGGCTAGTACCAATAATAGGTACGCCTGCCGCTTCCAATGCGCGAGCCAACTTCAGAGGTGTTTGACCACCGTATTGAACGATAACGCCTTTTGGCTTTTCAACACGTGCAATCGCTAATACGTCTTCCAGCGTTACTGGCTCGAAGTATAAACGGTCAGAGGTGTCGTAATCAGTAGAAACCGTCTCAGGGTTACAGTTAACCATGATAGTTTCGTAGCCGTCTTCGCGAAGCGCCAGTGATGCGTGCACACAACAGTAATCAAACTCAATGCCTTGACCGATACGGTTTGGACCGCCGCCAAGCACCATGATTTTATCTTTGTCTGTAGGGTTAGACTCACACTCGTCATCGTAAGAGCTGTACATGTACGCCGTGTCAGAAGAGAACTCTGCTGCACAAGTATCAACGCGTTTGTAAACAGGGTGAATATCGTATTGGTCACGAAGCTTACGAATTTCACTCTCACTCACACCCAAAAGTTTACTCAGGCGCGCATCCGCGAAGCCTTTGCGCTTTAACTTGCGAAGTACGTCTTTGTTCAAACCTGCGAAGCCGTTTTCTTTCACTTCCGCTTCGATTTTGACGATGTCTTCAATCTGTACCAAGAACCAACGGTCAACGTTGGTCAGCTTAAATACGCCATCCACAGACATGCCTGCACGGAATGCATCGGCGATGTACCAAATACGCTCAGCACCCGCGTCTTTCAATTCATGACGGATCTTGGTCATTGCATCTGGCTCATCCAGATCGACCATCTCATCAAAGCCTGTCGCACCCACTTCTAGGCCACGTAGTGCTTTGTGCAGTGATTCTTGTTGGTTACGACCAATTGCCATCACTTCACCCACAGATTTCATCTGTGTGGTTAGACGGTCGTTAGCACCTACGAACTTCTCGAAGTTAAAACGAGGGATCTTAGTCACAACGTAATCGATGGTTGGTTCGAATGAAGCTGGGGTTGCACCACCAGTGATGTCATTCATCAACTCATCAAGAGTAAAACCAACCGCTAGCTTGGCGGCTACTTTTGCAATCGGGAAGCCTGTTGCTTTTGATGCAAGCGCAGAAGAGCGAGAAACGCGTGGGTTCATCTCGATGATAACCATACGGCCATCTTTCGGGTTGATACCAAATTGAACGTTTGAGCCGCCTGTTTCTACGCCGATTTCACGGAGAACCGCTAGCGATGCGTTACGCATCAATTGATATTCTTTATCTGTCAGCGTTTGCGCTGGAGCGACAGTGATAGAGTCACCCGTATGGATGCCCATTGCGTCAAAGTTCTCAATCGCACACACGATGATGCAGTTATCCGCTTTGTCACGGACCACTTCCATCTCGTACTCTTTCCAACCAATCAATGATTCGTCAATGAGTAGCTCGTTGGTTGGCGATAGATCCAAACCACGGCGACAGATTTCTTCAAATTCTTCTTTGTTGTAAGCGATACCGCCGCCCGTGCCACCCATGGTGAACGAAGGACGAATGATACAAGGGAAACCTACCATATCGAGAACGCCGTAAGCTTCTTCCATGGTTTTTGCGGTGTCTGCACGAGGACAGTCTAGGCCAATTGATTTCATTGCTTTATCGAAACGTGAACGGTCTTCCGCTTTATCAATCGCATCCGCCGTTGCACCAATCATTTCTACGCCGAACTCAGCCAGAACACCGTTCTTTTCAAGTTCAAGCGCACAGTTCAATGCCGTTTGACCACCCATGGTCGGCAGAACCGCATCAGGGCGTTCTTTTTCAATGATGTTGCGAACTACTTCCCATTGGATTGGCTCGATGTAAGTTGCATCTGCCATTTCTGGGTCTGTCATGATGGTGGCTGGGTTAGAGTTCACCAAAATAACGCGGTAACCCTCTTCACGCAGCGCTTTACAAGCTTGCGCGCCTGAATAGTCAAACTCACACGCCTGACCAATAACAATTGGGCCTGCGCCTAGAATAAGAATACTTTTTATGTCTGTACGTTTTGGCATTCTCTGCTACTCCGGATTACGCGCTGTGTTGCTTAATAAGTTCAATGAAGTGATCAAAAAGTGGTGCCGCATCGTGCGGACCAGGGCTCGCTTCAGGGTGCCCTTGGAAGCTAAAGGCTGGCTTATCTGTGCGGTGGATACCTTGCAAAGAGCCATCAAATAGCGATACGTGAGTAGCACGTAGATTTTCAGGAAGTGTTGTTTCATCAGCGGCAAAACCGTGGTTTTGCGACGTAATCATCACTACGTTGCGATCCAAGTCTTTAACTGGGTGGTTTGCGCCGTGGTGACCAAACTTCATTTTCACCGTTTGAGCGCCCGATGCGAGAGCCAGAATCTGGTGACCAAGACAGATGCCGAAAACTGGCAGCCCCTTGTCCAAGAAAGTTTTTGTCGCTTCAATTGCGTAAGTACATGGTTCTGGGTCACCAGGGCCGTTCGATAGGAATACGCCATCTGGGTTAAGCGCCAGAACCTCTTCAGCAGACGTTTGCGCTGGCACTACAGTCAAACGGCAACCGCGATCCACCAGCATGCGCAGGATATTGCGTTTTGCACCAAAGTCATACGCGACGACATGGTATGGCAATTCGCTATTGTCTTTTGCTTCTGGCAGGCCGCCTTCAAGCGTCCAAGAGCCTTGTTTCCACTCGTAAGATTCCGCCGTGGTCACTTCTTTCGCCAAATCCATGCCTTTTAGGCCAGGGAATGCTTTTGCCTTAGCAAGTGCCAATGCTTCATCAAGGTTGTCACCCGCAACAACACAGCCGTTTTGAGCGCCTTTTTCACGCAAAATACGTGTCAATTTACGGGTGTCGATGTCAGCGATGCCAACGATGTTTTGAGATTTAAGGTAATCAGAAAGTGTTTGTTGACTGCGGAAGTTTGAAGCAATGAGGGGAAGGTCGCGAATGACCAGGCCTTGCGCGTGGATTCTTGAGGATTCTTCGTCTTCGGTATTAGTACCGGTGTTGCCAATGTGAGGATAAGTGAGAGTAACAATTTGCTGAGAGTAGGAAGGGTCAGTGAGAATTTCTTGGTACCCCGTCATCGAGGTATTAAAAACAACTTCACCAACAGCGGAACCATCAGCACCAATGGACACACCGTGGAATACAGTCCCATCTTCTAGGACTAAGAGCGCAGACTTGCTCAAGACAACCTCCAAATCAATAAAAATGCAAAATAAATAGATAAATTCGCATTAAGTCATTCCATACAATTGCCACTTCGACGTCAAGCCGAAATTTGACAAATTGCGCGCATTCTAGTGATAGCTGCGGAATGTGTCAACAGAACAGGTAAAAAAGAACATAACTTTCAGCCAACCTATATGAATTTCACCACCAAGCCCATAAAAACCCCATTAATCCTAGGCGAAAGTCATAATTTGAAGCTCAGGACATATCATTTACCGCCCCTTATTAGGCATACAAACAAAAAAACAGTCATTGCTATACGCAACCGTTTCCCAATGGGCACTTATGTTGTTATTTGGAGGCAGTACAGAGGGAACGCGCCACTAAGCCTTGAAAGCAGGCATTAACTAGACCTTAGCATAAGGGAAGGGGTAAAAGCGCTAGGAGGATAAAACGAAAGAAATGCTATGCAGCCGGCGTGCACAGGCTGCATAGTTAATCATTTTTTAATTAGAGTGCGTCTAGGTCTAATACGTCTTGCATGGTGAAGAACCCTGCATTTTTTGCATTCAGCCAGATCGCAGCACGTACAGCGCCATTGGCAAATGTCATTCTGTTTGTCGCTTTGTGGGTAATTTCCACACGCTCGCCAATATCAGCAAACATGGCAGTATGCTCACCTACGATATCGCCAGCACGAATCGTCGCAAAACCTATTTCATCGCGGGTTCGCTCGCCAGTGATGCCCTCGCGCGCATAGACAGCAACATCGCTCAACTTATTGCCCATTGCGCCAGCAATGGCCTCCCCCATGCCAATCGCCGTCCCCGAAGGAGCATCGACCTTGTGACGGTGGTGCGCTTCAACAATCTCAATGTCGCAGTAATCGCCCATCACTTTCGCTGCCTTCTCAAGCAACTTAAAGACAAGGTTCACGCCAACACTGTAATTCGGTGCCATTACGATGCCGACACCCTCAGCAGCAGCGTCAATCTGAGCACGCTGTTCCTCGGTGAAGCCAGTTGTACCAATGATCAATTTTTTTCCGTGCGCTTGGCAAAGCGCAAGATTCGCCAATGTCACAACGGGTGCGGTAAAATCAATAATGACATCAAAATCATCAGCCACTTTTGCTAAGTCATCAACAATGGTGACATCGCGTTTACCAATACCTGCAAGCTCACCGGCATCAGTACCGATAAGACTGGATTCTGGACGTTCACTTGCAGCAGCCAGTATTGCGCCTTCCATTCCATCCGTGGCTTGAATTAGCTGTCGACCCATACGGCCAGCAGCGCCCGCAATTGCAATGCGAACCATGTAAATCCCCTTCTTACTCTCGGTCAACGCCACATCAACGCAGCGCCATGAAATCATTCGTTTATCACTCTACCTTTTTCAAACAGTGATGTATATCCGAGCCATGCTTCAAACATACCTGTTCCTCGTTGAAGCAATTGGTCACGACGTAAAACGAAAAAAGGAGCCAAAGGCTCCTTTAATACAATCTTAAATAATCAACGTGTTGTTAGTCGATATGCTTAACTTGCAGCTCTCGCGGCACTTCAAAGAACATGTTTTCTTCACGCCCTTTAAGCTCTTCTACTGCCGTACCGCCATACGCTTCAATTTGAGCAATAATGAGATTCACAAGCTCTTCAGGCGCAGATGCTCCCGCCGTGACACCCACTTTCACCTTGCTCTCAAACCACTCAGCTTTCACGTCTTCCGCGCAATCGGTCAAATACGCTGGCGTTCCGAGCTTTTCGCTCAATTCACGCAGACGATTGGAGTTTGAGCTGTTCTTTGAGCCGACAACCACCATCACATCACATTGCGCCGCGAGTTCACGCACCGCGTCTTGGCGGTTTTGGGTCGCGTAGCAAATATCGTCTTTGCGCGGGCCTTGGATCTCAGGGAACACTTGACGCAGTCTATCGATCACGTCTGCGGTTTCATCCACAGACAGCGTCGTTTGACTAACGTAGTGCAAATTAGAAGGATCTTTCACATTAAGTGAATGCACATCATCAGGCGTTTCCACTAAGTACATGCCGCCCGTTTCACTGGCATATTGTCCCATGGTGCCTTCCACCTCAGGGTGACCAGCGTGACCAATTAGAACCACTTCCATATTCTTGCGACTCGCACGCGCAACTTCCATATGAACTTTGGTCACCAAAGGACAAGTCGCATCAAACACAGTCAAACTGCGTGATTTAGCTTCGATACGAACAGCTTGTGATACGCCGTGGGCAGAAAAAATAACAATGCTGTCATCTGGCACTTCACTGAGCTCTTCAACGAACACGGCTCCACGAGACTTTAAGCCTTCCACGACAAAACGATTGTGAACCACTTCATGCCGCACATAGATAGGAGGCTGATACAGTTCTAGTGCACGCTCGACAATGCTGATAGCACGGTCAACACCGGCGCAAAACCCTCTTGGGTTAGCAAGCATGATTTTCATTGAGTTGCCTTTATAACCAATATTTTTTTAGTTGACGCTAACAATTTCAACGTCAAAGATTACGCGGTGTCCCGCCAATGGATGGTTGAAATCTACCGTCACTGATTCGCCAGCCACTTCAGTGATAACGCCTGGAATTTCTTGTCCGCCCGGCCCAGCGAAGGCAATAATCGTCCCCTCTTCTGCAGGTGCATCACCGACAAACAAAGTGCGATCCATGTGCTGGATATTATCAGGATTTGGCATACCAAACGCATCGTTTGGCTCTAATGTAAAGCTGGCGGCTTCGCCTTCATTTAAGCCCATCAAACACTTTTCGAAATTCTCCGTCAAGCTACCATCGCCCATCACTAACTTAGCAGGCTTGCCTGATGTTTTCGTGCTGTCTGCAACGGAACCGTCTTCCATCTTAATCGTAAAGTGCATAATGACTTCACTGTTGGCAATAATCTGTGTCATTCAATCACATCCTTGAATTAAACTATTGGTCCCGCCTCCAAAGGCAGCACCTAAGACCCTAAAAAATAACGGGTTTTAAAACACCAAATATAAGAAAGCGCCGTTCGCAATTGCGACCAGCGCTATCTATGTATTCTTACCCGATAGTAAGCACAGAGCTTACTCGGTTTCAGCGTGCGGCTTTTTTGATGCTTTCACACTATCCAAAACAATCAATCCGGCACCCACACAAATCGCTGCATCAGCAAGGTTAAATGCAGGCCAATGGCTGTTGCCGATATAGAAATCGAGAAAGTCGATGACATAGCCATGCACTAAACGATCAAATAAATTACCGATCGCACCACCGATGACTAGCGCATAGGCCACATTAAGAATTCTATTAGTGGCTGGGGTACAGCGCATCCAATAGATAAGCATTCCTGATACACCGAGCGCAATCGTGGCAAAGAACCAGCGCTGCCAACCACCTGCATCACTCAGAAAACTGAATGCTGCGCCGTAGTTATGTACATACAAGAGGTTAAAGAAAGGCAAAATTTCTATGCGATTTGCCCAACCATACCCCATGGTATCCATCACTAGCAGTTTCGTGCCGATGTCTAAAACAAAAACCAGTAACGCCAACCAAAGCCAACGAATACCTGACTGTTTCGCTGCCAGATCTTTCATCCAAGGTTCCTATTATCATTCAGAAAATGCTGAACACGTTCGGTTCAGCATTTTCTTCATCTTAGCGATTAAGCAAATTGACGCTCTTCGCCTTCACCATCGATGTTGCTTACACAACGACCACACAAGGCTTCATGCCCAGCAATTGTGCCAACATCCGGCACATGGTGCCAGCATCGCTCACACTTCTCGGCGGCAGACTTAGCAACAACCACGGACAAGCCTTCAATGTCTGTCGCAACAGCAGCTTCAGGCGCAGCATCGGTCGCAACAACATCGGCTTTCGACGTCAACAACACAAAGCGCAACTCATTACCCATTGCTTCAAGCTTGGCAGCAAAATCTGCTTTCGCATATAGGGTCACTTCGGCTTCCAAAGAACCACCCAGCGTTTTCTCGCTACGCGCTTGCTCCAAGACTTTGTTCACCGCGCCACGAACACGCAGTAGTTCAGACCAGAATGCATTATTCAGTTGCTCGTCATCGTTCAGACCAAACAAGCCGTCGTACCACACTTCGGTGAACACGTACTTGTTGCGGGCTGTTTGATCAGCTTGCTTCTTGGGCATCTCGTTCCAGATTTCATCTGCAGTGAACGACATAATTGGCGCCATCCAGCGAACCAATGCTTCCACGATGTGGAATAGCGCCGTTTGACAGCTGCGGTGTGCATGACCACCCGCTTTCGCTGTGTATTGACGGTCTTTGATGATATCCAAGTAGAATGAGCCCATCTCTACTGAACAGAATTGCATCAAACGTTGAGTTACTGCGTGGAAGTTACACTCTTCAAACGCCTTCAGAATTTCTTCCTGAGCTTCAAGCGCTTTACCTACAGCCCAACGGTCAGCAACCACCATGTCTTCCGCTGCAACCATGTCAGTTTCTGGGTTGAAACCGTTCAAGTTTGCTAGCAAGAAGCGCGCGGTGTTACGGATACGACGGTACGCATCGGCACTGCGGTTCAAGATTTGGTCAGACACCGTCATCTCGCCGGTGTAGTCCGTTGAAGCCACCCACAAACGGAGAATGTCGCCACCCAGCTTGTTCATCACTTCTTGCGGAGAAACCACGTTACCGATCGATTTAGACATCTTACGGCCTTGACCATCAACGGTGAAACCGTGAGTCAACACTTGCTTGTAAGGGGCTTTGTTCTTGATAGCAACAGAGGTCATTAGCGACGACTGGAACCAGCCACGGTGTTGATCCGAGCCTTCCAAGTACATATCAGCTTCGTGACCGTTGAATTCCGCGCGTTGGTTTACAACTGCATAGTGCGTTGCACCTGAGTCGAACCATACGTCTAGCGTATCCAGTACTTTTTCGTAGCTTTCAGCGTCGTCACCAAGTAATTCCGCAGTGTCGAGATCCCACCACGCTTGAATGCCTGATTGCTCAACCTTCTGCGCTACTTGCTCGATCAATTCAACCGTGTTCGGGTGAAGATCTGAGGTTTCTTTGTGAACGAACAGCGCAATTGGCACGCCCCAAGTACGTTGACGAGAGATACACCAATCAGGGCGACCTTCCACCATCGACTCGATACGGTTTTGACCCCACTCAGGGATCCACTGTACGCTTTTGATCTCTTCCAATGCTTTCGCACGCAGACCCGCTTTCTCCATAGAGATAAACCACTGCGGTGTTGCACGGAAAATGATCGGCGTTTTATGGCGCCAGCAATGCGGGTAACTATGCTCGTACGCGTGATGATGTAACAAAGAACCGTGTTCTTTCAGTACTTCAATCACGTTGTCATTTGCTTTCAATACGTGTTGACCAGCAAACAGCTCTGTATCAGGCAGGTATACACCGTTGCTACCGACTGGGTTCGCCACTTCTAGGCCGTACTTTTGACCCACCACGAAGTCTTCTTGACCGTGACCTGGTGCAGTGTGAACAACACCCGTACCCGATTCAGTCGTGACGTGCTCGCCACAAATCACTGGCACATCGAAGCTGTAGAACGGGTGGTTGAAGCGCAACAACTCCAGTGCTTCACCTTGGCAGAAGCCAAGGTTATGGAAGTGTTCGATACCCGCGCGATCCATCACTTGCTTCGCAAGTTCAGATGCCACGATCAAACGGCGAGGTGTTTCGCCTTCCACTTGAACAAGCACGTATTCCAACGCATCAGATACCGCAACTGCACGGTTTGCAGGTAATGTCCAAGGCGTCGTGGTCCAGATAACGATAGACACGTCACCGTGACCTTCATGACCTTCAGCCAAACCGAATTTTGCCAATACCGCAGCTTCGTCAGTCGCACGGAACATCACATCAATAGATGGAGATACTTTGTTCTCGTATTCTACTTCTGCTTCAGCCAGTGCTGAGCCACAATCAGTACACCAGTGAACAGGCTTAAAGCCTTTATGTAGGTGGCCGTTGCCTGCGATTTTACCTAATGCACGAATGATGTTCGCTTCGGTGTCAAAGTCCATGGTCAGGTATGGCTTGTCCCACTCACCCAACACACCAAGACGTTTGAAGTCCGCCTTTTGGCCTTCAACTTGTTTTGCAGCGTACTCACGGCACTTCTGACGGAATTCAGCAGCAGACACTTTTTTGCCTGGCTTACCGACTTTTTTCTCAACCATCAGTTCAATTGGTAGACCGTGACAGTCCCAGCCTGGTACGTAAGGGGCATCAAAGTCCGACAAGGTTTTGGACTTAATAATAATGTCTTTAAGAATCTTGTTTACTGAGTGACCAATATGGATGTTGCCGTTTGCATACGGAGGGCCGTCATGCAGGATGAAAGATTTCTTGCCTTTTTTCGCTTTACGGATCTCGCCGTAAAGATCTTCATCGTACCAACGTTTAAGCATTTGCGGCTCACGTTGTGCAAGATTACCTCGCATCGGAAACGCGGTTTCCGGCAGGTTTAAGGTATCTTTAAAGTCACTCATTGATTGTTCATTCCGTATGGACGTTTTCGACATTATCTTGACCAGCCAGCCACGTACGTGCTGTCTGGGCATCAAGTTCAATTTGGGCTTTTAGCTCGTCTAGCGAGCCAAATTTTTTCTCATCTCGCAGCTTATGAAGAAGCTGCACTTCAACATGTCGACCATAAAGGTCACCAGCGAAGTCAAAAAGGTGCACTTCCAATTGTTGGCCTACACCGTTGACGGTTGGTCGAGTGCCTACATTGGCAACGCCACCTAACCATGTGTTCTCATCAATACCGCCAACCTTAACAACATACACACCCGACACGGGCGTGACACGTCGCTTCAAAGGTACATTTGCGGTAGGGAATCCGATGGTACGACCCAGCTTCTTACCGTGGGAAACTCGCCCACTAATGCTGTAAGGTCGTCCAAGCATCTGCTCCACGGCGTCTTGTTCGCCTCGCGCCAATTCATCACGAATGGCGGTGCTACTGACACGCTGCTCGGAGACACAAAAACTTTGTGTGCTCACCACATCAAAATGTGCAGATTTAGCTTCTTGTTGCAGATAAACAAAATCGCCTTGACGCTTAGCACCAAAGCGAAAGTCGTCACCAACTACCAGAAACTTAACACCCAATTGTTCAGCCAACAAGCGATGAACAAAGTCATAGGGCGTCATAGAGGCGAATTTCGCATTAAAATTCACCACAAGCAGCCGTTCAACACCTAATTGAGCCAACTGCGTGTACTTGTCACGCAAACGAGTCAACCTTGCCGGAGCACTTTCGGCTGCAAATAATTCTCTAGGTTGAGGTTCAAACAGCATAACGGTAGGCGAAACGCCTAACTCACGCGCTTTTTTTACCACCTGAATGAGCACTTGTTGGTGGCCTAAATGCACACCATCAAAGTTACCGATCGTCAGAACGCACCCTCGGTGTCTTTCTCGGATGTTATGAATGCCTCGGATCAATTCCATAATGGTAAAACTGCTTTCCCCTAAAAAAACCGACGGATTATATACTAGTTATGCGCAGCAATCAGCTTTCAGCTCTAAGTTGACGCGGCCTTACGCCAGAAACAGCTAAAGACACTAGGTAAGTCGCTGCACCCAAAGCAATTAAGCCGAAGAGTACATACGTGCGCTCCCAAAGCCCCATAGCAAGCCAATCCGTATTTTCTGGCATTAACCAAAACACAAGACTGCCCATCAGTGACGCGCCAATCACCAGACGTAGCGTAAAGAACAGTGTTTCACGGCTCACGCGGTACACGCCCTGCTGATGAAGACCTCGGTAAAGTAGGCCAGCATTAACCAACGCAGACAACGCCGTGGCCATAGCAAGACCGACATAGCCATAAAATGACGCAAAGATAAGGTTGAACACCATATTGCTAACCATAGCAATAATGCCATAGCGCACTGGGGTTTTCGTGTCTTGGCGAGCGTAATACCCCGGTGCAAGCACCTTGATCAGCATAAAGTTAAGCAAACCTGACGCATAAGCCATCAACGATAACGAGGCGGCATCCACGTCAGACGGGCTAAACTCACCACGCATAAATAGCACCATCAACATTGGCTTTGCCAATACCATCATGCCGACCATGGCAGGCAAGCCAAGCAACAGGACCATGCGAATGCCCCAGTCCATCGTACTGGCGAATTGACCGGATGATTGTTCAACGTGCTTTTTCGACAGCGCTGGCAATATCACGGTGGCAATCGCAATACCAAACAACCCCAACGGAAACTCTAAAAGGCGGTCAGAGTAATACAGCCAACTGATAGAGCCCGTCGCAAGAAAACTCGCGATAAAGGTATCAAGCAGCAAGTTAATTTGGCTTACGGACACACCAAAAAGCGCAGGAATCATCAAGGTACGAATTTTTACTACACCAGGGTGAGACCATCCCCACTTCGGCTTAACCAACATCCCTTCGCGGTAAAGAAAAGGAAATTGAAACGCAAATTGGATCAAACCGCCGAGGAAAACACCAATACCCAAACCAATTTCTGGTTGTTCTAAATTCGGCGCGATCCAAATGGCTGCGGAAATCATCGCGATATTAAGAAACACTGGCGTAAAAGACGACACTGCAAAGCGTCCTAACGTGTTAAGGATCGATCCAGCCAACGCAACAAAAGAAATAAACCAAAGGTAAGGGAACGTGATCTTCAAGATCAAAGACGCTAATTCAAATTTGTGCGCCGAAGGGCCATCGTTGACCCAATCCAAAAACCAACCCGCACCAAATAGTGCAGTGATCACAGGCGATGCAATCACGCCGACCACGGTGACAATGGTCACTAATACACCCAAGGTGCCTGATACGTAAGCAATCAGCTCACGGGTTTTATTTTTATCATCACTGGCTTGGTATTCGGCTAAAACAGGAACAAACGCCTGTGAAAACGCACCTTCTGCAAACAGACGACGTAAAAAATTAGGGATTTTATTCGCGAAAAAGAAAACGTCCGCGGCGGCACCAGCCCCCATGAGGTTTGCAATAACCACATCACGTACCAAGCCCATTACGCGTGACACCATCGTCATAAAACTGACAATCATCCCTGAGCGAAGCAATCGCTTTGACACCTATAACCCCTTAAAACCAAAAATAAAGTAAGATGCATCCGTCCGTTCATGTTATCACGTCTGTTCTAATTGAATTCTAGACGGTACAACAAGTGCGAAAAGGCAGATAAAAGGCTTACTTCATACTAAGAATGCTGGTAGAATCTGCCGCCATATTAACCGCGATGTTCGTCACATGCCATTGCTATGGTGATGCGGCGGATTATTGCACAAATGAATTGACAACTCGGGTAAAACGGGGCATATTCCTCGGCCTTAAATTGTCACCGAATATAAGATTTGGGAGTTAGACCCTTGGCGAATATCAAATCTGCTAAGAAGCGTGCAATCCAATCTGAGAAGCGCCGTCAGCACAATGCAAGCCGTCGCTCTATGATGCGCACTTACCTGAAAAAAACCATCGCAGCTATCGCAGCTGGTGATAAAGAAGCAGCTACTAAAGCATTTGCTGAAGCACAACCTATTCTTGACCGTATGGCTACTAAAGGCCTTATTCACAAGAACAAGGCTGCTCGTCATAAAGCTAGCCTAGTTGCTCAAATCAAAGCTCTGTAATAATCGCTTAGATTTGAACTAAAAAAACCGGCCAAAAGCCGGTTTTTTTATTTGTGTATTTTTCCAACTTTTCACTTAATGTTTTTACAGAAAAGTTCGTGTAAGGTCATCATGATCGTTTGAACTTCAACACTCTTCAATGAGTAATATACCGTCTGCGCTTCTTTGCGCGTCGCGACCAAACCGTCTCTCCTAAGCCATGCCAAATGCTGAGACAACGCTGATTGACTTAATTCTAACTTGTCACTTAACGTTCCCACTGACATCTCACCTTCGAGTAAATAGCAAAGTATGAATAGTCTGCGCTCATTTGCCATTGCTTTAAGCAATTTCACTGCTTTTGGCCCAGCTTCCTGCATTTGTTTTAGTTCCATACGTACTGCCTATTTACCATACTCTAAAAGGTTGCTTATATTGGCATTAGTTTATCACTTAAACACTTAGTGCTATTGCCTTGCGTTTAAGACTACTAATTGCATAATCAAACACTAATAAACTGAATAATCAAACACTAGTGGAACAACTTACTGAAGTCAGCCTCACAGATACGCTTAACCGCAGGGTGTTGGATCATCCTTTCCGCAAAAATTGCATAATACTCTTCCTTGAGCTCCTCCACCTTTGCCACTTCATGAATATCAGGTAAATCGAGCACATCTGCGGAGTAAAAGGTTGGTGCAACAAACATTGCCTTATGATTCGCCCCAAACGCTTTCATCAAGGCCGCGTCATCAAACTCCCCCAAGATATCCGGTGTAATGCCTTGGCTATCAAACCAATGCATGAGTTTTCGACCCATCGCGGTCCTGCTACTTGGAATAAGTAACTTATGCTCTTCGATTATGGCAGGAAATCTTTTTCTTGAGACAGCATCTGAACAAAAAAAACTCATAACACTTTCGCCGATCTTCACGCTAAAGAGGCCAGGACTCTGACTGGAATCGACGGGGCAGTCTGACAGAATCATATCCAACTTGTGCTGACTTAATTGCTCAAGCAATAGCTCGTGAGTCGATTCAAAGCAACGAAGATGAATACCGTCACCGACAGGAACCGCTTTTAGCAGCACTCGACTGACTAAGCTTTTTGACAAGGCGTCCGCCACCCCGACATCAAACAGCTCATTTTCCCGCTGACTGTAATTAATGATATCTAACATTTCATAGCTAATACCAAACATCTTGTCAGCGTACTTGTAAACGAGCTGACCGAGCTCAGTTGGCACGACGCTCCTACCTGAACGTTTAGTCAACTTACCGTTCAGGCGGTCTTCTAGGGCTCGTATTTGCCCTGTTACCGTCTGAGGTGTTAGGAACAAAGCTTCTGCTGCTTTAGAAACAGAGCCTTGCTTACAGACCATCCAATAGTAATAGAGATGGTTATAGTTTAAATGTGACATAAGCTCTCAACTAAAAAAGGCGCCAAAACTACGCTCTACGCAGCTCTGACGCCCTCTTGTCAGGTTCTAACCCAACCTTTCACTGTGATATTCGTCACTCAATAAAACGCGACTAATAATCAATACTCATTTTGTTTTCGTCACTTTCTTCTATTGCAGGCGTCTTAGGCAATACCGCATTCAGCAGCGCATAACCCGCAATAGCTGACACAGTAGAGCCAATCAAGATCCCCAATCGAGAGAAGGTGATATAGCTTTGGTCTACACCCACAAATGCTAGCGAAGAAATGAATATCGACATCGTAAAGCCGATACCACATAGCAGTGATACAGCGAACACTTGTTTAAAATCAACATTTTCAGGTAATCGAGCAACGCCCGTTTTCACTGCTATCCAACTAAACGTGAAGATACCCAGTGGTTTACCTACCAACAAGCCCAACGCGATGCCTAGAGGCAACATATTGGTCAAACTGTCCAGCGATACTCCTTCCAGTGAAACGCCTGCATTGGCAAACGCAAAGAGTGGAAGGATAAGAAACGCCGCATAAGGGTGAATAGCATGTTCCAAGGTTTTTAACGGGGATTTACCGTCTTTACCGCCACTCAATGGAATAGCGAAGCCAAGCACAACGCCTGCCAGTGTGGCGTGGACGCCAGACTTCAAGACGCTGAACCAAAGGATGGCTCCGACAATTAAATACCATTTTACTCCGGTGACATTTTTGCTGTTCATAATGAACAGAACCGCCGTTGAAATGAAGGCGACAGTCAGCGCCGTCACAGACAGATCACTGCTGTAGAACAGAGCAATGATAACAATGACACCTAGGTCATCGATAATTGCCAATGCTAATAGGAAAACTTTCAATGAAAGAGGAACACGCTTGCCCAGCAGTGCCATCACGCCAAGCGCAAATGCAATGTCTGTCGCGGCAGGGATAGCCCAACCGTTGACGGTAACAGGATCTGAATAGTTGAACGCCAAATACACCAACGCAGGTGCTAACATTCCCCCCACAGCCGCAATGGCTGGGAAGATGGCTTTTTCTTTCGTATTTAGAGCGCCTTCAATAAGCTCTCTTTTTACTTCAAGTCCGATCAGCAAGAAGAAGATAGCCATCAGACCATCGTTAATCCAATGCGCAACTGACAAACCAGCAATATAGCTATGAAGAGCACCATCATATAGCGGCTGCAATGGCGAATTAGCGATAACGATCGCTAATATAGCCGCAACAATCAGCACCAAACCACCTGCTGATTCCATCTTCATAAACTGACGAATCGCATCAGTCATTTAAAGCACTCCGTTAAATTAATTAATCCCTTGTAGTCTAGTCACCGATCGCCATTTAAGAAAAATCGGTTCTTTAGAGATTAAACATCGGAATATCCGAACTTTCCACTTAAAACTGACGCTTTTTTCGCATTATGAAAGAATCTTTTGTCACAAAACTTGTCCGCAGTCTCAAATAATCACTTGACCAAAGTGCGTTTGATTGCTTTTTGAGCACTTTAACTTTAACCAGAAAATCCACATAAATCATTGTTTTATAATTAAAAAATAAAACAAGGACACTTACCTTTACACACCACCTCATGCATGACGCACACAGTGACTCAAAACTGTAATATTAGTGAAATATTTCCTACCTACTATTCCGCCCAGATTAATTCATTGACACAAATCTGACATATAACTGTCTCGGAGATTTCCTTATGACATCCCAAGCTTCTACTGCTGCTCCAATTAACAGCTCTAAGAATTGGGTACGTTGGGCCAACCTGGCACTCATGCTCTATATTCTGCTTCTTGCAGTGTCCATGGTTGGTAGTGGTTTTAAATGGGCTGCCGGAGATGAAGCGAAAACCCTATTCGAATTCGCCTCTCATCCTGTAGCAGGTTTGATGATCGGTATCGTTGCAACTGCACTGATCCAATCTTCAAGCACGGTTACGTCAATTATTGTTGGTTTGGTGGCTGGCGGCTTGCCGGTTGAAACCGCGATTCCTATGGTAATGGGTGCGAACATCGGCACGACTGTTACCAATACACTTGTTAGCCTTGGCCACGCTCGTTGTAAAGAAGAGTTCCGTCGCGCATTTACCTGTGCAACCGTTCATGACTTCTTCAACTTGATGGCAGTCTCTATTTTCCTTCCTTTGGAAATGATGTTTGGCCTACTAGACAAAATTTCTAGCTGGTTGGTTGCTCCTTTAATGTTCGAAGGCAACCTAAGCATGAAAGGTATGGACTTCATGGGTCCATTGACCAAGCCTTTGGTTAACGGTTCAAAAGATCTGTTGTCTTCACTACCTGGTGACTGGGGCGGCGTTGCGCTGATTGTTCTCGGTATCGCACTGATTTTTGCTTCTATCACTATGATGGGCAAACTAATGCGTAAACTGATGGTTGGTCGCGCAAAAGAACTTCTTCACAACGCAATCGGTCGTGGCCCACTTCACGGTATCGCGTCAGGTACCTTGGTAACGATTCTGGTTCAGTCTTCTTCTACAACGACAAGCCTGATGGTTCCGCTGGTTGGTACAAACGTATTGAAAGTACGTGATGTTTATCCATTCACTCTGGGTGCTAACATCGGTACATGTATCACTGCGCTGCTAGCAGCGACAGCGGTAACAGGTCCGAATGCAGTATTTGCTCTGCAAATCGCTCTGGTACACCTAACGTTCAACGTTCTAGCAACTCTACTTATCTTTGGTACGCCGTTCCTGCGCGAAATTCCATTGAAGTGTGCAGAGATGCTGGGTGATGCTGCAGCGAAGAACAAACTGGCTGTCGTGGCTTACCTTGGCCTTGTATTTGTCGTGGTTCCCTCTATTGTGATGCTAGCAACGCAATAATCATCACGAAGATACAAAAAAAGCCCGCTGATGCGGGCGTTTTTGTTTTTGAAATACAGGCGTAAAAAAACCGGAGCTAGCCCGGCTTTAAATATGCAGTTTTCATTAAGTGCGATTCACGCTTTAAATCGCAATCGGCGCTTTAATGCTAGGCTGAGCCTCATAGCCTTCAATCACAAAGTCTTCCAACGTGTAATCAAAGATAGACGCAGGCTTGCGCGCAATGCTTAAGCTAGGTTTGTTACCCGGAATACGCTTCATCTGCTCATACACAATATCGTCAGTGAGGTGGTTATGGTAAAGATGAACATCACCAAACGTATGCACAAAATCACCAACATCCAAGTCACACTGCTGCGCAATCATGTGCGTCAACAACGCATAGCTAGCGATGTTGAACGGTACGCCAAGGAAGTAGTCCGCACTACGTTGATAGAGTTGGCAAGAAAGTTTGCCGTCGGCAACGTAGAACTGGAACAAGCAGTGACAAGGTGCCAGTGCCATTTTACCTTGCTCAACATTCGCCTGAGGGCTCATCGTCTCATCAGGTAAGTCTGACGGGTTCCATGCAGTGATAATGTGGCGACGAGAGTTTGGCTTCATTTTGATTTGCTCAATAAGTTCGGCAATCTGATCTACCGTCGAGCCATCCGGGCATGCCCATGAACGCCACTGTGCGCCATATACAGGACCAAGGTCGCCACTTTCTGTTGCCCACTCATCCCAAATGCTCACGTTATTGTCTTGCAAGTATTTGATGTTGGTATCACCATTGAGGAACCACAGCAACTCTTCGATGATAGCTCGCGTATAAAGCTTCTTGGTTGTCAGCATAGGGAAGCCTTCGCTGAGATCAAATCGCAGTTGTCGGCCAAAGACAGAACGCGTACCGACTCCGGTTCTATCGCCACGATCACTGCCGTTGTCGATGATATCCTGCATCAAATCAAGATATTGCTTCATGATTTATCCTTACGTCATCTACCCAGCCACTTATGTAGGGCAGTCAATTAAAAACAACGAAAGCCGCAGAATGAGCTGCGGCTTTGAATATACAATTATGCTGAATGCGTTGCGTTTTGTCCGCGGCGGTAGGCCCAAACCATCATCAACACGCCGCCAATAATCATCGGACTGGAGAGGATTTGCCCCATACTGATCCAATCCCCAAACAAGCCAAGGTGCGCATCGGGTTCGCGGAAGAACTCAACAATGAAGCGAAACGTACCGTACCCGGCTAAAAACAGCCCTGATACCGCACCAGCAGGTCGAGGCTGACGTGCAAACCAATTCAATATGAAGAACAAGACCACGCCTTCAAGCGCAAATTCATACAACTGCGAAGGGTGACGAGCGATCGGGCCGCCAGTTGGGAACACCATGCCCCAAGGTGCATCGGTCGCCCTACCCCAAAGTTCACCATTCATGAAATTCCCCAGTCTTCCCGCACCTAAGCCAAATGGTACCAGCGGTGCAATAAAATCAGAGACAGTAAAGAAGGTACGTTTGGTTTTACGTGCAAACCAAAACATCGCAGTAATAACGCCTAGCAGGCCACCATGGAATGACATGCCACCGGTCCACACTTTGAACAGGAATAACGGATCAGCCAAGAAGGCATCAAACTGATAGAACAGCACATAGCCAATGCGACCGCCAAGCACCACCCCTAAAAATCCGGCGAACAATAAATCGCTAACTTCGTCACGCGTCCACCCACTGCCCGGTTTGTCTGCACGACGATTAGCCAGCCATAGGGCAAACGCAAATCCGGCCAAGTACATCAGGCCGTACCAGCGCACAGCAAGCGGACCAATTTCAATCAGAATGGGATCTATTTGGGGAAATGTCAGAGACATAGGGTTGTCATCCTTAGCTTATAAACATACTTGCCCCAACCAAGAGCAAGAAAACAGCAAAAACACGCTTTATCGTTGGTGTCGGTAAACGCGATGCGAGCCTCGCGCCATATCGTGTCGTAAACACAGAGGTGCCTACAATACCAATCAATGCCGGTAAGTAAACATAGCCGACGCTAAACCTTGGTAAGGTTTCAGTTTGTGTCAGCCCAAAAAAGATAAAACCCGTCATGCCCGATAGAGCAAGAAACACCCCGCACAACGAGGCACTACCAATAGCACGGCGCATTTCAACGCCATAATAATTGAGGTAAGGCACAGTCAAAGAGCCCCCACCAATCCCAGCGAGGCTCGCAACCATACCTATTAGACCACCACTCACTACGTTTCTTGCAGGTCCAGGCAAAGGTTTAGCAGGCTTAACACGCAAAGACAGCGCCATTTGAAGTGCCAAGAACAGCACGATGACACCAAATACTTTAGGGAGATATTCCGTGGGTAACCGATCAGCAATCGCACTGCCCATTAACCCTCCGAGTAATACGCCCGGTAGCAACGTTTTTACAACGGCAGGCTGCACATTGCCCAATCGATAATGCGTGTAAGCGGAAGAAGCAGAAGTCATGACAATACTTGCGAGAGAAGTCGCCAGCGCCATCGGCATCACTAACGACGCGGAAATACCCGCCCACGGTAACAATACCGATAATGCAGGAACCACCAATAAGCCACCGCCGATGCCAAGCAAACCTGCTAGCAAACCCACACAGCTTCCCAGTACAAGACATGCACCGAATAGCCACAAGGTGGCTTCAATCATGAAAGTGTTCCTATTTTCCTACTCGGATGAGACCACCCAAGTGATAGCGTTCTAAAAAGTCTTCCGAGGCTTTTCGAATTTCACCGGTTAAACAAAGTTGTTGCATCGCTACTACGTGTTTTTGCAATGCCTTTGACGGAATATGACGCAATACGTATTTAATTTTAGCGACGCTACGCGTGTTCATACTCAGTTGACGATAGCCCATGCCGACCAGCAAAGCAGCCCCTATGGGATCGCCAGCAAACTCGCCACACACGCTCACAGGAAGCTTTAACCGCTGACTGTTAAGTAGTATTTGATGCAATACGGCGAGCACAGACGGGTGGAATGTATCATACACGTCTGCAACACGAGCATTGTTTCGATCGACCGCCAATAAGTATTGCGTCAAATCATTCGTCCCTACCGATAGAAAATCGATATGAGGAGCAATTGCATCAAATTGATAAAGCACAGAGGGGACTTCAACCATGATGCCCAAACGCGGCTTGTTCAACGTCTTACCTTCAAGCACGGCTAACTCTGCCACCTCTGTGAAAGCGCGGTCGACCAGCGCCTTCGCCTCTAACAGTTCAGAAAGACCGGAGATCATTGGCAAAAGAATGGCGAGGTTATCTATCCCAATACTCGCGCGAAGCATAGCGCGAACCTGAATGAGAAAAATATCAGGATGATCAAGCGTAAAGCGAATACCACGCCAACCTAAAAAAGGATTGTCTTCTTCGATTTTCAAATACGGTAACGGTTTATCACCACCGATATCCAAAGTACGCATGACGACAGACTGTGTCGGATAGCTATCAAGAATCGATCGGTATTGCTTCACCTGATCATCTTCTGAAGGAAAACTTCTCTGCATCAAAAACGGCACTTCGGTACGATACAAACCCACACCATCTACACCGCGGTTGATGGCAATGCTGGTATCTGCACTCAACCCCGCATTGAGGTAGATCTCGACACGCACCCCATCGGCAGTTTCAGTTTGCCGAGTAAACGTGCTATCAACTTCCTGCTGCAACTCGAACTCTTCATCACGAAGGCGTTTATACTCTTCGAGAATAGGCTCCGATGGCTCCACCAGCACGCGGCCTTTGAAGCCATCCAAAACCACGTTCTTTTGATGAATCAATTGCGGGTTGAATTCCACGCCCATCACCGCAGGAATGCCCAAAGCACGCGCCAAAATCGCGGCATGAGCATTCACGGCCCCTTCTTCTGCAACCACTCCCGCTAAACTTTCTCTTGGAATAGCAGCGAGCATCGCCGCCGTTAGTTCTCGGGCAAAAAGGACGACAGGTTCATCAAAGTTCCATTGCTTTGTTTGCTGGTTTTCGAGGAAATACAGCAAGCGCTGACCCAGCTCTTTCACATCACTCGCACGCTCACGAAGATAAGGGTCTGACATATTTTCAAAACGAACGGCGAACGCATCTATCGTTTGCTTAACCGCCCACTCAGCAAGATCGCCTTGCTGAATATGTTCATTCATCGCTTTGCGAAGCACGGGATCGTTCAGCAAGTGGATAAACAGATCGAAGATCGCCAGTGTGTCTTGATTGAGTTCGTTATCCAGACGCTTTCGCAAGCGGCGAAAATCAGCAACCGCTGCACCGATGGCAGAATCAAGACGATCGCGTTCTTGTTGGTTATCCAAGCAAGATGCAGGGAATACCAAGTCCAACCGCGGCTGCGAGACATCACACCACGCCTTGGCAATGGCAACACCAGGGGAAGCGGCAGCCCCTTGCAGCAGCAAAGTGCCTTTGACATTGCTCGGCCACAAGCCTTGTGCTTTGGCATGAGCAAAAACAACGGCTAGTTGCGCAGACAGTGTGACGAGAAAAGACTCCTCGCTTTCATCAAATTGGCGAGAATCTCTTTGCTGAACCACCAAAACACCCAAAACCTGACGGCGATAGATAATTGGCGTACCAAGAAAAGAGTTAAAGAGGTCTTCACCGATATCAGGGAAATGTTTGAAGTCATTGTGCTCGCTAGCATTCGCGAGATTGATAGGCTCAGCGCGACGACCAACGAGGCCAACGAGGCCTTCGCTAAAAGACAATGTAACAGGGCGAGATTGGGCATTGAGGCCTTGGGTGGCCATCAATTCATAGACTTTGCGATCATGATCCGCGATATAAACAGAGCAACACTCTGTACTCATCGCCGAGCAGGTTTCACTCACAAGAGTATTGAGCGCTTGCTTAACGTCACTGGATGACGCCACGTTATTTACGATATCTCGCAGTTTCGTCAGCATCGGCGCCCTCGAAGTCTTCCCTTAGTACTTGGCAGATCCTCTAGTACTTAGCTGATCTTCTAGTACTTAGCTGATCCTCGTTTGCTTTTACTACGTTTTACTTTTCGCTCACGAAAAGGCATCGCAATAGCAGCAAACTCTTTCATTGCGCGTCGGTAAACATCACGCTTAAACGACACCACTTGTCTCACCGGATACCAGTAGCTTACCCAACGCCAGCCATCGAACTCTGGCGTACCACTTCGCTGCATGTTCACTTTTGACTCGTCACATTCAAGCTTCAGCAAAAACCACTTTTGCTTCTGCCCAATACACACCGGCTTTGAATCCCAACGAACTAGACGCTTTGGCAACTTATATCTTAGCCAATGGCGACTTGTCGCCAGTATCTTCACGTCTTTTTTAGAGAGTCCTACTTCCTCGTATAACTCTCTATACATGGCTTGCTCGGGCGTTTCACCGTCATCAATACCACCTTGTGGGAATTGCCAGGAATGTTGTCCATATCGACGAGCCCAGAGAACCTGACCGTGGCTGTTACATATTACAATCCCTACATTGGGACGGTAACCATCGCCATCTATCACTGGACGACCCCAAATATAAATCTCTATTAACAGTGATTTTTTCACACTATGTGCACAGTGGTAAACAAACATTGTGAATGAAACGCATTTTTTGGGGAGTTCAACCGCCTTTAGGGATAAAACAAGTGCCCGCACCAAGTTATAAACAACCCGATGAGACTAAGCGCACATTTATTCACGCTTTCTGTGGATAGATTTGTGAAGAACACCATTTAAACTGAATTGAAGCAAGTTGCATCACTTGATCCAATTCGAACCCCCTCAGTTCAAAATCTACTTAAATCAATTAAAATCAAATCGTTAAAATTAAAATACGCGAAGAGCAATAAATAAATCCTCATCAGAAACAGCAAAGATCTTAAAGTGTTCAAAGATCCACCAAAGTAACAGTTACTCACACCATTCGTACGATTAGCCACCAATCATGGCATAAATTTGAGTAATCAATGCGTTAAAAGCACTGTATAAGCATCCATGTACTTTGAATTTAACGTTTACGCCCCCGCCCTTGTGGATAACCTTTAAAATGCATGTTGTTCAACTCGATCCTTACCGTCACAATGACAAAGGCTGGCGTTTTCATCGTTGGGCTGATAGTTTTTCGCCGATTGTTACTGATAGGAATACTCAATGATCCTTCCTCCAACCTCAGAGCAAGAGCTGCTTGAGCGCGCTTACACACTCGCAGGCTTTACGCTCGGAGAACTTGCCTCTCTACAGGGTATTGACTGCCCAGCGGATCTTCGTCGTGAGAAAGGATGGGTGGGAATGCTGTTGGAAAGCTGCCTTGGCGCAACTGCCGGAAGTAAACCGGAGCAGGATTTTCAGGATCTTGGCATCGAGTTAAAGTCGATCCCTGTCAGTCATACAGGTAAACCGCTGGAAACTACTTTTGTGTGTGTCGCCCCATTAACTGGCGTGCACGGACTCACCTGGGAAAACAGCCACATCCGCAACAAATTATCAAAAGTACTGTGGGTTCCAGTAGAGGGAGAAAGAGAAATACCCCTTGCAGAACGGCATGTCGGTATGCCTCTTATGTGGCAACCCTCGGCAGAGGAAGAGCATCAACTTAAAGCCGATTGGGAAGAACTAATGGAATTTATCGTGCTGGGGAAAGTGCATGAAATCTCAGCAAGGCATGGAGAATATCTACAGCTTCGTCCTAAAGCCGCTAACAGCAAAGTTAAAACCGAAGCGTACGGCGCAAAAGGCCAGCCGATTAAGACACTACCTAGAGGGTTTTACCTAAGAACACAATTCACAGCAAGGATACTCGCCCGACATTTCATGCTGCCAGAAAGCGAGTAACCAAATTACGCAAATATCGCGACACTGCGATGAAACTGACGCCTTTGGTGCTAAAGTGAAATCTCCATGTCTTCTTTGCACGAAGGATCAGCGGGACCAAACTCGTCGTAAGGGTCTAGCAAACGCATCGTCGCTTTCTTTACCCCTAACTTTTTTAGCTTCGCACTAATCTGCTCAACGTTATCGAAGTGCATCACTTCATCCGTTTTATCGTCTCTAAGCGGTTCAAGCTGATGCCTCACTTCTATCTCAACGATATATTGAGCACCACCCGCATGAGCAACCACATAGCAATGCGGCACATTATCAGGATGAGCCTGTATCCAGTTTTTCAATTGCTTTAATTTCATCTTGCTTTCCGCATTGTTAATCAGATGTTAATACTAGTATAGAAGCGCCAGTATAAGACAGCGTATCTTGATGAAATTTTGGTTTATTGGTCACGTGTTTAACACATTCGCGCATTATCGACACACGCCATGCCCGAAGAGCAAAGCTGAACATTCTATTCATGCTTGATGCCCCCTCCCCCGTTTGCCATTTTGATGCTTGTACCTCGCGAAAAACCTCCTAAGATGGAAGATAAATTTGCTTCTCTCGACAATGAGAGCAATTCATCTCATTGTGTAACAGGCACTATTCAAGGAGAACGGATGCAATATCATACCCTTCCTCATACCAGCTTAGATGTCAGTAAAATATGTCTCGGCACCATGACATTTGGCCAACAAAATACCGAAACGGATGCTCATGAACAGTTGTCATTAGCGTTAGATTTAGGTGTGAACTTCATTGATACCGCTGAGATGTATGCCGTCCCACCAACACCTGAAACACAAGGGCTTACTGAAAAGTACATCGGTAGTTGGCTGGCAAAATCAGGCCAACGAGACAAGGTGGTCATTGCCACCAAAGTCGCAGGCCCTCGTGGTGTACCGTATATTCGTGAAGACATGTCTTTGAATCGTCGCAATGTGCGTCAAGCCGTGGATGATAGCCTTGCACGGTTGCAAACCGACTATCTTGATCTTTACCAAGTACACTGGCCACAGCGACATGTGAATAGTTTCGGGCAACTTAACTACGCTCACCAAGATGACAATTCGGGTGTGACGATTCTAGACACGCTTGATGCGCTCTCGGAGTTGGTTAGAGAAGGGAAGATTCGGTATATAGGCGTCTCTAATGAAACGCCGTGGGGAGTAATGAATTACTTGCGACTGGCTGAAAAACACAGTTTAAGTCGCATCGTCTCGATTCAAAACCCTTACAACCTGCTTAACCGAAGTTTCGAAGTAGGGCTATCAGAGATAAGTCATCAGGAAGGCGTTGAGTTATTAGCCTACTCCCCGTTGGCGTTTGGTGTGTTAACAGGAAAATACCTCAACGGGGCACGTCCAGAAGGGGCTCGTTGCACACGTTGGGAGCGGTTTGCCCGTTACTTCACCGAGCAAGGTCAAGCCGCCACAAAAGCCTACGTCGATTTAGCCAATGAGTTTTCAATCGACCCAGCGCAAATGGCACTCGCATTTGTAAACAGTCGCTCTTTTGTCGCCAGTAACATTATTGGTGCAACAACACGCGAACAACTTGAAGCCAATATCAAATCCATTGACCTCACATTGTCTAAAGAATTACTCCAACGCATTGACGCCATTGGCGCTAAGTATTCCAACCCCTGCCCTTAAGCTTTAGTGACCATTGTTCATTATTCGTTTTAAGGATCAAAAAAGCGCCATTGTTGGCGCTTATCTTGATGAGATATCACATCGGGCAACCCTTCAGGTTGCCCTTTGCGTTATGTTGTAGCGTTCATCCTTAACCGTCTTCTCATACGCACAACTTCACGTTGCGCTTTATATTGAGGGGCAACCGTGTGACCGATAGAAAAGCCATCTTTTTCAAAGCCAATATCACGCATTAGATGATCAGATAATGGTTGACCGAGATAACGCACGCGTCGATGTTCCTTGCGCCATTGATTTTCTTCGCGCTTGAGATCTAAGCGAACAAACATAACGGCTAGGCGTAGATATAGTGATTGATTCATTGTGGACTCCATATTGTGTATTAGGAGGCCTTGGATAATCTGCGGAGAAAATGAGAATGGTGCTTTGCATTCAAGCCGCAGAAATATCCGCGGCCCATTTTGCTAAGGGTGCGGAAATTACTGTACAGGTTTTCGCATGGTTGCGCACGAATCAAAGGCGCAAGTATGAACTGATGTAAATGTTTGATTTGTCATGTTTACCGCCTCCTTAAATCCGTAACCTTGAGTAAATATCGCACTTGTAAATTCACTGTTAATTTTAATGATATGGATCAATATATCAATGCGTTATTAGATATATCCATGAATTCAAAGTCATTCTCTAGCCACCCCTAGCTGTTCAAACTTTCATCACGTGATAACCATGAAAATGCCTAATAGTTAGTACATACTTCTGAAAGTGCATATTTGCCATTTCCCTATACAAGTTCCGATGTTCTCGCTATTCATTGAGAGAAATGTTGAGAGAAACATCGGTAGAGTCACGTTCATCGGCAAAACCACCAGCCAACCTAAGCCAATCCGATCCAAGAAATCATCCAATCATCCGAAATTCGGATAGTTAGTAACTTTTATCAATCCATTATTTGGATAATATAGCGTCATCTTTTCGGAGGAATGTTTAATGAGAACAACCTTAGACCGTATTCGACACGCCATCGCGTTCGAAATCATAGGCCTACTATGTATCGTCAGTATCTTGTCTCTATTTGGCTTTGATGCAGCCCATACTGGCGTATTAGGCATCGCGTTTTCAGTGATCGCGACAGGATGGAACTACGTTTATAACCTGTGGTTTGACAAGGGGATGATCAAGTGGGCAGGCACAACGACTAAATCGCAAAAACATCGCATATTGCATGCCGTGATGTTTGAATTGGGCTTGTTATGGGTCACGCTACCTGCCATTGCATGGTGGCTTAACATTAGTTTGTATCAAGCATTCCTGATGGATATTGGTCTCGTAGCCTTCTATCTGGTTTATGCGTATATCTATAACCTCGCATACGACAAAATTTTTCCGGTGAAGTCAGATATGCAACCTGCCCACTAAGCACGGTAAAACACAGAAAAAAACCGCCACTGATGTGGCGGTTTTTTATTGGTGTTCATTCGCTTATTTGACGCGAACTACCCGCTAGCGAAAGCTGCGCGGTGCAGGGATCAAGCTGTGTTTGTTCAGCAAGCGATACATGGTCGCTCGAGAAACACCCAACTCCTTCGCCGCAGCAGAGACTTGACCATTATTGCTTTCAAGTACCGCTAGCAAAGCATCACGCTCAGATTCTTCACGGATCTTACGCAGACTCTGTTTGTAATCACCCTGACGGGGAAGATCCAAATGCTCAGCTTCAATCACCAAGTTGTCAGCAAGCAGCACAGCACGTTTCACCTGATTGATGAGTTCGCGAACGTTGCCCGGCCAACTGTAGTTGGTAAGAATTTTGTTCGCTTCTTCAGAGAAGGTTCTTGCCTGTGTATTGTACTGACGAGCAAACTTCAGCAAGAAGTGCTCAGCCAAATCAGGAATGTCCGCCGCACGCTCTTTCAGCGAAGGCACGGAAATACGCAATACATTGAGACGGTAGAACAAATCTTCGCGGAACAAGCCTTCCGCAACGGCTTTCTCAAGATCCATATGAGTGGCAGCAATAACACGAACATCAATCTCTTTCGCGTATTTATCATCATGTGACTCAACCGTGCCATCTTGAAGCAAGTGCAACAGATTGGCCTGAAGGTTGAGTGGTAAATCGCCAATTTCATCAAGGAACAAGGTGCCTTGATGCGCTTGCTGAACTTTGCCTTCTGATGTGCCATCACCAAACAATTCAGAAGAAATCAGTTTTTCTGGTAACGCACTGCATTTCACCGAGACAAAAGGACCTTTCGCACGGGTAGAAGCATTGTGAATTGCCATGCCTACCAACTCTTTACCTGTACCACTTTCACCGTGGATCAACACAGAGACATCGGTTGGCGCGACGCGTCGCACTTGGTCTCGCAGTTTTTTCATAATGGACGTTTTGCCCAATAGCCCCATATCGCTATGATCGCCCAGTTGCGGCCAAACATGACGCTCAAGTTTCAACATACCCAATTGGTGACCAATGGTGCTCATCAACTGGCTATCTGGAATTGGAGAGGTAAAGTAGTCAATGCAGAAGCTCACAATGAACTGGCAAATTGCGTCATTATTGAGTTGATCCTCACGGATCAATGCTAACCAGCGTACTTGTTTGTTACGGTTAACGAGAGAAGCCACGCCATTGAGGCTGAAATCATCGTGGCTGATATCGACAATACCAATACATGGACCGATATCTTGGAGAAGAGATTGGGCAGCCCTAAGGTCGTAACAGCGGTGGCAACGCCATCCTGCTTGTTCCAACGTTGCTAACCATGGTTCATAAGTTCCGCCTACTACGACGAGTGAACTTGGAACCGCCTCAGATCTGAATTGCATACCCATAACGCCTGCCTTTAGTCATCCATTAACGACATGTGTTCAAAATGTTGTGAGTTCATTATATTTTGTAAGACAAACTATTCTGTCTCATTGTAGATACAACATGACTCTCAAATCTGCACACATAGCAAAAGAGACACTTCTGTTGTTTCAAGTTTTGACAAGTGAATAGACAAACCCAAGGGATAACTGCCTACAATTCAGCGAATTAGCCGAGAAAAGCAGACAATTTACACATCACAACATAAACGGAGATCTCTATGAGTCTCAATTTAGAGAAAAAAGGACATCTCTCTAAGTTTTCTTAAATCATAGACTATGCTCCGCTTTCGTGAGGGTATCTATTGATAGAGAAAACAAAACCGTATCTCTATGAGACACGGTCTTTTAGTTAAGGCAGGGAATTCAAAAGGCGGGTGGAATCAACGTACCTCTTCACCGCTAGCAACCACGGTTTCACGCACCTTGTCTGCAAACTGCAACGCTTCTTCACGAATCGCATCTTCGTTCACGGTCAATACGTCTCGGTCTTGCATCAAAACCTTACCATCAACGATTGCATGTTTAACATTTGAAGCATACGCAGAATATACCAGCGCCGAATACGGGTTATACATAGGCACCATGTTTGGGGCTTGGGTATCAATCACGATGATATCAGCAAGCTTACCCACTTCCAGTGAACCAATCGTGTCTTCCATATGCAGTGCACGTGCGGCGCCTATCGTGGCCATTTCAACCACTTTGATAGGCGGCATTGCTGCACGGTCTTGATTAACCAGTTTGTGTACTTTCGCAACTTGATTGAACTCGTCAAGGGTGCTCAGTGTATTACCTGACATCGGTCCATCCGTACCTAGCCCGATACGCAGACCATCATCAAACATTTTCAATGCCGGAGAGACGCCTTTCGCTGATTTGATATTCGCGCTCATGTTATGCGCCACACCCACGTCATGCTTCTTCAGCAGCGCAATATCAGCGTCATCTACATTGATCACATGTGCGCCCACCAAGTTAGGTGTTAACGCGCCGATCTCCGCCATATAGGCAACAGGCGATTTTCCGCCGCTACGTTCTGCGATGACTTCGTTTTCGCGATCAGACTCAGCCAAATGAATCATCACAGGGACATCAAGTTCCAGCGATAGCTTGGTAATTTTCTGCAATACTTCGGTGGTGTTGGTATACGGCGCGTGCGGTGCAAAAGCAGGGGTGATTCTAGGGTGATCTTTATATTCATTGATAAAGTTCACCGCGTATTGGATCCCCGCTTCCGCATTCTCAGCATCGGCAACCGGATACTTAATCACGGTCTCACCCAAAATGGCTCGCATGCCGATTTGGTCAACAGTTTTCGCTACTTCATCTTCGAAATAGTACATGTCGGCGTATGTTGTCACGCCGCCCTTCAGCATTTCTACGTTCCCCAGCTGTGCGCCAATACGCACCATGTCGCGACTAACCAGCTTCTTCTCTAGTGGAAAGATATAACGGTGCAGACGATCCGGCACATCGTCTCCTAACGAGCGAAACACAGTCATTGACGCGTGAGTATGTGTATTAATCAAACCCGGCATAACAATATCGCCATCGACGTCTAAGACTGTTTTTGCGTTGTAGTCTTTCACCAATGAATCGTCGCCCAATGCAACGATCTTGTTGCCATCAATGGCCACAACACCATTTTGGTAAACGGTCTTATCTGCGTTCATTGTGAGCACGGTTGCATCAGTGATTAAGAGATCGATATTTTCAACAGCGAACACAGCAGATGACGCCAAGGTAGCAAGCGCCACACTGGCAGATAGGAGTGATTTTTTCAGCATGATTGTCTTCAATAATGGCTCAGGAATGTCGCGACTATCATCCGCGGTGACGGCGTAAACCCAAACAAAAACGTTAATTGCGTCGCAAAAAATGTGACATTGAGCAAACGTTTGCACACTCACTTACAGGCATAAAAAAACACCGGCCAAAGCCAGTGTTTTTGGTGTCTCAGAGTTGTCTTAACGACGTCTCAAAAGTCAGACGGAATCAGTCGTTCTTAGGATTCTGTGGACGCATAGCAGGGAACAAAATCACGTCACGAATCGTGTGCGTGTTAGTAAACAGCATCGCTAAACGATCGATACCGATACCTTGACCTGCTGTAGGCGGCAAGCCGTGTTCCAAAGCAGTGATATAGTCTGCGTCGTAGAACATCGCTTCGTCATCACCCGATTCTTTCGCGTCAACTTGCGCTTTAAAGCGGTTGTCTTGGTCTTCTGCGTCGTTAAGCTCAGAGAAACCATTTGCCACTTCGCGGCCGCCAATGAAGAACTCAAAACGATCGGTAAAGAACGGATTATTATCACTGCGGCGTGCCAGCGGAGAAATGTCTGCTGGGTAACCTGTGATGAACGTAGGCTGAATCAACTGAGGCTCAGCGGTTTCACCGAAGATTTCTTCAAGTAGCTGACCACAAGTCCAGAACTTCTCAACGTAGATATCTAGAGATTTTGCGATAGATACCATCAAGTCACGGTTTTGAACGCCTTCGTCATCCAACGCTTGGATATCAGCGTGCTCAGGATTGTAGTGCTTGATCGCTTCTAGCATAGTCATACGTGCGTATTTACCGCCGAATTCGACAGTGTGGTCGCCGTACGGCATCGCCGAATTACCTAGAACCTCTATAGCAACAGTGCGCAGCATGTCTTCGGTTAGGTCGATCAGATCATTATAATCCGCGTACGCCATGTAGAATTCAATCATGGTGAATTCTGGGTTATGACGTGGAGACAACCCTTCGTTACGGAAGTTACGGTTGATTTCGAATACACGCTCGAAACCACCAACAACCAAACGCTTCAGGTAAAGCTCAGGGGCGATACGCAGGTACATTTCTTGATCAAGCGCGTTGTGATGCGTGATGAATGGACGTGCAGACGCACCGCCAGGGATCACTTGCATCATCGGTGTTTCCACTTCCATAAAGTCTTTTGACTCCATGTAACGGCGGATCGCTGAAATCAGCTTTGAACGTACTTTGAACGCTGTGCGAGAATCTTCGTTTACGATCAGGTCAACATAACGCTGACGGTAACGCGTCTCTTGGTCTGTTAGACCGTGGAATTTCTCTGGCAGAGGACGCAGTGCTTTGGTCAGCAATGTGTACTCTTCCATGTTCACGTAAAGATCGCCTTTGCCTGATTTATGCAGGGCACCTTTCACACCGATGATGTCACCGATATCAAGACCGTGGAATTTTTCTTTCAACTCGTTCTGAACGTCTTTCGCAGCATACGCTTGAATACGGCCAGATACGTCTTGTAGCGCAAGGAATGGGCCACGTTTTGCCATGATACGGCCAGCAACGGTCACTTTGTGATCCAATGCTTCTAGCTCTTCCTTGCTCTTTTCGCCAAATTCAGCCTGAAGGTCTGCCGCTTTGTGCTCACGACGAAAATCATTCGGGTGGCCATTCGCATTGCAGGTTTGACGAATGTGGTTCAGTTTTGCACGACGCTCCGCAATTAGCTTGTTTTCGTCTTGTAACTGGTCAGTCATAGTGAACCTTTGAAATTAACGTAAAAAATTACAAACCAGATTTCAGGCTGGCTTCAATAAACTTGTCGAGATCACCGTCAAGTACCGCTTGGGTATTACGGTTTTCAATGCCAGTACGCAGGTCTTTAATACGTGAGTCATCCAATACGTACGAGCGGATCTGGCTACCCCAACCGATGTCAGACTTCGAGTCTTCATTCGCTTGCTTCTCAGCATTTTGCTTGTGCATTTCCAGCTCAAACAGTTTTGCGCGAAGCTGCTTCATCGCCTGATCTTTGTTTTTGTGCTGACTACGGTCGTTCTGGCACTGCACCACAGTATTGGTCGGTACGTGAGTAATACGTACCGCTGATTCAGTGGTGTTTACGTGCTGACCACCCGCGCCCGAAGCACGGTAAACGTCGATACGCAGATCAGAAGGGTTAATATCGATTTCAATGTTGTCGTCAACTTCTGGGTAGATAAACGCAGAAGCAAACGAGGTGTGACGACGACCGCCTGAATCGAACGGAGATTTACGCACCAAACGGTGAACACCGGTTTCGGTACGCAACCAGCCATAGGCATATTCACCACTGATACGGACCGTCGCTGATTTCAATCCTGCCACATCACCTTCTGACACTTCGATGACTTCTGTTTTGAAGCCTTTCGAGTCAGCCCAGCGCAGGTACATACGCAACAACATAGATGTCCAGTCTTGCGCTTCTGTACCACCAGAACCGGCCTGTAGATCGATATAGCAATCAGAGCCATCGTGGTCGCCAGAGAACATGCGGCGGAACTCAAGCTTGACTAGCTTGCCTTCCAGCTCTGACAGTTCTGGCTCGATTTCGTCGAACGTATCTTGGTCGCTTTCTTCAACGGCCAGTTCCAACAAATCAGTGATGTACTCGCCACCTTGGCCCAGCAGGTCGATTGTCTCGACAACAGCTTCCAATGATGCACGCTCGCGCCCAAGTGCTTGCGCACGCTCAGGGTCGTTCCATACATCAGGTTGTTCGAGTTCAGCATTAACTTCTTCTAGACGCTCTTTCTTGGCGTCATAGTCAAAGATACCCCCTAAGGACATTTGCACGCTCGGCAATGTCCGCTAGGCGGTTTTTGATAGGATTGATTTCAAACATGGTCACTTATCTAAGTTCAGAATGAGTTTTAACCGCCGAATTCTACAGAATTGCGGGCAGAATAAACAGAGTGTGATGAGGATCAAAGAAGAAAAATTAGCGAAAAAGAGTGAAAAACAAGACAACAATTAGCACGTAGCCGCTTAGGCGAATGTGCCCGCGACTACCTGAATCGAATCAAACATTACCCCGCGATGATGTGCTCCACCATCAATTGAACCGTGCGATTTCCGCGAAACTCATTCACATCAAGACGATAAGCCAATTCCACAGTCTGAACTGATGGATCTGGCCATCGACGCAGGTCAACATTAAATGCAATCCCATCCACCATTTGTCCACCTAAGATAGGCTCCAACATCATTTTTAGATGCTTGCCGCCCACCAGCTTTTGGTGCAGCAATTTGAATTTCCCATCAAACAAGGGTTCAGGGAAGCCTTGGCCCCATGGTCCACCCGCACGCAATGTTTCAGCAACGTCCATGCTTATTTCAGCAGGCATCAGTTCACCATCTGACAGCAACACGCCTTTCAGTTGGTCTTCACTGATAATGTTCTGAACGGCCTCATCAAACAAACGTGAAAAACGCGAATAATCTGCCTCTGCAATCGTCAGGCCTGCCGCCATGGCATGCCCTCCGAATTTCTTTATCAATCCTGGGTTTTGGGTATCGATTAAATCTAAGGTATCACGCATGTGAAGCCCTTGAATGGAGCGCGCAGAGCCTTTGATTTCACCTTCCTCTCCCGCTGCAAAAGCAATCACAGGACGATGGAATTTGTCTTTGATACGTGATGCAACAATGCCAATCACACCTTGATGCCACTCACGCTGGAAAAGTGCGAGGCCACTTGGTAGGCGCGTATCTTCACCAAACTGCAAGCGCTCACAGATCGCCATGGCTTCATCTTTCATGCCCTGCTCGATGTCTTTACGGCTTTGGTTTAGCGCATCAAGCTCGCTCGCCATCTGCCTCGCTGCAGGCAAACTGTCAGTCAACAGTAACTCAATACCAAAAGACATGTCATCCAAACGCCCTGCCGCATTGATACGCGGGCCAAGCGCGAAGCCAAAATCACTGGCCACTAGCGTTGACATGTTGCGGTTTGCCACTTCAATCAAAGCTTGGATGCCTGGGCGACATTTCCCCGCACGAATACGCATCAAGCCTTGGTGTACCAAAATCCGATTGTTGGTATCTAGCGCGACCACATCCGCCACTGTGCCGAGTGCCACTAAATCAAGCAAGTCCGCCAAGTTAGGCTCTGGCATATTACGCTCAGAAAACCAATGGGTTTCGCGAAGATGTGCGCGTAGCGCGAGCATCAAATAAAACGCGACCCCGACACCAGCCAATGACTTGGACGGAAAACCGCACTCATCAAGATTTGGGTTCACCATAGCATCTGCATCTGGCAACACATTGCCCGGCAAGTGATGGTCAGTCACCACCACTTGAATACCGAGAGCTTTGGCTGCCGCCACCCCTTCAACCGATGACACGCCGTTGTCCACAGTCATAATGACCTCAGCACCTTTAGCGGCAGCTTGCGCAGCAACATCAGGACTCAGCCCATAACCATCATCAAAGCGATTCGGCACCAAATAATCAACGTTGTGACAACCCATCATACGAAACGCCGTCACTGATAAGGCGGAACTGGTTGCACCGTCGGCATCAAAATCCCCCACCACAATGATACGTCGCCCGTCTGCCATCGCATTGGCGAGCAGTTGTACGGCCTTTTCAATACCGTGTAATTCACTGTAGCTGTGTAGGCCTTTCGCACTGCGCTCTAGCTCACCCTCGTTAATCACACCTCGGTTAGCATAAATACGCTGAAGCAAAGGCGGAATTGAAGCAGGAAACATAGCATCGGGCGTGGCTTGACGACGTTTAATTTCAATCATGGGGACAAATACCTGTCTGAGACGGCGCATGACAGCGACGGTCAATAGAATGCGGATTGAGGCAATCATTGTAGCGAGAACGGAACAAAGCGAAACCCTAACAAGCAAATCGCTCGCGCCGTGATCGAAAAAAGGCGCTAACTTTCGTCAGCGCCTTTTATACCCAAGTAACCCGAAGATGCAGGATTCAGGTTACTTGGATATAAGCATATTCAGTGCTCTTTCGTGATTAACCTTTTTGGTTAAGAACTTCAGCCAATCGCGGAGCCGGCAGATAGCCCGACAACATGGTGCCATCTTGCAACATGATGGCGGGTGTACCCGTCACACCCATGGCAGAACCAAGGGCCATATGGCGACGGACTAGTGGGGTACATACAGCGGTTTCTTCATCAAAGTTACCGGCTTTCGCGGCATTCATTGCGCCCACTTTGTCGTCAGCACACCAAATAGCGCTCATTTGTTCCATGTTTGGCGAACGCTCACCTGAACGCGGGAAGGCCAAGTAGCGTACGGTAATACCCAGGTCATTATATTCCTGCATTTCGCGGTGTAGCTTCATGCAATAGCCACAGGTGGTATCTGTAAACACGTTCACCACGTGCTTTTCATCTTTTGCTGGGTAGACGATCAGCTCTTTCTCAACATCCGCAGCATCAAACAGTTTTTTGTTACGCTTAGCTTGAGCGATCTCAGTCAGGTTAATCGAGGCCTGTTCTGTGGTATGAAACAGTTGCCCATAGATAAAATAAGAGCCATCTTTGTTGGCATATACCACACCGCCATTGGTGACCACTTCAAAAAGTCCCTCAACAGGGGAAGTCTCGATGCTCTCGATATTCAGGCGATACTGCGCCAACACGTCCGCAATAGCGGCTTTATCTGCACCTTCCGCCGCGTTTGCGCCAAAAGACAACATGGCTGAAGAGAGCATCACACCCGCAAGCAGTCGTTTGAAATTCATCGTATATATTTCCTACTTAATCTATGAAGACCCGTAAACACAGGCATACCATCTTTTAATACAGACCGGAAAGACAGAGAAAAAGTCCCTGAGTGTTCGAAAAAAATCCAGTCATGCTGTTTTGAGTCACTTCGAGACGTGTGCCATTATGCCCGAGGATGGTGCTCTTGATGCAATTGTTTTAGCCTCTCGGTTGCCACAAAGGTATAGATTTGCGTGGTCGATAGATCACTATGACCCAACAGCATCTGCACCACACGTAAATCCGCACCATGGTTGAGTAGATGCGTAGCAAAAGCATGGCGCAATACGTGTGGCGACAAAAGTTCGCTGTCTATACCAGCTAACGCAGCATAAAACTTAATGCGATGCCAAAAGGTTTGTCGGGTCATCATCCGGCCTCGGCGGCTCGGAAAAAACACATCCGAGGTTTTCTCACCCAATAAACCTTGACGCCCGTGCGCCAAATAGCGCTCTAGCCAATCAATGGCAGACTCCCCCATCGGCACTAATCGTTCTTTACCGCCTTTACCAATCACACGCACCACGCCCTGTCGCAAACTGACATTTTCCGTGGTGAGGCTAATCAACTCTGTCACACGCAACCCTGTCGCGTACAGCAACTCCATCATGGCTTTATCACGCAGTTCCAACATGTCTTCCACATCCGGAGCCTCTAACAAGGCATCAACCTGTTCTTCAGATAAATCTTTGGGCAAACGTTTCGGTAGTTTAGGGCTAATCAAGGTTGCGCTGGGATCGTCTTCGCGTTGCTTTTCACGATAAAGGTATTGAAACAGTCGGCGCATGGCAGACAGCATGCGCGCACGGCTGGTCTGCTTGAAATCTTGGTCAAACAACCAATGTTGATAGTCCTGCAATGTTGCCGTCGAGACCGTCGTTAATTGCACATTGTCTTGCGCTAACCAATGGCACAGCTTCATTAAATCATTACGATAAGAAACCAAGGTGTTTTCTGACAGACCTCGCTCCATCCACATCGCATCTAAAAACTGTTCAACCAAACTGGTATTTTGTTCCACGTTTCACTCACTTAACGAGGTATTTTCCCTCTATTCAAACTACCTCAGTGAGCTTCGAATGCAAGCACAGCAGGTGTTTTGAAGGCTTTCTCGCATATTTGTTCAGCAAAGTGGGGACAGTAACCAAACTCTGGGGTAGAGAAGCAGACCGCTGACAGGTAAAATCGCGCCAAGCGCAACAGCAGGATTAAGGCATGAAGATAGGATTGTTCTACGGTTCAACCACGTGTTACACCGAAATGGCAGCCGAGAAAATTCGCGATATTTTGGGCGATGACTTGGTCGATGTGCATAACATCAAAGACGTCTCTGTGAGTGACATGAATCAGTATGATCTCCTGTTACTCGGTATCTCAACGTGGGACTTCGGTGAACTGCAAGAAGACTGGGAAGCGGTGTGGGACCAACTTGATGGCCTCAAACTACAAGGTAAGGTCGCCGCATTATTTGGGCTGGGCGACCAAGAAGGCTACGCGGAATGGTACCTTGATGCGATGGGCATGCTTCGCGACCAATTACTCCCGACAGGACTTGCGTTTATTGGCTATTGGCCTGTGGAAGGCTATACCTTTGAAGCATCAAAAGCGCTCACTGAAGATGGCAAACACTTCGTTGGCCTCGCATTGGATGAAGACAGCCAATACGATCTTAGTGATGAACGCATTGCAACGTGGTGCGAACAAGTGCTGACGGAATATCAAGCCTTGTTGTGAACCGCTGTTGTTCGCGATGCTCTGTCGCTAAAAACCGATGCCAACTTTTAGGCAGAAAAAAACCACCGCTTGCGGTGGTTTTTTATCAACAGTGCCGAGCTATTAATTAAGCTTTCCGTTCAATGGCGCTTGGGATGAATCGCCTTTTGGTGCAGGAACAAAACGAACCGCCACCATCGCAATCACTGTTGGTAATAGCCATGCCATGCCGTAGTTAAACAGTGGCAGAACATTAAGTGCGGATACGTCCAAACCTGCAATCTTCGCCGCATCGAACAATGCAAAGACCAAAGACACGCTCAATACCACACGGTATGCAATGGCAGGGTTAGGCATAAAGCGGCGAAGGAAGGTCAACGCAATCAGAGCAATCGCTACCGGGTATAGACCAAACAGCACAGGAACTGACACGGCAATGAGTTGATTCAAACCAACGTTCGCAACAACCGCACATGCAATAGACAAGATCACTACCCACTGACGGTAAGAGACTTTGACCAAGCTGCTGAAGTAATCAGAGCATGCCGACACCAAACCGATAACGGTCGTTAAGCACGCCAACACAATGATGGTCGACAGAATAATTTGGCCAGCTGGGCCAAATAGCGCCATCACATAGGCCGACAGAATAGCACCACCGTTTGCAGCACCTGCTGCCACGCCCGTTGCCGTCGCGCCTAAATAGAACAGTGATACGTAAACAAACGCCAAACCCGTTGCCGCAATCACACCTGCGTAAATCAGGTACTGGCACGTTTTCGCTTCAGATTTAATGCCCTTCTTGCGGATCACATCGACAATCAACATACCAAACATCAGTGCCGCGAAGGTGTCCATGGTGTTGTAGCCTTCAAGGAAACCCGTGGCAAACGCTTGGTCTACATATGCACCTTGTGCAGCGGCTACGTCACCTTGAGGGTTAACCACAACGGCAATGGCAAGCACAACCAGTGCCGCAAAAAGTGCAGGCGTCAGCAGTTTGCCGATCGTGTCAATCAACTTGCCTTGCGACAAAGAAAAGAACATCGCAACCGCAAAGAACACCACTGAGAATAGAGAGAGCTCAAATTGGCCTGCGTCAGTTAAGAAAGGCTTAAAGCCCATCTCATAAGCCACCAAACCAGCACGTGGTGCAGCAAATGCAGGGCCGATAATGATGAAAATCAGCACCGCCATCAGTGTCGCCACAGAGGTTGGAAGATCGCGTGTTAAGCCTTTCCAACCACCACCAGCGATGGCAACGGCAACAATACCAATTAGAGGCAAACCCACTGCCGTCGTCAAAAAGCCGAGCATGGCTGGGAAAGTGTGGTCACCAGCAAGAAAACCTGCTTGCGGTGGAAAAATAATGTTGCCCGCTCCGAGGAAAAACGCAAAGGTCATAAAACCTAGCGCGAGTATGTCGCTAACCTTTAAACTCTCTTTCACTATTTACTACCTATGTGTGTTTGCAGATGTGTGTTTGCGATACGTGTAATCAACCGGTTAGCTTTTTAGTTATTTTTACTGAGCTTTACCGAGTAGACAGGATAATGACGAAGTTTCACCATACAAACAATAGGGTGAGCAAAATTGAAATATAAAACCAAATTATAATTAATAGTAAGAATTAAAATCCAATTTTCATGAAAAACACCAAACTATCAAAAGATATTAACAACAAGCCTCGGTAACAATGCAGCAACATAATAAACTGTTTTTTAACCAATTATCGATAAACACCAGACGGGATAAAAGTGAATAAAGGTTTCCAATTCAAGCAGTTCTCAATCGTAGATAATGGATGCGGTATGCCAGTAAGCACCGATGGCGTCCTACTTGGGGCGTGGGCAAACGCAGGAGAGCACGACGCTGTACTCGATATTGGAACGGGGACAGGTCTACTTTCATTAATGATGGCGCAACGATTCCCTCATGCACAAATTACGGCTATCGATATTGATCAACATGCGGTGAACTGTGCACGCGACAATTCAGAACAATCTGCTTGGCAAAATCGCATCAATGTCATTCATCAAGACATTATTCAATGGCGTAATGGACCTCTATTCGACACTATCATCTGTAATCCGCCTTACTTTAATTCAGGAGAACAGGCGTCTGATCAGCGTCGTGCCACAGCACGCCATACTGATACCCTTTCTCATGACAGCTTATTAAAAGTGATAAAAGCACACCTTTTCCCTCACGGGCAGGCACATTTGATCTTACCCTCAGTAGAAGCTGACCAGTTGAGCGCCAAAGCGCATGAGCACGATCTTTATTGCCAAAGACTGACATTAGTGAAACCGACACCCGCTAAGCCAGTTAGCCGAAAACTCATGACACTGACAGCCACTAAGCCTGACAAATGCCAGGAAAATACGTTAGTAATACAAGAAGATGGCGCTTACACCGTAGACTTTGTGGCGCTAACAAGAGACTTTTACCTCAAGATGTGATGATCCCACTTGAAATATTATTTTATTCCTAAGCGAGTTATTCACACTGAACGATGCATCTTGAAGATGTTTGAGTATATAATCCGCCCCTAACTTTGAGTGGAGAAACAACGCGTGCGAACTTTTGCAGAACTAGAACTGGATCCTCAACTGCTATTAGCGCTAGATGACATTGGCTTCGAGCGACCAACAGCAATCCAGGCTGACGTGATCCCTCATGGAATGGATGGCCGTGATGTACTGGCGTCAGCGCCAACCGGGACAGGTAAAACAGCTGCATTCGTGCTGCCATTGCTACAGCACCTGTTGGACTTCCCGCGTCAAGCTCCTGGTCCTGCTCGTGCATTGATCCTGACGCCAACACGTGAGTTGGCGATTCAAGTTGCTGATCAAGCACGTGCACTAGCCAAACATACCGATTTGAAAATTATCACCATCACCGGTGGTATTTCGTATCAAGAACACGCTGAAATTCTAGGTAAGACACAAGACATCGTGGTGGCAACGCCAGGTCGCTTGATGGAATACGTGGAAGGTGAGCGCTTTGACTGTCGTGCAATCGAAAGTCTGGTACTGGATGAAGCTGACCGCATGCTAGACATGGGCTTTGGCCCTGCAGTCGATCGTTTGTCCAACGAGTGTCGCTGGCGTAAGCAAAGTATGCTGTTTTCTGCCACGCTAGAAGGCAAAGGCATCACCGGCTTTAAAGAAACACTTCTGACTGACCCCGTCGAAGTCGAAGCTGAGCCACCTCGTCGTGAGCGTAAGAAAATTACTCAGTGGTACTACCGCTGTGACGACATGAAGCACAAGTACACCTTGCTCAGAGCCATTTTGGCGGACCAAGCAAACCGTGCGATCATTTTCGTTAAAACCCGTGATCGTCTTGCAGCACTTCGTGAAGAATTGACTCGTCAAAAGATCAATTGTGCATGGATTCAAGGTGAAATGGCGCAAGCCAAGCGCACCAATGCCATCGAGCGTTTCTCAAAAGGTGAAGTGAACTTCTTGCTCGCCACTGACGTTGCGGCGCGTGGTATCGACGTGCCTAACATCAGCCACGTAATTAACTTCGATTTACCGCGTAAAGCAGACGTGTATTTGCACCGTATTGGTCGTACTGCTCGCGCAGGTAAAAAAGGCAACGCGATCTCATTGGTTGAAGCGCATGACCAACCAATGATGGACCGTATCTGCCGTTACATGAATGAAGACGTAAAAGAACGCTACGTAGAAGGTATGAAGCCTTCTCATAAGAAGCCAGCGTTTAAGAAGAAAAAGGTCAAAGCACCGAAGAAAGTCTTGAAAGCTAAAGCGAAGAAAGTGGCTAAGAAAGCGGCTAAAAAGTCAGCAAAGAAAACCACGGAATCTTAATCGTCAGGACTCCCCATCCTAACGACATGAAAAAGGAGGCGAAAGCCTCCTTTTTCATATCTTGCGTTACTGATGATAAAAATATTATCAGCCTAACTGTTCGATTACTGCTCTTCGCGTTTGAACACCAATTCTTTGTCGTTAGACTCTTCAGCACTGAACCAATAACCCGCAGTATCAAAAGCCTTTAAGGCGTCAACCGAATCAATGCGATTGTCGATGATATAACGCGCCATCATACCGCGCGCTTTTTTGGCAAAGAAGCTAGTCACCTTGTATTGACCGTTCTTGCAGTCTTTAAATACCGGTGTGATGATCTGCCCATCTAGCGTCTTTGGCTTCACCGATTTGAAGTATTCATTAGACGCGAGGTTCACGAGTACCTTATCACCTTGAGCCTGAAGCGCTTGGTTCAATGAATCAGTGATGATGTCTCCCCAAAACTGGTACAAGTTCGTACCACGCGGGTTTTCAAGGCGCGTGCCCATTTCTAAGCGATACGGTTGCATCAAATCCAAGGGACGCAACAAGCCATAAAGACCTGACAGCATACGCAAGTGATCTTGCGCCCAGCTGAAGTCTTCGTCACTTAGCGTTTCGGCATCAAGGCCTGTGTAAACATCGCCTTTAAACGCAAGGATTGCAGGGCGAGCATTGTCTTGAGTGAATGTCGGTGACCACTCAGAAAAGCGTGCAGCGTTCAGGCCTGCAATTTTATCGCTCACCTTCATTAGGCTGGAGATATCTGCTGGCGTTAGCTGACGACAAACCTCGATCAGTTGTTGCGAGTGCTCGGTCAACGTCGGCTGCGTAAAGCGTTCCGTCGCCAGCGGAGATTGGTAGTCCAGTGTTTTGGCCGGAGAAACCACAATCAGCATAATGTTATTCCCTTCAATCTTTTATTAAGGGAAAGAGTACCATCCGATAAGCAAAAAGCCACGCTGTACAGCATGGCTTTTTCCGATATCAGCAATAGACGAAACCGAAGCAATCACATCACTTCCGGTTACTCATCCATTAACGACTCTCTTCTTTCACGATCTCTGAGGGTTTCCCCCAAATACCCGGTTCAATCTGCGTCAACATATCAGGGTGCTGACGACTATCAAACGCGGGCACTTTTCCTCGAGCGAGTTGTTGATTGTAATCCTTAGCTAACTTCACGACGGTGCCGGAGAGCAGCAATATGGCAATCATATTGACGATAGCCATGAGCCCCATCGAAGTATCCGCCATGATCCACACCACAGGTAGCTCTGCCATGGCACCAAACATCACCATGCCCAACACGATACAGCGGAAAATATTTAAGCCCGCTTTGTGGTTGTGCTCCAAAAAGATAAGGTTGGTTTCGGCATAAGAGTAATTGGCGATGATCGATGTAAACGCAAAAAAGAAAATAGCAACAGCAATAAAAGAACTGCCCCAACTCCCCACTTCGCTCGATAACGCACGCTGTGTAAGCTCAATACCCGTGATTTCACTCCCAGGCATGTACTCGCCTGACATCAGAATAATTGCTACCGTCGCGGTGCAGATAACAATCGTATCGACAAACACACCAAGCATCTGTACATAGCCTTGTGATGCTGGATGAGGAGGATAAGGTGTTGCGCTCGCTGCCGCATTCGGCGCAGAACCCATACCCGCTTCATTGGAGAACAAACCGCGTTTGATACCCTGTACCATGCCCTGCGCAATCGTGTATCCCAATGCACCAGATGCGGCCTCTTCTAAACCAAATGCACTTCGGAAAATCAGTGCAAACACTTCAGGCACTTTTTCAAGATTGGTGAGCATAATGTAAAACGCCAGCACCAGATAAAGCAGTGCCATCAGAGGAACGATCAGTTCAGCAGTACGCGCTATCTTGCGGATCCCGCCAAAAATGACGAACGCAGACATAAGAACCAGAGCAAAGCCGACGTAAAGAGGGTCGAAACCAAAGGCAACGTATGCGGCTTGCGTAATAGAGTTCGCTTGAACCGAGTTAAACACCAGACCAAAAGCAATAATGAGCAAGATGGAAAAGACGATACCCATCCATCTCATGTCTAGCCCTTTCTCCATGTAGTATGCTGGGCCGCCACGGAAGTTTCCGTCTTCGTCACGGGTCTTGTAGAGCTGTGCTAACGTACTTTCCGCAAACGCGGTTGCCATACCTAAAATGGCAATCAGCCACATCCAGAAAATCGCACCGGGACCACCAAGCGTCAGCGCTACGGCAATACCCGCCATGTTCCCTGTTCCGACTCGTGCAGCCAAACTGGTACACAGAGCTTGGAAAGAAGAAATCCCTTCGCTATCAGATTTTCGGCTATTTTTCATCACCTTGAACATATGACCAAAATGACGGATCTGAATGAACCCCAAACGCAAAGTAAAAAATATCCCACCACCGATCAGGAGATAGATAAGTACCGATCCCCAAATCAGATCGTTTAAAAAGTTAACTAGACCTACCACGCAGACCTCTCTTTACGCATAAACATTCTCGCAGTGATTAAATCTCCGTTTCGGAGCGTGCGATTTGAAACGACCAACTCACTAGAACGTGTTTGCATTGGTCTAAATTGATGAGGAGTTTCTGAGTGAGTAAATCACGCAAAACTCCAAGAAACGTGTCGTTTTCGTATTGATGTTGCGGATAACAATCGCAAATTGAGGCGAGATGATGAAGGCTGTCCACACAAAAATCAATATGCATAAAGTTACATATAAATGGGATTGGTATTGCTTTACAAGCCATTGAGCGGCAAATAAATATGCATTCTATCAACATGAACGAAACATTTTTTTTGCGATGTCATCTCCGATTTGCCTCCTCACCTTCCTCTGTGACTATTTTATGTACAGCGCAAGTATATTGCTGTAATTGGGCTTTTCCTATCATCTGACCCAAAGCCCACATCAAGCATTGCACGCTTTCTTAAACGCTCAATCAAAGTGTGTTTTTTAACCATCACCTTGACAATAGTGATGACCGTCTCATAAAAACTTCACTGATGTGTAACAAATGAGAAACACTTCAATTTTATTTTATTGAAGGTTTGATACTTAATTAGTAACCGCTAGGTAAAACGAGGTGAATTTATGGATAGCTTTGCCTTTGACAACATCTTTGAACAAGAGCGCCCACAACGCGGTGGACGAACCAAACAAGCAAAACGTAAATGGAGAGAGATTGAAGCGCTGAAAGATCGTCAGCGTCTGCGTAAAGAGCTTCAAGATATCGATATGCTAAGCGACTTTAACAGCAGTGAATTTGAACTGTAATTGAAAGTCGCCCATTTGGTTTAACCCTCCCACGCACTGGATGGTGCGCTAGACGGATGATTAAAAGGCACCTCTCGGTGCCTTTTTTGTTGCTCTCACTGCAAACCCAATTCCCAGCGTGTCAGCAAACTCAATTACATTGCTGCTGCCAACGCTTTAAAGCGAGCAGCAACCTGTTCACCAAACAAAGGATCGTCCTCTTCTTCCCATTGCGATTGCAGGTAGTTCCAATCTTCAGCGGTTAGTGCTTTCTCAATCGCTGGCAATACTGACCTTTCCTCCAACTCAAGGTGACGCTGTTGCTGCTCAACAAACTCGGTCAACTTACCAGCAAACACATCGAGTGGGATCACTGAGTCCATAAGGATCATATCAACGGATATCGCAAACTCGGCAGTGAGCGCAGCCAAGGTCTCATGCTCCTCATCTAACGCAGCCACACCTTCTGTATCGGCGTAATTGGTAAGGTAATAGTGGTAAATGAGATCCTCTTTGGGGTGATGACACCTTTCAGCATGGTCTTTTAGATACAACAAAGTATCTCGGATATAACCATAGTCGACAGGCTGCTCGCTTCGGATCGCGGCCAACTTGTCCGTCAGTAACCTTAGCAGGCGACTAATATTACGGTGATCTCTATGAATGCTGTCTACTAACACAGTGATTCCCTTCTTTCATTCACGTCTGAATTTCAGTCTAACTAACCCTCGTGAACAAAAATTGAGCACAATCATGCTTTGTTCGAATAATGCACAATCAGAGCCCAATGAAAAAAGCCCGCGATCCGTCTCACGAATGCGGGCTTGGTTTCCTGCTATCAGCTATCAGCTATCAGCTATCAGCTATCAAGGGAAGGCTGCCAGTCAATCGACGGTTTCCCCATCTCTTGCAGCAATATATTGGTGGTAGAGAAGTGCTTACACCCTAGAAACCCACGGTGCGCTGAAAGCGGGGAAGGATGTGGAGCTTCAAGTACATGATGGCGAGCGCGATCAATCGATCGGCCTTTCTTGCGGGCGTGGGCTCCCCACAAAAGAAACACAACCCCTTCACAGTGCTGATTGACAGCACCAATGATGCGATCGGTAAACGTTTCCCAACCTAAATGTGAGTGAGAATGCGCATTCCCTTGTTCAACCGTCAGTACCGTATTCAATAGCAACACGCCTTGATCCGCCCAACTTTTTAAATAGCCATGCTGTGGCACGCTGAAGCCGTCAATATCTTGGGCCAGCTCTTTATACAGATTCACTAACGACGGCGGCGTTTTGATGCCCGGCAGTACCGAAAAACACAAACCATGAGCTTGATTAGGACCGTGGTAGGGGTCTTGCCCTAGAATGACCACACGAACATCTGAGAGCTCGGTAAACGTAAAGGCATTGAACACCTCTTCTTCAGGAGGGTAAACCACCTTTCCCTGCGCACGCGCTTCTGCCACGGCCTGCAATGTTTGTTTAAAGTAATCTTGTTCTTGTTCCTGACCGATCACATCATCCCAAGTTACTGGCTGTGTCATGGTGTCCTCGCTATGTGTAAATGAACCTAGGCTAACGTCGCGCTGATAGGCACGTTGGCAGCAGCCTCAAACTGACGCAGAAGGCGGATCTCATCAGCCCATCGTTCAGGTTTGATGGTTTCTAATATAAGGGGAATACCATCGAATCGATCGTCTTGCATGATAACTTCAAAGCAAGGTAGACCAATTTCTCCCTCACCCAACGCCTGATGACGATCCACGCGCCCTCCAAGCGGGGTTTTTGAGTCATTTAAGTGCATCGCGCGCAAATAGTTAAAACCGACAATGCGCTCAAACTCGGCGAACGATTGCTCTGCTGCAGTGTGAGTACGCAAATCATAACCAGCCGCGAAGGCATGGCAGGTATCAATACAAACGCCCACACGCGCTTTATTTTCAACTTGTTCGATGATTGACGCTAACTGCTCAAACGACCAGCCCATGTTCGTTCCCTGCCCTGCCGTGTTCTCTATTACAGCAACGACATTCGGGACCGCTTGGTGAGCAAGGTTGATAGATTCAGCTATCAAAGACAAACATGCGGCTTCGCTGATCTTTTTTAAATGACTGCCTGGGTGGAAATTAAGCAATGGTAAGCCTAACATCTGGCAGCGTTCCATTTCATCAACAAAGGCGGCTCGAGACTTCTCTAACTTGTCCGCTTCGGGGGCACCTAAATTAATCAGGTAGGAGTCATGCGGTAATACGGCTTCAGGAAGAAAGCCGTGCTTGATGCAATTGGCTTTGAATGCTGCCACTTTTTCGACGTCTAACGGTTTTGCCTGCCACTGACGCTGATTCTTGGTAAACAGCGCAAACGCATTGGCGCCAATAGCAGCTGCATTGATTGGGGCATTTTCGACACCACCGGAAGCTGACACATGTGCTCCGATATACTTCATATTCTCTCCTTTCGCCAAAACCGTAACCGACAACATTTTAAGTTACTTCGAAGCCCAATGTCCTCGACTGTTTTTCACACCCGAAACATCACTCTTCTCGGTCATGGCAATGCTTTAGACATTATTCAGCTGGAATATCCCATCTGGTGAATCATTAAAAATGTAGTAATTTAATTACAAACGTAATTTTATTCAAAATRCGCACTTGTTAAATTTATGTTTAAATACATATATTTGAAGTTTTATTGATTAAGAACAATAAATCAAAGCGCTAATTTTTGCATATTTTGATTGTATTTTGACGAAAATCAAAATAACCTTATAAATAGTAAGGTATACAAGTACCCAGCTCATCAAATGATGGAATATTAAAACCACCAAAGCCTATCAAGGGGAAAGAATATGATCACTGGTATTCAAATCACGAAAGCCGCTAACGACAACCTGCTGAATTCTATCTGGCTGCTAGACAGCGAAACTAACGAAGCACGTTGCGTTGCTGCAAATGCAGGCTTTGACGCAGACCAAGTTATCCCAGCCGCAGATCTCGGTGAGTATGAAAGCCGCGATATCGCGATTGAAGTACCAGCGAAAATTGAAGGTGGCCAACACTTGAACGTAAACGTGCTTAAGCGTGAAACGTTGGAAGATGCAGCAGCACACCCAGAAAAATACCCACAGCTAACCATTCGTGTATCAGGCTACGCTGTACGTTTCAACTCACTGACAGTTGAACAACAACGTGACGTTATCGCACGTACTTTCACTAGCTCTCTGTAATAGTTAACTCTATACAAACCGCTAGAATGAAAAAAACCGACTCTTGAGTCGGTTTTTTTATTTGTGCATTCCGCTTTTCAGTGGGGCTTTTTCTTAGCCAGCCACATCCATGAGGTAAGCGCGGATCTGAGCAAAATCAGCATCGCGTTCAGCCGACAACAGCTCCATCACAGCATGTTTCGCCAGCGGACCTGGCAATGGGATATCTTGTCCCAGAATCTCATCTACCGATTCTTTGAACTTCGCAGGGTGCGCAGTACAAAGGAACAAGCCGTATTCACCATCCTGCAATTGCTCTTCCAACAAGCGGTACGCAATCGCACCGTGTGGTTCGCACAAGTAGCCTGCGTCAAACATAGCTTTTAACGTATCAGCCGTTTCTTCATCCGTCACAGCGCCAGAAGCCAATTCGTTCAAGCCCCAACCTTTACGTTGGCATAGCTCTTCGATACGCGGCCAGTTGTTCGGCTGACTCACGTCCATCGCATTCGACAATGTTGGAATGGTTGGGGTTGGCGTCCACTCTCCGGTTTTCAGGTAGCGTGGCACGGTGTCATTCACGTTGGTCGCAGCGATAAAGCGTTTGATTGGCAAGCCAATCGCTTTTGCCAACAAACCCGCCGTTAAGTTACCAAAGTTGCCGCTTGGTACTGAAATTACCAAGTTTTCGCGTTGCGCTGGCGTCAATTGAGAAGCCGCTTCGAAGTAATAACAGATCTGCGCCATCAAACGGCTGATGTTGATGGAGTTAGCCGAGTTGAGACCAATCGCTTGGCGAAGTTCAGCATCATCAAATGCTTGTTTCACCATGGTCTGGCAATCATCAAATGTGCCGTTAACCGCCACGGTGTGAATATTGCCACCCAAGGTACAGAAAAGTTTTTCCTGTAACGGGCTGATTTTGCCTTTCGGATAAAGGATAACAACGTTGATGTTTTCCATGCCGTAAAACGCATGGGCAACTGCTGCGCCTGTATCACCCGACGTCGCCGTCAAAATGGTCACTTTGCCGCCGTCAGACACGGCAGCCAGTGATTGCGCCATAAAGCGACCACCAAAGTCTTTAAACGCTAGTGTTGGGCCATGGAATAGCTCCAAAGCACTCACACTGTCGGTGACTTTTTCGACTTTCGCAGGGAATTGGAATGCATTTTCAACCATCGAACGCACGGTTTCTTGTGGCAATTCATCGCCGATAAATGCAGACAGGATGTCGGTACTGCGAGATACAAAGTCTTTCTCTAGCAGTGCGTCAACATCATCAAATGCGGGTAATTCACTCGGGAAGAACAATCCTTGGTTACGGCCAAGACCTTGTTTTACCGCTTGTCCGAACGAGACTTGCTCGTCGTTTTCCTTGATATTGTAAAGCTTCATAGTTCACTTCCTGTCACTGTCGAACCGGTCACATCCAATCGACAGACGTGGACAAATCCTTCTTCATTTTGAACGTAGTTATCCTGTAGCCACTTAGCGACGCGTTCAGCAATCTCTTTATCGTCAGTGATACTGAATAGCGTTGGGCCTGAGCCTGAAATGCCTGTAGCAAGCGCACCGGCATCCGTTGCGTAACGTCTGGCATCCGCAAAGCCTGGCAACAGCTTTTCTCGATACGGTTCTGCAACCACATCTTTGATCATGCTCGCCGCTAATTGCGGCTGACCAGAGTAACAGCCATGGATAAAGCCTGCCAGATGGCGACCATGATTTATCACATCCTGACGACGATATTGCGCAGGCAAAATCGCACGTGCTTCAGCTGTTGGGACTTTGATACCTGGGTACGCCATAACCCAGTACCATTCATCAAAACAAGGCACTTGCTGGCTGATGATGCCCATTTGTTCCACCATCAACTGCAAACCACCCAGATAACAAGGTGCCACGTTATCGTAATGTAGGCTGCCAGAAATCGCGGCTTCCATTTCACCCATCAGGGCCAGAAGCGTGGTTTCATCAAGGGCATTATCATGAAAACGATTTAATGCATCTAAAGCGGCAACGATAGAACATGCACTTGACCCTAACCCTGAGCCAATTGGCATGTTCTTTTCTAGCGTCATGGAAATATTGCGTACCGGCTCACCGCGCTTTTCCATTTCGCGGCAAAACACGACATAACTTTGGTAAACAATATTATCTTCTTGTACGTCTGGCAGCTTATCAACAAAGCTACCCACGCAATGTAGACTAAATGGTACGTTGCCACCGTCTGCCACTTGTACGCGATCCCCTAGCAGTGTTCCGTCAATCGGAGACACTGCAGCGCCCAATACGTCAAAACCTACACTCACGTTACCGATCGACGCTGGCGCATAAACAACAACACTCATCATTACACCCCTAACTTCCAACCCAGTGTACGCATCAAATCAGCGAACACGCCGGCCGCGGTAACTTGAGTACCCGCACCGTAACCACGCAATACCAGAGGAATTGGCTGATAATAACGGCTGTAGAATGCTAAGGCGTTCTCGCCTTCTTTGATTTTGAACATTGGGTCGTCTGCATCCACGGCTTGTATCTTCACCGAGCATTGACCGTTGTCGATGCTACCGATGTAGCGCAGCACTTTGCCTTCTTCACGCGCTTCTGATGCAATCTTATTGAAGTAAACATCAGCCTCTGGCAGCTTGGCCATAAAGGCTTCAACATCACCTGATGCATCAAAACCCGGCGGCAGTGCTGGCTCAACGTCAACATCTTCCAATTCAAGGTTCATTCCTGCTTCACGCGCAAGAATCAACAATTTACGTGCAACGTCCATACCGGACAGGTCATCACGTGGGTCAGGTTCGGTAAAGCCACTTTCACGCGCAACGGTGGTCGCTTCGCTAAAGCTCTGGCCTTCATCTAACTTACCGAAGATATGAGACAATGAGCCCGACAGAATGCCAGTGAACTTCTCAAGCTCATCACCCGCTGAAATTAGGTTCTGTAAGTTCTCAATAACGGGTAAGCCTGCACCAACCGTGGTGTCGTACATAAACTTACGACGTGTTCCACGCGCAGCCGCTCGAAGCTGCTGATAGTAGGCCATGCTAGCCGTGTTGGCTTTTTTGTTCGGTGTGATCACGTGGAAGCCTGCAGATAAGAAGTCCGCATACTGATCAGCGATCGATTGATCAGAAGTACAATCGATAAATACAGGGTTGATGATGTGGTTTTGCTCAACCAACTTAACCATGCGTGGCAAACTGAAGCTATCTTCTGCATTCACCAACGCTTCACGCCAGTTGTTCAGGTCGATGCCTTTACTATCTAGCTTCATTTGACGGCTGTTCGCAAGGCCGCAAACGCGAATGATGATGCCTTGCCCTGCCAGTTTGGCTTGTTGACGCTTAACCTGCTCAACCAACTCACCGCCTACGCCACCCACGCCGACAATAAACACGTCGAGATAGTGATTACTGTTAAAGAGGTTCTCGTGACACGCTTTCACCGCTTCTGATACACGGTTATCAGGAATAACCGCAGAGATTGAGCGCTCAGAGGAGCCCTGCGCAATCGCCACGATGTTGACGTTCATTTCAGCCAATGAAGTGAAGAACTGAGACGCTACGCCTTTCGCGGTACGCATTGCATCGCCGACCAATGACACAATCGACACGTTATCAACGAAATCAACGGGCTCTAGCAAACCGTCTTTTAGTTCAAGCTCAAAGCTATCGTGCAGCGCACGCTCAGCCAACGCTTTATCGTCAGCTTCAATACAGAAACTAATGCTGTATTCAGAAGAAGACTGAGTGATAAGCACAACAGAAACGCCAGCGGTAGACATCGCACCGAATACACGAGCCGCCATACCTACCATGCCTTTCATGCCAGGCCCTGACACGTTCACCATGCTAAGGTCACTCAACGTGGTAATGCCTTTGATTGCCAGCTTATCTTCACCATTGTCGATCCCGATCAACGTCCCTGCACCTTGAGGGTTGGCCGTGTTTTTGATCAAGCATGGAATGTGGAAACGCGCGATGGGAAGGATGGTTTTCGGGTGGAGGACTTTAGCACCAAAGTAAGACAGTTCCATTGCCTCTTGGTAGCTGAGTGACTTAAGTAGCTTCGCATCCGGCACCAAACGTGGGTCACAGCTATATACGCCATCTACGTCAGTCCAAATTTCACAACACTCGGCACGCGCACACGCGGCAAGCACTGCTGCAGAGTAATCAGAACCGTTTCGGCCCAAAGTCACCAGCTCACCTTTTTCGTTAGAAGCCGTGAACCCAGGCATAAGACCAATGTGTTTCGCAGGAATTGGCTCTCGCTTGAAGTTGTCTGAAGAGACTTCAATATCAACCATGGCTTCAAGGTAATCCCCTTTCGCCTGCAGATAATGTACAGGGTCGATCACAAATGTTTTGTGACCGCGGGCTTGCAGCAAGGCTGACATGGTCGCGATAGAGAGGCGTTCACCTTTACTGATAATGCGGGCGTAAATGTTGTCAGGACAAAGGCCTAGCAGTGCAATACCATGAATGTATTGCTTGAGCTGGCCAATTGAGCGTTCTAGTTCAACGTACAAAGAAGCTTTATCAAAATCCGCTTCCATATCAGCAAGGCCATCAAATAGCGCCGAGAAAATTGACTCGATGAGTGCGACTTGGCTGTCTGCTTCACCATGCTTGACGGTGTTATCAATGACATCGACCAATGCATTGGTGATTTTTGCGGGGGCGGACAATACCGCTGATACGTCACTTTGACAGGTATTGCTTGTTATGATCTCTGCTGCGCGGCTAAATCGTTCCGCATTGGCTAGCGATGTGCCACCAAATTTTAAAACTCGCATCCTTACCTCCAACTCCTTCCTGAATCCGAAGATTCAATAACAAATAAGCGAAAAAAAAGCCCGCACATCTTTTTAGTGCGGGCTTCTTTTAAAAATTCTGTGCATGTCAGCCCGCACCTTCACCTGTGGTGATGGTAATAATGGTAATAATGTTCGTGGTGCCGACTGTATGAAGCATCGCTTCGGACCTTCCTTGCTGCTTTTTTATAACCTTTACTCAAGGCAGGGTATCAGGTCAACAAAAATTTAAGTTATCTGTCAAAAAAACGCATCAATTCGCAAGATTAAATTAACATTATTAAAAGATGAGAGAGCGCAGCATTCCGCCCCTTGACGCTTGCGATTGTTCAGTGAGCACGACATAGTGAATTGAATCGAACAGAAAACCACCAATGGCAAAGGAGGGAACCATGGCTGTTGAAATGGAGGAACTGGTTGCACAAACCATATTACAAGGCTCTGACGCCATGTATGGGCGCTTTTTAGATGTCACTGCTGGCGCACAAGAACGGTTTGAACAGCGAGACTGGAAAAGCGTGCAAAGCGCACTAAAAACCCGCATTAACTTTTACGACCATCATGTGGCACTGGTAAGCCAACAGCTAAAAACCATGCTGGACAAACAGCATGCTACGCGTTCATTTTTAATGGCCGTTAAAGAGTCTTACAGCCACCTACTAGACGATTATCCTCGGTACGACATTGCGGAGAGTTTTTTCAACTCGGTCTATTGTCGGATGTTCGACCATCGAAATATTCGTCGCGACAAGTTGTTTGTTAACAGCTCCCAAGGTGGCCGAATTCCCAAATACCCAACGCCACTGCTAAAACGTTACCCTTCACAACAAAACCTTATTCAAACCGTTGAGCGCATCCTTGATGACACCCCTTTTACGCTCCCTTGGGTGAATAAGGCGCGAGATGTCCATCGTATTGTTGAATCGCTTCAACACCGATTAGGGCCGCAATTGACCAACGAAATTACTATCGATATGGTGCGCGAGCCCTTCTTTCGTAATAAGGCCGCTTACTTAATCGGACGAATTGATATGACAAATCAAACCCGTCCTTTAGTCCTTCCGCTTCTAGTCAATTCTCACGGTGAGCTGTATGTCGATGCCTGCATCACCGATTCTGATGAAGTAAGTGTCATCTTTGGTTTCGCTCGCTCTTACTTTATGGTGTACGCCCCTGCGCCGGCAGCACTCGTAGATTTTCTGAATCAACTGATGCCTCACAAAACGCCAGCACAGCTCTACACGGCGATTGGTTGTCAGAAACACGGTAAAACCGAGCTTTATCGAGAGTTCTTGCAACACATGGACAATTCCGATGATCAGTTTGTTGTCGCGCCCGGTATCAAAGGCATGGTGATGTCCGTGTTCACACTGCCATCCTATGGCTTTGTGTTCAAAATCATAAAAGACAAATTTGCCCCTCAAAAAGATGTCACTCACGCCGTGGTCAAAGAGAAATACCAGTTAGTTAAAGAACACGACCGTGTGGGTCGAATGGCCGACACACTCGATTACCGCCATTTCATATTTCCGCGACACCGTTTTAGTGAATCATTGATTGAAGAGCTGTTAGAGGTCGCCCCATCAAACATCAAACTGACAAACAAAGAAGTGCACATTCGCCACCTATATATGGAACGACGGATGATCCCGCTTAACATGTATCTTGAACAGGCTGATGACGATGAATTGCGTGAGGCTGTGCAAGAGTATGGCGATGCCATTAAACAGTTAGCCGCAGCCAACATTTTTGCCGGAGACATGTTGTTCAAAAACTTTGGGGTATCACGCCACAGCCGCGTCATTTTCTATGACTATGATGAAATTTCCTATCTCACTGAGGTGAACTTTCGCCATATACCAGCACCACGCTTTCCTGAAGATGAAATGGCCGCCGAGCCTTGGTATAGCGTGGGAGAATATGATGTCTTCCCTGAAGAGTTTCGCACCTTTTTGTTAATCAATCCTAAAATCCGAGCGTTGTTCGACGAACTGCACTCAGATTTGTTTGATGCTAACTACTGGAAGAGCCTTCAAAACAACATTCAGCAAGGCCAGTTCAACGATGTATTCCCATACAGTGAGGTATCTCGTTTTTCCAACCTTTAAATATGAGAGCTTACGCACCCTCTGACAGAAAAACGTCATTATTTCAGGCGCGAAAATTGCTTCATTTTTAATCACCTCGTCATGGCGGCAATGTACTGACATCGCTATGGCAGAGGTGAGTTAGAAGTGGCGCAAATTTCATGACAGTCTAGTAACAAACTTAAGACAAGTGAGCTAGACTGAATCACGCAATCAAATAAAAACGAATCAGGGAGGGTATCAATGAAACAATTCTTGCTTGCCATCACCCTGCAATCAGTGGCTTTTTTGACATTCGCGCAGGGTTCGTTACCGCTGTATGAATACATAGAAGACAATAACCAAACACCATGGTTTTCGCACTCAGTGTCAACAGGTGGCCAACACTTTGACAGCTGGACCATGAGCTCTGGTTATCATTATCCCGTTCTGAAAAACATTAATGTCTACTTGGCGACGGAAATGACCACGGAGTCAGACTACAACGCCAGTGCTAAAGGTGTGCTCAGCGGGTTAGAGTTTAATTTTAGCGATTCGCTCAGCTTTGGGAGTTCGGTTCAAGCAGAGCGTGTCAATGAAGAAACCGTTGGCAGCGTGGGAATGAGCAGTCAGTTCAGACTCACAGAAAAGTTGAACCTTGAAGCCAAGTTTGATTACAGCTTGAATCAAGAACCCGCGGCCTCAGCCAACTATCAGCTGGGTGTCGGATACCGCTTCTAACTGCAATATCCAACACCTTTATTTATGGCTTACTATTCATTGCTCACTTTTCGTGTTCACCAAACTCAATGGGGTGTTGACTTACCATCACCCCGTTCAGATCAGCAAATACATAGTCTCCTGGAGAGATAGGGACATCATGGATGCGAAGAGGAACATTTTCGTCACCTGCTCCACGCTTCTCTGTTTTTATCGGACACACACCCAAGGCTTTTACACCTAACTGCATATTGCTCAATGCGCCCGCATCACGCACGGCACCGAATACAACAACACCTTCCCACCCATTTGTTACGGCTAACTCAGCAAGTTGATCCCCCAATAGTGCTTTGTTCAAGTTACCGTGACCATCAACCACCAGCACTCGACCTTGGCCAGGTTTACCCAAGATATCTCTGACCTTGGTATTGTCTTCGAAACACCTCAAGGTTTCTGCTCGCCCTGAAAATGCAGGATTCCCACCAAAATCCCGCCATTGAATAGGGATCCAGTGAACTTCGTCTCCGTGTGCATCACTAATGTCTGGCAATAAATCGTCCATGTCATTTTCCTCTGCTTGACGTATACCCCATAAAAGTAGCAACAGCAGCGAGTAATGCCCGTCCGTCCGCCTCAAAATGAGACCCTCTTACAACCCAACGAATATGGCAATACACTAAACGTCACAAAAATGGCGAGAAATATAAAATTAAAATGTTCAAAATCAAATATTAAGCAACAAATACTATCCTTTGATTGTTCTTCGAGAAAACACTCAGATTTTGCACACATGGCTAAGAAAACCGCATTACTCTCTTAGTGAAACGGTTGACCGTTTCAACACAAAGTGGTGTGATACCACCATGTTGTTACACAATTTTCACAGCTGTTGTAATATTACGAAATAGATTAAACTTACTGGTAAACTCTAAAGCGCTTTTTGACACAATATTCCATCATTTGTGACCACAGCGGCTGAGATTGACGTATATCAATAAAGATTAAAAAAAGTTGCGTTGATTTATTACTAAATATTGTTAGCACGCTGTTAAATGAATACAATCACCCTATCCAATGGATTTGCTAGTCAGATTGAATTGACTAGTAGCATGCAGCGCGATTAACCGCATCTGCAATCACCTTCTCTAAGGATGGCGTTTGTATCAGGAAAGTATGCTTGTTAAGCAACTTGAACATGTTTGATATACTTGTCCTGTTTGTAAATTTTCTTCATAGAGTCTGAGTACTCTGTGATTGTTAATACCAGATTCCTTAAAGAAATTAGGTAACGCCAATGCAAACCCCTCATATTCTGATTGTTGAAGACGAACACGTAACCCGTAACACGCTAAAAAGTATCTTTGAAGCAGAAGGTTACACGGTTCTAGAAGCCAACGATGGCGAAGAAATGCATCAAGTGCTGTCTCACAGTCAGGTTCACTTGGTCATTATGGACATCAACCTGCCAGGCAAAAATGGTCTGCTACTTGCGCGTGAATTACGCGAACAAGGCGACATGGCGCTGATGTTCCTAACTGGCCGCGACAACGAAGTCGATAAAATCTTGGGTCTAGAGATCGGTGCGGATGATTACATCACCAAGCCATTTAACCCACGTGAACTGACTATCCGTGCACGCAACTTGCTAACTCGCGCAATGAGCCAAGGCGCTCTGCCAGAAGACAAGCGTTCAGTAGAAAGCTATGTATTCAATGGTTGGACGCTTGATATCAACAGCCGCTCACTGGTTAGCCCAGATCAAGAGCAGTTTAAACTGCCTCGTTCTGAGTTCCGTGCTCTGCTGCATTTCTGTGAAAACCCAGGCAAAATCCAAACACGTGCTGATCTTCTTAAAAAGATGACTGGCCGTGAACTGAAGCCGCATGACCGCACGGTTGACGTGACTATCCGTCGTATCCGTAAGCACTTTGAGTCATTTGGTGATACGCCAGAAATCATCGCTACGATCCACGGCGAAGGTTACCGTTTCTGCGGCGAGCTTGAAGATATTTAATCTTCAGTGACGCAAACGACACATACTGAAAAGGCCTGCATTGCAGGCCTTTTTGTTGTCTGCTTCCACCCGCATATTGATTGGCAGAATCCAGCTAAAAGAAAAGGGACAAAAGCGTCAACTTTCATCCCTTCGTCATGGCTTCATAGCTTCATAGCAAACTGCAGGGCTACTTGCTGTATTCGTCCAGCCACTCCTTCAGTACACTCAAGTCGTGTTTGTAACCTTCTTTGATTTCATCAACCCAATCATCAATATTTTCCCACCATGCAGGCAGTTCAGGAGATTGAGCTTTCTGGGCGATCTTCTGAATATGTTTCAGACCAATTGAACCAGCTGCACCTTTTATCTTATGCGCCTCACTGGCAATGCCATCCTGATCTTTCGCCATCATGTTACTGTCTAAAATCTTCAGGTAGTCAGGCATCACCTCTTCAAACATGGCAATACTTTGATAAACAGGTTCCGCACCAACGATATCGACATAAGAGGTCAACATATCGAGGTCTAACAAGGTTTCAAACATCTCTGTCGCTGGCTGATGGCGGCGAGACTCAATCACTAACTCGTGATCAGCTTCACTCTGCAAAGCTAGACGCTCAATCACATCGGTGACGGCTGCGACACTGATAGGTTTACTGATCGCGTCATCCATCCCTTTGCGGATGTATTCTGTTTTGTCTTTGATAACATTGGCAGTCAAAGCCACTAATGGCGGCAATGATTTGCCACTCACTCTTAACACCTTTGCGATATCGAATCCTGTCATGTCTGGCAATTGAATGTCCAACAACAACAGGTCAAACGATTCAGTAGGGAAGGTATCTAACGCTTCTTGTCCGCTTCGAGCAACAGTCACTGTATGGCCCAAACTCTCAAGCAAATTCAACGCCACAGTAATGTTCAGTTCGATGTCTTCTACCAATAAAATATGAAGCGGACTTTGCTCAACTCTCACCACTTCAGTATTCACAGCTGATTCGCAAATCGGCACAGCCAAAGAAACCGTAAACGTACTGCCTTCTCCTTCTTCGGTATCAACAGTAATATCACCGCCCATCAAACGCGCCAGCTTACGCGACACCGCGAGACCGATACCTGTACCTACCGCGTGCAAATTATCTTCGCCTTGTTGCACTTGATAATACATAGCGAATATTTTAGAGACTTCCTCTTGGGGAATACCAATTCCACTGTCTTCAATATCAAATTGCAGATAGGCCGTATCGTCTTCCACATCACAGCTCACTGTGACATTCACGGCACCTTGCTTAGTAAATTTCACGGCATTCCCCACCAAATTCCACAGAATTTGACGAAGACGCGTTGCATCAACTTTGACAGAGGCAGGCAGAGAGGTCAATCTATCGAGGCTAAACCGCAGACCTTTTTGCTCAGCCATCAGCGCACTAATGTTATCAATTTCAGAGACAAAATCAGGTAAATCGACAGGCTCCGGCATCAATGCCAAACGGCTGCGATCCGATTTATCCAAGTCGATAATGTCGTTAAAAATATTGCCTAGCGTAATCGCACTTACATGAATGGTTCGCAGGTACCCCAATTGCTCGTCAGAGAGTTTGGTGTCGAGCAACATTCGACTTAGGCCAACGATACCATTTAGAGGAGTGCGTAACTCATGGCTAATGGTTGAGATAAATGCGGTTTTGTCCTGACTGGCTTTTTCTAAGGCATCTTGATAACGCTTACGTTCAGTGATCTCTCGACCAAAGCCAACCAACCCCAATCGGCGTCCATCACGCGCATAAAACGGGAGTTTACGCAGTTCGAAGTAGGCTTTTCGGCCATCTTTGTATTCGAGCCACTGCTCGTAAGTGAGAGAGACGCGGTTATCAAACACTTGCTGATCGGTTTCAACAACCTTGCTGGCGACATCTTCGCTGTAGACATCCCACGGGGTTAGTCCCACTAAGTCTGTTTCTTTCTTACCTGTCAGCTCTTCCATTGCCTTGTTGCAGCCGGAGAACTGGCCTTTTTCATTACGGTAATAGATCAAATCAGGAGAGGCATCAATAAAGGAACGAAGAAGCGCGGTTTGTTCTGCCAATTCTACCTGCGCTTTTTCCCGCTGATACACTTCGTTTTCAAGATCGAGCATGGCTTCTTCACGGGCTTCTTCCGCGCGTTTTCGCTCTTCAATTTCTAAATTTAGCTGGGTGATGTTATCCGTAAGCTGGCGATTGAGTTCCATGTCGCGAGCGCGCATTTCTTCAAGTTTTGCCACTAATTTGGTGAGACGTTGGCGTGACTCTTCAAGTTGATCAACGACAACGGAGAGAAAGTACACCGCCCAAGGTGTAATAAGCAGGCCAAAGAAAACAGAGCGAACAATATCGCTGTCATGAACGGTGCCGCTAAGAAATAAGGTGATTCCCACTTGCACAACGACAGCAAGTGCCACCAATGCAAGTGCCAACAACATGCTGAAGCGAACAATGCCGAGTTTGACAAGTAAATCGACATAATATTGCGCTAATAGCTTTATCTGCTTCATTGAACTTCCTGATCAACGTGAATTGCAGCCATGATAGCGTTGCACGTTGGGAAGAAAAAGAAAAAGACGCGCAGAGCCACTTAAGACGTTAGCTGTACACGATGGGGAGGAATATTAGGATGTTTCTACTTTAGCCTCAGTATTTGACGCAATCCGATCACGCCCCGCATTTTTGGCTTGATATAGCGCCCTATCAGCCATCGATACTACATCGCCGTAATCTTGCCCAGCTTTAGGGTACAAGGTAGCGACACCTTGGCTCAGCGTGAGGCGCTCTGAGACTTTGGAGAATTCATGTGGAATATTTGCAAGAGAAAGCTCGTACGCAATGTTTTCTGCCACCACTCGAGCCCCTTCTTCTGACGTATTAGGAAGCAAAATGGCAAATTCTTCACCCCCATAGCGTGCAACCGCATCTAATGGACGACGAATCACATGTTGGAAGACTTCCGCAACACGACGCAACGCAGTGTCGCCTTGTTGGTGACCATAGTTATCATTGAAGGGTTTAAAATAATCAATATCACAGAGGATCAACGACAACGGCTCTTGTTCGCGAATGTGTGAGTGCCACATCTTCACTAACTGCTCATCAAAGCTGCGTCGGTTGGCTACCTTGGTCAATCCGTCCATGAAACTTAACTCTTCAAGCTCCATGATCGCATCAGCCAGTTCTTGCTGAGTCGCTTTCCGCTCGGTCACGTCCCGAGCAATAACTAACACACCGATCGTATCGTCAGTCGGGTCGCAGAATTGGGTTTTTGTTAGCTCATACCAAACCTGAGATCCATCACGCTTCATGACCAAATCTTCGTATTTAACGGTATTACCTTGCTCAATCACAGGTACGTCAATACGTTGATGTTGAGTCAGGATCTCCGGATCCATCACATCAACAGCATGCTCGCCTTCAAGGTTATCATGCGTCGCACCCATAGCTTCTGCAAACGCAGCATTACCCCCTAGGAACTCATAGTCTTTGTTGTAAATACCAATAGGGTCGACACTGGCTTTGAATATAGAAGCCAAGACGTTGGAGTGCTTCTTGAGCTGCTGCTCCACTTCCTGTCGCGCCTCGATTTCTTGTTCCATGACTTGTCGCATCATGTGCCAGTTTGTCACGTCATGACTAATGCTCAAGGTGCCATAGATTCGATTATGGTCATCTCGCAAAACAGTCTGGCTAGTTTCAAGCAAACAACTATCGCCATTAGGGTTAGTCGTCCAACTTTGTTGTGTTCGGCGGCCTTCTATTCCTCGATGAGAGTGAAGGAGCACACCTTCTTTTTCTCTCCCTTCCCAAAACCGATCAAAGGCCAGGTTGGAACCAACAACTTTGCCATCTCTGTCTTGAAAACACACCAGTTCTGCAAGCGAGTTAATGACACTTCGAAAAATCTGATTATCGTTCTCGACAAACGGTTCGCTATAGATAGAGTCCGATTCAGGTTCTAATGAAACAATCCAAGTCCGCTGCCCATTGCACCAAACTGGAAGTGCAGAAAAACGCGCATAGCGTCGAACACGGGTATCCGACGATGATCGAAAATCAGGGGTAACTTCAATAAATGGGTGTGGCCAGCATCGATTGGCAAGCAAGGCTTCTATTGACTGACGCTCGCGTTCACCTTGAATGCGATAAGCGTTGTTCTCATGCTCAATATTGAATAGGCGAACGAAGCTTCGGTTAGCGTAGAGAATGCTGCCGTCTTTTTCACTCACCATTGCCTTCGGAGAATGAAGGTTTGCGAGATAAGCCTGCCACGTCTTCATTGACATCACACGTCGGCGGGAAATCAAGAAAGACCCCACGAAGAAAACCACAGATAGAATCAATACCGCGAAGGGCACCCACTCACTCATTAACTCGTCCTTTGCTCAACATCCTTGAAGCAGCATTGTATTTTTGAATAAACATCACGCTTTATCTTGCCACATTGATATGAGAGAACACGAACAGGGCTTACTAATTTTTCTGACAATTAAACGCTTGTCACACTATTGTGCGGCATTAAACGGATCGCCAATCAAACTTCCTTGTGCACCTTTAACTGTCAAAGAGCGTGCGATATCTGTCATGGCTAACCAACGATTTTCACACCATTCAGGAGCGAGCAACGTAGGTCTACGTGCACTTGCCGACACACGGTGATAAACGATGTTTGCAGGCGTCCGCAAAATCATTTCAGAGGCACTATCGGCATAGTCTTCAAGAGAGATAGCTTGTAAACGCCCTGCTCGCCATGATTTAGCCATGATGCTGCCTTCAACAATATGCAGCGGATGCAACTTAATACCATCCGTGCCCGTGTCGACGACGCGTTCAATGGTTTGAATGTGATCATTTTTAGTATCACCCGGTAAACCCACGATCAAATGCGTACAAACATTCAAGCCCAATGCACGTGCTCGGCGAGTTACTCTGTCATAGCATGCAAAATCATGACCACGATTAATGCGTTGCAATGTTCTGTCATTGGCTGTTTGTAAGCCGAGCTCAAGCCAAATCTCAAACCCTTGATCTTTGTAGCTCGCCAGAAGATCAAGCACCGCATCTGGCACACAATCAGGTCGAGTGCCAACACAAAGCCCGACAATATCGGCGTGCTTTAAGGCTTCTTCATACATCGCCTTCAGTTTTTCCACTTCCGCATAAGTGCTGGTATAAGCCTGAAAATACGCCAAATAACGCTTGGCTCTGTTTACCTCTATCGCGCGGCGAGAGAGTTGGTCTGACACCGATAACTGCTGCGCCGTTTCATCCGCAAATGAGGCGACATTGCAAAACGTGCACCCTCCTCGCCCGATCGTTCCATCACGGTTAGGACAGCTAAATCCGCCATGAAGCGTTAGCTTGTGAACTTTTTCGCCATACCTGCGTTGTAAGTCCTGACCAAAGGTATTCACCAAGTGATGAAGCTCCATTGTCGTCTACCTGCATTGTTAGATTGAGAGGGGGAATAAAAAAGCGCGGGATACTATCACCGATACGTCACTGAAAACCTCGATCAAATCAATGTTGATTTAAATTTAGCCACTTCTTATGAAAGTTAATTACATTTCAATTTCCTCAAGTTAAGGAAGCGTCTTCGGAGAAAACATCAATATTCACCCCCACCCCAGATGGGCGATTTTTTATTCATTATTTTCGAAAACACAGTCAAGAGAAGGCGATTTCAGAGCAATTGATTGGCAATTTTTGATGGTAATTAAATTTCGAAATATGTAGGATAGCTACAGCTGCGTCTAAATTGTGAGCAATAAAATTCGCGAGATATGGCACTTATCCAGTGACTTATCTGGCTATTCAAATGAAACGCAGCACTACTGCATAGGATTGCAGAACGGAGAAGGTGACTACTTTCAAAGTAGTTACCGGGCTTGGGTACCGCGAATAGACAATGTTTGTTTATTCAAAATTGGCACCCGCTCAGCCTGTACCCGCAACAGGTACAGCAAGGGAAGACAAATGCGCCCGCTGCATTTGTGTCAACTGGAAGGACGTAAAAATGACTGATTCAGTGCTACGCACAGAGGGGCTTTATGTGCCCGAAATGGAACATGACGCCTGTGGTATTGGCTTTGTAGCCCACTTAAAAAACAGAAAGTCGCACGCGATTGTTACTCAGGCACTTGATATGCTGGCCCGCATGGAACACCGCGGTGGCCAAGGCTGTGACCCTTGTAGTGGTGACGGTGCAGGTATTCTTTTACAAAAACCTCACGAATTCTTACTCGAAGAAACCCGTAAGCAAGGCTTCCAACTGCCATCTGCTGATAAGTACGGTGTTGGTGTTATGTTGTTCCCGAAAGATGAGAACAAACGCCAGCAGTGCCGTGACATCTTCGAGCGTAATGCTGCACGTCTTGAGTTAGAAGTGATCGGTTATCGTGTATTGCCAACCGACAATTCAATGATTGGTGCTGACCCACTCAGCACAGAACCTCAATTCGAACACGCATTTGTCACCGGTGGCGACCACCTTTCAATTGATGAACTTGAACGTAAACTGTTTGTGCTTCGTAACTACACAGTACGTGTTTGCCTAGAAAGCATCTCGAACATTGGCGACGATTTCTACATCAACTCTTTCTCCGCCAAGACCCTCGTTTACAAAGGTCAGCTAACAACTGAGCAAGTTCCTCAGTACTTCTTAGACCTGCAAAACCCTTCGATGGTCACGGCATTGGCACTGGTTCACTCCCGCTTCTCGACCAACACGTTCCCACGTTGGCGCTTGGCACAGCCTTTCCGTAACATTGCACACAACGGTGAGATTAATACCGTTCGTGGTAACTTGAACTGGATGAAAGCACGCGAAGCCCTGCTGGAATCAAAGCTGTTTAGCGATCAAGAGCTCAAGATGCTACTGCCTATCTGTCAAGAAGGTGCATCGGACTCGGCTAACTTCGACATGGCGCTAGAACTGCTGACCCTTTCTGGTCGTAGCATGCCGCACGTCTTAATGATGATGGTGCCGGAAGCTTGGCAAGAGAAGAAAGACATGGACCCTAAACTCCGTGCTTTCTACCAATTCCACGCCAACATCATGGAACCATGGGATGGCCCAGCCTCTTTATGTTTCACCGATGGCGTGAAAGTTGGTGCAACACTTGACCGTAACGGTCTTCGCCCAAGCCGCTATACCGTGACGAAAGACGACTACCTCATCATGGCATCCGAGTCAGGTGTTGTAGAAATCGCACCTGAAAATGTTCACTTCCGTGGTCGTTTGCAACCTGGTCGTATCTTCGTTGCTGACTTAGAACAAGGCCGCATCATTTCTGATGAAGAAGTGAAGAACGAAATTGCCTCTGCTCAACCTTACCAAGAGTGGGTTGAAAAGAACTTGTTGCAACTCGATAAGCTTCCTGAAGCTGGCACGAAAAACCACCAGCCTTCACCAGCTCGTCTGCTGCATCATCAACAAGCGTTTGGTGTCACCACTGAAGAAGTAAATGAGATTCTTCTGCCAATGGCAAAAGATGGCAAAGAGCCTCTTGGTGCCATGGGCGCAGACTGGCCATTGGCTGTTCTGTCTCACCAATCTCAGCACTTATCAAACTACTTTAAGCAATTGTTCGCACAGGTCACCAACCCACCGATCGACCCGATCCGTGAGCGTATGGTTATGTCTTTGAAAACCTACCTAGGTCAAGACCAGAACCTGCTGATTGAAACACCTGAGCATTGCCGTAAAGTAGAATTGGAAACCCCCGTTCTGAGCAATGCAGAGCTCGAAAAACTGCGCGCTATCGATAACGATCACCTTCAAGCGAAAACGCTGGATATCGTATTCCGCGCAAGCGGCGAGAATGGCAAGCTAGAGCGTGCACTAAAACGTATTTGTCAGTATGCAGAAGATGCCGTTAACGATGGTTACTCCATCATCCTTCTGACTGACCGTGCCGTGAACTCTAACCATGCTGCTATCCCAGCGATGCTTGCAGTTGGCGCAGTTCACCACCACCTGATCCGTAAAGGCCTTCGTGCAAAAGCGGACATTGTTATCGAAACGGGCGATGCTCGTGAAACCCATCACTTTGCCACACTCGTTGGCTACGGTGCGAATGCTGTTAACCCGTACCTGGTCTACGAAACTTTGGTCGATCTACAGCGCACGAAGAAGCTGGATCCTGAAGCAGATGTGGATGTGTTGTTCGAGAACTACCGTAAGTCTATCAACGCTGGCTTGCTGAAAATTTTCTCGAAGATGGGTATCTCAACCCTTCAGTCTTACCACGGCGCACAAATCTTTGAAGCACTGGGTATCAGTAAAGCAGTTGTCGACAAATACTTCACCGGCACGGTTTCACGTATTCAAGGCTTGAGCATTGATGACATTGCGAAAGAAGTACTGATCCGTCACCGTCTGGGTTACCCAACCCGTGAAATCCCCGTGCAAATGCTGGATGTAGGTGGTGTGTATCAGTGGAAACAACGTGGTGAAAAGCACCTGTTCAACCCTGAAACTATCCACTTGCTGCAAAACTCAACGCGTAACAAAGACGTTAAGCAGTTCAAAGAGTATTGCCACGCAGTAGACAGCCAAGGTGATGACGCTGCAACGCTTCGTAGCCAGTTCGACTTCGTGAAAAACCCAGCGGGCAGCATTCCTCTTGAAGAGGTTGAGCCAATTGAAAGCATCCTGAAGCGTTTCGCTACAGGTGCAATGAGCTTTGGTTCTATCTCACATGAAGCGCACTCTACCCTTGCTGTTGCCATGAACCGTATTGGCGCGAAATCTAACTCAGGTGAAGGCGGCGAAGACCCAGCACGTTTTGAGAAGAAAGAAAACGGCGATTGGGAACGTTCTGCGATCAAGCAGGTTGCATCGGGTCGTTTCGGCGTAACGTCTTACTACTTGACCAATGCCGCTGAGATCCAAATTAAAATGGCGCAAGGCGCGAAGCCAGGTGAAGGTGGTCAACTTCCAGGTCACAAAGTTGATGACTGGATTGGTCGCACACGTCACTCCACCCCTGGCGTCGGTCTAATTTCTCCACCGCCACACCACGATATCTACTCTATCGAGGATTTGGCGCAGCTGATTTATGACCTCAAGAACGCGAATCGCGAAGCACGTGTCAACGTCAAGCTGGTTTCTGAAGCAGGTGTAGGTACCATCGCGTCAGGCGTAGCAAAAGCAAAAGCTGACGTTGTACTGATTGCGGGCTTTGATGGCGGTACAGGTGCATCACCACTGTCGTCAATCAAACACGCGGGTCTGCCATGGGAACTGGGTTTGGCGGAAACACACCAAACACTGCTGAAAAACGGCCTACGTAACCGTATCGTCGTTCAATCAGATGGTCAGATGAAAACACCTCGAGACCTTGCAGTGGCAACACTACTAGGTGCTGAAGAATGGGGCGTGGCAACCGCAGCACTGGTTGTTGAAGGTTGTATCATGATGCGTAAGTGTCACCTCAACACCTGTCCTGTTGGAATCGCAACACAAGATAAAACCCTGCGTGAACGTTTTGACGGCCGCGTAGAAGACATCGTGACCTTCTTCACTTACATGGCTGAAGGCCTGCGTGAAGTCATGGCAGAGCTAGGCTACCGCACCATTAATGAAATGGTCGGTCAATCTCAGCATTTGAAAGTACGTAGCGATGTGGGTCACTGGAAATACCAGAATCTTGACCTCAACGTTGTTCTTCACAAAGAAGAACCACGCGAAGGCGACGGCATGTACTGCCAGCGCGAGCAAAACCACGGTCTTGAAACCATTCTGGATCGCCGCTTGATTGAAGTCGCTTCTAGTGCGCTTTATGAAGGCCGCAAAGTGGATGCCGAGTTCGCTATCGTCAACACGGACCGCAGTGCCGGTACCATGCTGTCGAATGAGATTTCGAAAATTTACAAAGACCAAGGCTTACCTGAGCAAATGAATGTGAAATTCAAAGGCTCTGCAGGTCAAAGCTTCGGTGCATTCCTTGCGAAAGGTGTGAAGTTCGAAGTCGAAGGCGACGCGAACGATTACTGGGGTAAAGGTTTGTCTGGCGGTACTTTGGTGCTGTACCCAGATGCGAAGAGCGACATCATTGCCGAAGACAACATTGTTGTAGGTAACGTTTGTTTCTATGGCGCAACCTCTGGTGAGTCATTCATTCGCGGTGTAGCAGGCGAGCGTTTCTGTGTTCGTAACTCCGGCGCGAAAGTGGTTGTTGAAGGCATTGGCGACCACGGCTGTGAATACATGACCGGTGGTGTTGCTATCGTTCTTGGTCAAACCGGCCGCAACTTTGCAGCGGGTATGAGCGGCGGCGTTGCTTATATCTGGGATCAATTTGAAAACTTTGAATCTAAGCTAAACCCTGAGTTGGTTGACTTGGATCCATTGGATGCAGAAGACATCGAACTGCTGAAAGAAATGATTGGTAAGCACCAAACATTGACTGGCAGTGCCGTTGCGAAGACCTTCTTGTCAAATGTTGATGAGAACCTCAAGCGCATTGTGAAAGTGATGCCACGCGATTACAAAGCTGTGCTGGAACAACGCAAAGCAGAAGCCGCAAACAAGGAAGAAGTGGAGGCTGTAAATGGGTAAGCCAACTGGATTTTTAGAATTTGGCCGTGAACTCCCGGGCAAAAAAGACCCTGCTGTTCGTATTCAAGACAACAAGGAATTTGTCCTGAACGAAGAGTTTGGTGAAAAGATTAACGAGCAATCGTCACGTTGTATGGATTGCGGCGTACCGTTTTGTCATAACGGTTGCCCAATCGGTAACATCATTCCTGAATTCAATGACGCGGTATATCGCGACAGCTGGGAAGAAGCGTGGAACATTTTAAGTTCTACCAACAACTTCCCTGAATTCACAGGACGTGTGTGCCCTGCTCCCTGTGAAACTTCGTGCGTTCTTGGTATTAACCAAGACCCAATCACGATTTGTAATATCGAGAAAACCATCGTTGAGACGGCGTACCGTGAAGGCTATGCCAAACCAAAAATCCCAACGTCTCGCACCGGTAAAAAAGTGGCGATCATCGGTTCAGGTCCAGCGGGCCTGTCTGCTGCCGAGCAACTTAACAGTGCAGGCCATTCCGTCACCGTCTTTGAACGTGATGAGAAAGTCGGTGGTTTGCTACGTTTCGGCATCCCTGATTTCAAGCTAGGTATGGACATTATCGATCGTAAGATCAACCTAATGGCCGAAGCTGGCGTTCAATTTGAAGTAAATGCTCACGTCGGTGTTACCGTTAACGCACAGCAAATCCGTCAAGATTTCGATGTGGTATTGCTAACAGGTGGCTCAACCGTGCCACGCGATTTGCCAATCCCGGGTCGCGATCTGAAAGGCGTTCATTTTGCGATGGAATTCCTCGGTCAAAACAACCGCCGTGCAAACGGCATGGATTTGAAAACTGAAGAAATCCACGTAAAAGACAAGCACGTCGTGGTTGTTGGTGGTGGTGATACCGGTTCTGACTGTGTAGGTACATCAAACCGTCATGGTGCGAAGAGCATTACCCAAGTGGAAATCATGCCGATCCCACCAGAGAAGCGTCCCGCTAATATGCCTTGGCCGCAATATCCGATGATCATGCGTACCTCGACTTCTCACGAAGAAGGTTGTGATCGTCATTGGAACATCCTGACCAAAGAATTTATCGGTGACGATGCAGGCAATGTAAAAGCACTACGTATCGCTGATATTGTTTGGAAAGATGCAGCGCCAGGCGAACGTCCAGGCTTTGAAGAGGTCGCAGGCTCTGAGCGTGTTATCCCTTGTGATAACGCATTCTTGGCAATGGGCTTTCTCCACCCAGAACCTCACGGTGTGCTTGCGCAGCTAGATGTTGCCTTGGATGACCGCGGCAACGTCGCAGCGACCAATTATCAAACAAGTCAAAAAGGCGTATTTGCCGCTGGCGATATGCGTACTGGTCAGTCTCTCGTTGTACGTTGTATCAATGAAGGCCGCGAATGTGCCCGTGCAATTGATACTTATCTAATGGGTGATACGCATCTTGAGGCTAAAGCAGACTCTTTGATGCTCTCCGCATAACTATAAGTAAGTGTTATCTTCCAGTTTTGCCAGCCCCCGCGGCTGGCTTTTTTCTTTTTGATTCCCAGCATTCGTGTCACTTCCGCCTCAACTTCCCCAACTCCTCGCAAAAAGCCAGCAACACGCTTAGATGATTCTCAGCATACGGATAAGTGAATCTCTGCGACAGAGTTAAAAAAACCACCACAAAATGCTACATCACCCCCTACAATTCGACATATATATCTGTTTAAAAACGAGGTTAATGTGATGTGACGAAATTTGACCTAGTCATCATTAACCGATAAGTTGTTCTGCCCAAAATAAATACCGTTGAGCACAATGACTCAACCTAAATGCCAGGAAGGCATAGAACTGCAGTCACTGCTTGGAGCAGTCGCAAGGGAGAATTGCAATGTCGCTGTATGATCCAATGCTGGAGAAAGACAACTGCGGCTTTGGCCTCATTGCCCATACCGAGGGCGAGGCAAGCCACAAACTTGTCCGAACCGCTATTTCCGCACTAGACCGAATGACCCACCGTGGCGCGATTAACGCCGATGGGAAAACCGGTGATGGTTGCGGCTTACTACTTCAAAAGCCCGATAACTTTTTCCGTATTATTGCCGAAGAGAACAACTGGACCCTCAGTAAACTCTATGGCGTCGGCATGATATTCCTCAGCCAAGATCCCGAGAAGGCAAAAAAAGCCAAAGCGATCTTTGAGCGGGAAATTGAAGCCGAAACCCTGTCTATCGTCGGTTGGCGCGAAGTGCCAACAAACTCAGACGTACTGGGTGAAATTGCCTTAAGCTCAGTCCCTACCATTGAGCAAGTCTTCATCAACGGTCCTGCTGGTTGGCGCGCCCGTGACCTTGAGCGACGTCTGTATATCGCCCGTCGCCGCGCAGAAAAAGCCCTTCAAGAAGACCCTGATTTTTATATCACCAGCCTGTCGACGCGTACCATTGTCTACAAAGGCTTGTGTATGCCTGCTGATCTGCCAAGGTTCTACCTTGATCTCGCTGATCTTCGCCTTGAGTCTTCGATCTGTTTGTTCCACCAGCGTTTTTCAACCAACACCACACCTCGCTGGCCATTGGCTCAACCGTTTCGTTATTTGGCGCACAATGGTGAAATCAACACCATTGAAGGCAACCGCCAATGGGCCCGTGCCCGTGCTTACAAATTCAAATCGCCGCTATTGCCTGACCTAGAACAAGCCGCGCCGTTTGTTAATGAAACAGGCTCTGACAGCTCTAGCCTTGATAACATGCTGGAAGTCTTTTTGGCTGGCGGCATGGATCTATTCCGTGCGATGCGCATGCTTGTACCACCAGCATGGCAAAACCACCCAGACATGGATGAAGACTTACGCGCGTTTTACGATTTTAACTCCATGCACATGGAACCGTGGGACGGCCCAGCTGGCATCGTCATGTCAGACGGTCGATATGCCGCGTGTAACCTCGACCGAAATGGTCTGCGCCCTGCGCGATATGTTGTCACCAAAGACAAACTGATCACCCTCGCCTCCGAAGTGGGCATCTGGGATTATGCGCCGGATGAAGTCGCAGAGAAAGGCCGTGTTGGCCCTGGTGAGCTGCTGGTTATTGATACCTTTGACGGTGAAGTCTGGCACTCTGCCGACATCGACAACGATCTCAAAGGTCGCCACCCGTACAAAGCGTGGCTCGACAAAAACGTTCGACGCCTCACGCCATTTGAAGACATGGATCAAAGCGATCACGCAAGTCAGCGCAGCATGGACGATGATGAACTTCAGGTTTATCAAAAACTCTATGGCGTCTCCGGCGAAGAGCTCGATCAAGTGCTGCGTGTTCTCGGTGACATTGGTCAAGAAGCAACAGGCTCAATGGGTGATGATACGCCGATGGCAGTGCTCTCTTCCAAAGAACGAAACGTTGCGGATTACTTCCGACAAAAATTCGCGCAGGTGACCAACCCACCGATCGATCCTTTGCGTGAAAACCACGTCATGTCGCTGGCAACCTCGATTGGTCGTGAGAAAAATGTCTTCTCAGAAACCGATGGTCACGCACATCGCGTCTCATTCAAAAGTCCTGTCCTACTCTATTCAGACATGGTGCAGTTACTTGAACTGGACGATGAGTATTATCAAAACAGCATTATCGACATCAACTTCAACCCAGAAGAGAAAGATCTCGAACAAGCCATTATTGATGTTTGTGACCAAGTAGAACGCGTCGTTCGTGACGGCACAGTATTGGTTGTATTGTCAGATCGCGGCATTACAAAAGACAAACTCCCGATTCCAGCAGCCATGGCGGTAGGTGCAGTCCAACAACGCTTGGTGAACGCCAATCTACGCTGTGATGCCAACATTGTTATCGAAACCGCGTCTGCTCGCGATCCACACCAATTTGCCGTTCTGCTTGGCTTTGGCGCGACAGCGGTTTACCCCTACCTCGCGTATGAGTCCATCGGCAAGATGGTCGACAACAAGGTCATTGCCAAAACCATGGCGGAAGCGGCACTTAACTTCCGAAATGGTATCCATAAAGGCCTGTTTAAAATCATGTCTAAAATGGGTATCTCAACCATTGCCTCTTACCGCTGTTCTCAGCTGTTTGAAGCCGTCGGCCTTAATGACAACGTGGTAAACCTTTGCTTTAAAGGTGTGGCAAGCCGTATTCAAGGCGCAGATTTTGATGACTTCCAGCAAGACCTTATCAATCTGGCACGTCGCGCTTGGCTCAAACGTAAACCACTCGAACACGGTGGCTTGCTCAAATACGTCCATAATGGCGAATACCACGCGTATAACCCAGATGTCGTGAACTCGCTGCAATCTGCGGTGAAATCCGGCGAAAGTGTCGATTACAAGACTTACGCGAAAACCGTCAACAGTCGCCCTGTTTCGTCAATTCGCGATTTGATGCGCCTCAAGCCCGTCGAAAAGCCAGCCGCTCTTGAGCACGTTGAACCTTCCAGCGAACTGTTTAAACGTTTCGACTCCGCCGCCATGTCCATTGGTGCTCTGAGCCCAGAAGCGCATGAAGCCCTCGCGATTGCGATGAACCGCCTTGGCGGTAATTCCAACTCGGGCGAAGGTGGCGAAGATCCACGCCGCTTTAACTCTGAGCGCAACTCGCGAATCAAGCAGATTGCTTCAGGTCGATTTGGCGTAACGCCGCATTACCTGACCAACGCTGATGTGTTGCAAATCAAAGTGGCGCAAGGTGCAAAACCGGGTGAAGGTGGACAACTACCAGGCCACAAAGTCACGGCAGAAATTGCGCGTCTTCGTCACTCAGTACAGGGCGTAACACTGATTTCACCGCCACCACACCATGACATTTACTCGATTGAAGATTTGGCGCAGCTGATTTTCGATCTCAAACAAGTGAACCCTGAGGCGCTGGTATCTGTAAAATTGGTGTCTGAACCTGGCGTTGGCACCATCGCGGTGGGTGTGGCGAAAGCCTATGCCGATCTCATCACCATTTCCGGTTATGACGGCGGCACAGGCGCAAGCCCACTGACCTCCGTCAAATACGCCGGTAGCCCGTGGGAACTTGGCCTTGCAGAAACCCAACAAGCCTTGGTGGCTAACGGCCTTCGTCATAAGATCCGCCTTCAAGTGGATGGCGGGTTGAAAACCGGCTTAGATATTATTAAAGCCACCATATTGGGTGCTGAAAGCTTCGGCTTTGGTACTGCGCCAATGGTCGCTCTGGGCTGTAAATACCTGCGTATCTGTCACTTAAACAACTGCGCAACCGGTGTTGCAACGCAAGATGACACCCTGCGCCGCGACTACTTCAAAGGCTTGCCAGAGCAAGTCATGAACTTCTTTAAAGGTCTTGCCGAAGAAGTGCGTGAGCTTATGGCAGAGCTTGGCGTTGAGAAACTCACCGATTTGATTGGTCGCACAGACTTGCTTGAAGCGGTTGATGGGTTCACAGCCAAGCAGCTTAAACTCGATTTGAGCAGCATCCTGGAATCCCCGACACCTGTGGCAGGCAAATCCGTGTATTGGACAGAGCCAAACCCACCGTTTGATAAAGCCTTGCTGAACCAAACGCTCATGGGCACGTTTGCTGATTCCATCGAAAAGCGTCAGCCAGCGAGCACCTACCTCAACGTGAAAAACACCGACCGCTCTATCGGCGCGACCTTGTCGGGTGCCATCGCGAAACGTTATGGCAACCAAGGAATGGCGGGCACACCGCTCAATATCCAATTGCAAGGTACAGCAGGACAATCTCTGGGCGTTTGGAATGCGGGTGGCGTGCATATCACGCTCACCGGCGATGCCAATGACTATGTCGGTAAAGGCATGGCGGGCGGCAAGATCATTATCAAGCCACCTGTCGGCTCTGCGTTCCGCTCCCACGAATCGACCATCATCGGTAACACCTGTTTGTATGGTGCCACCGGCGGTAAATTGTTTGCTGCTGGTACAGCAGGTGAACGCTTTGCCGTACGTAACTCAGGCTCTTTAGCCGTGGTGGAAGGCGCTGGCGACAATGCGTGTGAATACATGACCGGCGGTATTGTGGCTATCCTCGGGCATTGCGGCGTCAACTTCGGTGCAGGCATGACCGGTGGTTTTGCGTACGTGCTGGATGAAACGGGCGATTTTGCGGGTCGTGTAAACCCTGAATTGGTTGAAGCGCTGTCACTCGATAACTTAACGATTCATCAAGAACACCTCCGTGGTCTCATTGATCAACATTTGGAACTCACAGGTTCCAGCCGAGCGCAGGAAATCCTCGCCGACTTTGAACAATGGATCAGTAAATTCTATCTGGTGAAACCTAAAGCCGCAGACGTTCGCTCTCTGCTTGGTCACCAAAGCCGAAGCGCAGCAGAGCTGCGTGTTCAGGCACAGTAACGGAGGATCTTATGAGCCAGAACGTATACCAATTTATCGACGTGCAACGTATCGACCCACGTAAGAAGCCGATCAAAACACGTAAAACAGAGTTCGTTGAAATCTACGAACCCTTCACGGGCACGCAAGCATCTGCACAATCTGATCGCTGCTTGGACTGTGGCAACCCTTACTGTGAGTGGAAATGTCCCGTTCACAACTATATTCCTCAGTGGCTAAAGCTGGCGAATGAAGGGCGCATCATTGAAGCAGTGGAGCTTTCTCACCAAACCAACAGCCTGCCTGAAGTCTGTGGTCGCGTCTGCCCACAAGACCGCCTCTGCGAAGGGTCATGCACGCTAAACGAAGATTTCGGCGCCGTGACCATTGGTAATGTCGAGAAATACATCACCGACAAAGCCTTTGAAATGGGCTGGAAGCCAGACATGTCTGGCGTGGAATGGACCGATAAGAAAGTCGCCATCATTGGTGCAGGCCCTGCAGGTCTCGCCTGCGCTGACGTGCTTGTCCGCAACGGCGTTAAACCCGTTGTGTTCGATCGCTACCCTGAAATTGGCGGCTTACTGACCTTTGGTATTCCATCCTTCAAGTTGGAAAAAGACATCATGCGCAATCGTCAGCGCGTCTTTACCGAGATGGGCGTGGAATTCCAGTTGAATACAGAGGTCGGTTCAGACATCACCTTGGAAACGCTTATCAAGGATTATGATGCTGTCTTCCTTGGCGTCGGCACGTACAAGTCCATGCGTGCAGGTCTTGATAACGAAGACTCGCCAGGTGTTTACGACGCCTTGCCGTTTTTGATTGCCAACACCTACCGTGTGATGGAACTGGAAGGCGATGCCCCTGAGTTTATCGATATGGCAGGCAAGCAAGTTGTTGTCTTGGGCGGTGGTGATACCGCGATGGACTGTGTTCGCACCTCGATTCGCCATAGTGCGAAAAACGTTGTGTGTGCTTACCGTCGCGATGAAGCCAACATGCCAGGCTCTCGCCGTGAGGTAAAAAATGCCAAAGAGGAAGGCGTGAACTTCATGTTCAACCTTCAACCTCTTGGCCTTGAAGTAGACAGCAACGGCAACGTCACAGGCGTCACTGTGGTGAAAACCCAGTTGGGTGAACCTGACGAAGCGGGTCGTCGCCGTCCTGAGCCCGTCAAAGGCAGTGAACATGTCTTGCCAGCAGACGCCGTGATCATGGCCTTTGGTTTCCAACCGCATCAAATGGCATGGCTTGAACCCTTTGGTGTAGATTTGGACCAATGGGGACGCATCCAAGCGCCAGAACAAGGTGCGTTCGCATTTCAAACCACCAATGCCAAAATCTTCGCCGGCGGTGATGCGGTACGAGGCTCGGACTTGGTGGTGACCGCCATCGATGAAGGCCGAAAAGCGGCGGAAGGCATTATGGATTACCTCGAGGTGTAAACCACTCTGCATACTTCAAGCATCACGAAATTAAGTGCCCGCAAGGGCACTTTTTTTTCGCTCGAATTTTCCACCATGATACACTTATTTTCATTAACGAAAATCGTATGAGAACTAACATGAAAATCGGTATTATCGGTGCGATGGAGCAGGAAGTTGCCCTGCTCAAAAACAAGATCAATAACTGCCAATTACAAGAAATTGCAGGCAGCAAATTCTACACGGGCGACATGAACGGTGTTGACGTTGTTCTTCTTCAATCAGGCATTGGTAAAGTGGCTGCAGCACTGAGCACATCTATCTTGCTTGATCGCTTTAAGGTCACTGAAGTCATTAATACTGGCTCTGCGGGCGGTTTTGACCCTTCGCTAAACCTTGGTGATGTGATCATTTCTACTGATGTGGCATACCACGATGCTGACGTAACGGCATTTGGTTACGCCATGGGCCAGATGGCAGGCCAGCCTGCAACTTTTACATCAAATGAAAAACTGATGGATGTTGCAGAGCAAGCGCTAGCAGCGATGGATCCTGCACCTCATGCAGTTCGCGGTCTGATTTGTACCGGTGACGCATTTGTTTGTACCGCTGAACGCCAAAACTACATCCGTGAACATTTCCCGAACGTGATTGCAGTAGAAATGGAAGCGGCTGCGATTGCTCAAGCATGCCATCAGTTCAATGTGCCATTCGTTGTTGTTCGCGCCATCTCTGATGTTGCAGACAAAGAATCACCGATGACGTTTGACGAGTTCCTTCCACTGGCAGCAAAAAGCTCTAGCGCCATGGTTGAGAAAATGGTCGAACTGCTGAAAGCATAATGAACGAGCTCCTCACACCACTAGACGCATTGCTAGGCTATTCTACCTTGCTCGCGATGTGGGGGGCTTTGCTATTGCACTGGTTCTTCCCCATTCCAAGCGAGCTCAATCCGCTCTCCTTATGGCGTCAAGTCGCTTACGCCATCGCAGAAAAAGTCAATCATGTGGAAGATGCACCTTCCCAGCAACGTTTAGCTGGAGGCCTCGCACTGAGCGTTATGTGGCTAACTTTAGCCGTATTGCTTATCGCTCTCAGCCAAATAGTTTGGGTTCCCTGGCTATTTGATCTTCTACTGCTTTGGTTCTCATTAAGCTGGAAACCGCTAACGCAAAGCATGCTGGCTCTAGAAGCTTTCTTACTGCGTGAAGACAAACCTGCAGCGCGAACTCTTTTGGCACAATCACTCAATCGCGATACTTACTCCCTCTCGCCTGTTGGCATAGCGAAAGCGGGATGCGAAACACTCTTAATAGGGTATGCCCGCGGTCTGATAAGCATTCTTTTCTGGTACGCGATTGGTGGTGGCATCGCAGCCTTCCTCTACACCCTTATTGTTCAGCTGTCGCGCTGCTGGCCAACACGGCGTGAAGAGTTCGTAGAATTTGGCCGCCCCACATCTGTTCTATTGAGCATTGTTGACGCCCTACCCTCGCGATTGTTTGCCCTACTTATCGCAACTGGACACCGCTTTGAACCCGCCCTTAGTGCCATCAGGGAACAAGGCCGTGAGTGGTCTTTCAACGGCGCAGGGTGGATACTCGCTGCGTCAGGCGCTAAATTTCAACTCGCTTTGGGTGGCCCGGCCCTCTACGATGATAGAAAAATCTCCCGTCCACGTATTGGCGGTGAAATTTCGCCATCACCCTTGCACCTCGCTCTACTCAATCAACAATTGCGGCAAAAAGCCTTACTTTGGATCCTGATCCAAAGCTTCTTAATGTGGTTTGCACACGGATTACTATGAAGTATCTACACCTACTTGTTTTTGTCTGCCTACCAAGCATGGTGCTTGCGGAGCCTCTTCGTGTTATCAGCCTGTCGCCTCATACCACAGAGCTAGCCTTTGAAGCTGGCCTTGGTGACAATCTTATCGCCGTCAGCGCGCACAGTGACTACCCGCCAGAAGCGTTAGCACTAGAACAAGTCGCGAACTTTAGAGGCATTAACATCGAACGTGTTGTCACGCTAAAGCCCGATCTCGTGCTTGCATGGAAAGGCGGCAACCCCGATCGCGAACTGGCAAAGCTTGAGCGTTTAGGCATAGAGATATTTTATTCCAACCCACACTCGCTCTATGACGCTGCTGATAACATCGAAAAGCTCGGCCAATGGTCAGCCGACCCCGCCAGAGCCAAAGCACGCGCCGATGCAGTTCGTCAGGAGTTAGCCGCCATTGAAACGGCGCAAGATGGCAAAAACCGAATCCCCTATTTCTATCAGTTGAGTGAATCACCACTGATGACAAATAACGGCGAACATTGGCCTCAACCGCTATTTTCATTGTGTGGGGGAGAAAATATTTTTTCTAATAGTGTCGCGCCCTATCCACAAGTGAGCATGGAGCAAGTGATCGTAAGAGCGCCTCAGGCTATCTTCTATCCTTCAACAAAAGCGACACCGTCCAAGGAATGGGCTAAGTGGGCTGAGTTTATTCCTGCGGTTAAAAACAAAGATATTTTTGCGATAAGTGGCGATTGGCTAAATCGGCCAACACCACGCGCTTTGAAAGCAGTAAAACAGATTTGCGCTGCCTTTGATAAAGTAAGAAGCGATCTCGATCACTAATTCAAAGATGGCTGCCAAGCCCTATAAACATCGGATTGCTCGATAACGGATTTCACGTACAATCGCGCACGCTTTGTTGGCTAGACGCCATAAATAACAGGCAAATCGCGCAATGCGATGTGCCTCTTTTTGGGAATGGAACTGCGTACCATGCTTTTATATATCTTGGACATGTTTGGAACCGCAGTGTTTGCGATTTCTGGCGTACTATTGGCAGGCAAGCTTCGAATGGACCCCTTTGGCGTGGTGGTACTCGCCATGGTGACAGCCATTGGTGGTGGCACCATTCGAGACATGGCATTAGGCGCAACACCCGTGTTTTGGGTCAATAGCCCCGAATATCTTTGGATCATCCTAGTCACCTGTATTTTGTCGTTATTGTTGATCCGTCATCCTCGTCGTCTTCCTTGGTATTTTTTACCCGTCGCCGATGCCATTGGTCTTGCGGTTTTTGTCGCGATTGGTGTCGATAAAGCATTAAGTTACGGTGCATCTCCTTTAGTCGCCGTGATCATGGGCGTGATCACAGGTTGTGGTGGCGGCATTATCCGCGACGTATTAGCGAGAGAAGTCCCCATGGTGTTGCGAACTGAAGTCTACGCAACCGCATGTATTGCAGGCGGATTTATCCATACCGTCGCATTAGCCGCCAATGCCGATGTTGAGGTGGCCTCCATATCCGGCATGATGACCACGTTACTGATCCGCCTTGCCGCCATTCGCTGGCACCTATCACTGCCGACGTTCGCCATCAGCAAATAAATCATCCGCTCTAAACACAAAGAAACGTTCAAAAAACGCACGTTAACCGACGTGCGTTTTTTTACATCACTCGCAATTAAGTAAGGTTAAAACTTTACTTAACTCTCTTGCCAGCTATTATATAAACAAATAACTTTACTTAAAGAAAGAAGCAGCAGGAGAAAATCATGAGTAGCTATGTCGAACATGCCAACATCACGGTCAATGATATCAGTCGCACCATCGCCTTCTTACAAACAGCAATGCCGGATTTTTCTGTACGTGGCGAAGGAAAAGACGAGGATAGAGCTTGGTGTCATATTGGAACAGACATCTCCTATATTGCACTTCAGCAAGAGGGGATTGATAAGCCAATTGAACGCATTCCGAATTATCATTTGGGCGTTAATCACATCGGTTTTGTCGTTGAAGATGCGACACGAGTAGCCGAGAACCTGAAAACCGCAGGCTTTGAACAGGTCTCTTTCGATAAAAGCCACCCTAGTCGAAAACGCGCTTATTTCTACGATAACGATGGTATTGAATGGGAATTCATTGAATACCTCACCGAAGATTTTGGAAGCAGAAACGACTACGTCTTGTAACGACAAATGCAAAGGAATGCCGCCATGTACCAATCATTCACATCAATAGGCTTTGAGCTGATAAAGAGAAGTCATCGCTTCGGGCCTACTTTTGGCGCGCGTCTATCTAACCATCTACCGATGGCTCTGTCGGCAATGCAAAGACTGGGCGCGTCCACGGATCAATTAAACGCAGAATATCTGCGGGCATCCGGTCACTTGTCTCCTCTCGGAGACGCATTGGGAATCGAGCATCCCATGCTAGGGGAAAAAGCACACAATGCTGATTTCGTAGAATATTATCGCACTATGCTAAGTGAGATCGGTACGGAACAAACCCTAAAGACAGTACTCCCCACTTTGCTGCCAGGAATTTCTGCAGGCGCCTTTCATGGTGTCATCCGCCTCGCCTATGCCGTTGAGCTAGGAGATATTGACGAAACTAGTCACGCGCTTGCCTACTGGTCTTCAGGCTACACGCCGTTAGGCGACCTTTCGTTTCAACAAAATCTCAGCACGGAAGAGGATTTAAACCAAGCGCTTTCGATATTTCATGATCAAACTTACCGCGAAGGGATCATCATCGATCATGTCGAAGAACTGATCACTTTACCGACCTATTCAACCATTGCTAGCCAGCCCGATTCGCTGTCACTAAAGGAGGTTGCACGTATCGTGTTATCGCAATATTCCGCGAGCAACGATTTTACCTTGCTACACGGTGTCACGGGTTTCCAAGCGCTCGTCTCTCTTTTTCCTTTTATTGAAAATCACGATCTTGCGCTTCACTATTTCTGGCAAGCATATGTCGCTGCATCATGTACTGCTGCGTACCGAAAACCCTTTCAGCACCAAATTCAGGAACACGCACCCAGAGATATTCTTGATTGGTCATATTGGTTCGAACGCGCGTTAGAAACTGAAGATGACCACACCATCAAACTCACTTACAGCTGCGCTTGCCTATATGATCATCTGCGCCTCCCTGAAGCCATATCCGCCATAAAATACCGACTGGAGACCTCATCATGAAAAACATTGCTATCGTCTATTTTTCCAAAACAGGAAGTACAGAGAACATGGCGCTGGCCATTGCTGAAGGAGCAAAACAACACGGCGCAAAGGTGTTGACCCATGCGATTGCCGGGACAGAGATCATTGAAGGGCGCTTTAAAAACGATGCCTTGTTTGAAAAACTCGAAAATATGGATGCCATTATCTTTGGATCACCAACCTATATGGGCGGCCCTGCGGCACAGTTTAAAGCCTTTGTCGATGCGAGTAGCGAGACATGGTCGAAGCAGTTGTGGCACAACAAACTAGCGGCAGGGTTTACAGTAGGCGGCAGTCCGTGCGGTGAAGTGCAAAGCACAATCGAGAACTTTTACATACTCGCCACGCAGCACAGTATGCTGTGGGTTGGCATTGATGCGCCAGAGGGCACCTCATCCAAAACGTTTAATCGCCTAAATTCATCGCTTGGTGTCATCGGCATGGTAGACGACGAAGGGCAGTTAGATGGTATCGATATAAAAACGGCGATGCGTCTTGGTACTCGTGTGGCAGAACTGGTTCAGAGAACGTAAAAAAGGCGCTTTTCAGCGCCTTTTTATTTTGGATGACTCATCGGTAAAGTTCAGAGATAAATTACGCTAACGTGATACGCGCGAATTTACGTTTACCCACTTGGTAAACCGCTGTGCCAGCCGCAGGGACCAGTTTAGTATCTTCGACCTTTTCGCCGTCAATCTTTACTGCACCTTGGCGTATCATACGCATAGCATCTGAGGTAGAACCTACCAAGTCAGCGTCTTTTAAAAGATTCGCAATGGCTACGCCTTGCTCAAAAGAAAATTCGTCCATTTCTTCTGGCATCGCACCTTTTTGGAAACGATTGATGAATTCAGCTTCAGCAGATTCTGCATCCGCTTCAGAGTGGAAGCGAGCAATAATTTCTTTTGCTAGCAAGATCTTCACATCACGTGGGTTCTTGCCGCCGTCAATATCCGCTTTAAATTGTGCAATTTCTTCCAATGGACGGAATGACAGCAATTCGAAGTAGCTCCACATCAAATCATCAGAGATAGACATGATTTTGCCGAACATCTCATTTGGCACATCGCTGATACCAATGTAGTTGTGAGCAGACTTTGACATCTTCTTCACGCCGTCCAGACCCACTAGCAAAGGCATAGTGATCACAACTTGTTGAGACTGACCATTTTGCTTTTGTAGCTCACGACCCATCAACAGGTTGAATTTCTGATCCGTACCACCCAGCTCAACATCCGCCTCAAGCGCTACAGAGTCATAACCTTGCAGAAGCGGGTAAATGAATTCATGGATAGCGATAGGTTGGTTGTTGGTGTAACGCTTTTTAAAATCATCACGCTCAAGCATGCGCGCAACGGTCGAACTTGCAGCCAAACGGATCATTCCGTCTGTACCCAGCTCACTCAACCAGCTTGAGTTAAACTCAATGCGAGTTTTAGCTGGATCCAAAATTTTGAAGATCTGCTCTTTGTACGTTTCAGCATTGCTAAGCACTTGCTCACGAGTCAGCGGCGGACGCGTTGCATTCTTGCCACTCGGATCACCCACCATCGCGGTATAATCACCGATCAAGAAGATAACTTCATGGCCCAGCTCTTGAAACGCACGCAATTTATTCATGATCACAGTGTGACCAAGGTGAATATCTGGTGCCGTTGGATCCGCACCCAACTTGATACGAAGAGGACGGTTTTCTTTTAGTTTCGCAATCAGTTCCGCTTCAGGAATTAATTCCTCAACACCACGCTTAATTTCGGCTAGCGCGGCTTCAATGCTCGCCATATTTTATCGCTCCCACAGAATCGGCATTTTTTCGTCAGCCGACATACTACTTGAATAGCGATGGTTTTTGAAACCAGTTAAACTTAAAGCACGCTAAAACGGATTCACTGGCCATTCTGTATTCACAAAGGGATTTGGCATAAACATGGTGTATTCGAATAAATCCCTTTTTCTTATGATTGTTTCTTAATGCCTGTTAATAAAATTGCTGCGTTACCAAAGTTTCATCAATTGTTGATCATGGCTCTCAGTGCCTTCATTGTGCTACTGGTTGCGATTCCTTCAGAATCACCGGCTCAACATCCCGATGCCAAGTTTGAGGTGGGTAAACTCTATCCTATCCCTCTTGAAACCTCCTCTTTATTACCCCCTGAAGGTGAACCGCAACCGAACCTGTCATTTGTTCCACTCGAATGGCACAAATTCAGCGTTCAGGCTGGTGATAGCCTAGCAGGAATTTTTGACCGTGTGGGTATCAGCCCAACCACACTTTACCGACTCATAAACAGCGACAAAGGCACCAAGTCCCTCGCCTCACTCAAAGTGGGGGATGAGATTCGCTTGGGTTTTGATGAGAATGGCCTGTTTACACAGTTGGTTCAGCCTAAAAATGCAAATGAAACGCTTATCGTTAATCGCATCGGAAATGATTTCGTTTCCAAGGTAGAAGCGAAGCAAATCGACACACAAATCAATTATGCATCGGCAACCATCACATCCAGTTTCTGGAATGCGGGTGTAAGCGGCGGACTCACTCCCAATCAAATCATGGAACTTGCTGGTCTTTTTGGCTGGGATATCGACTTCGCGTTAGATATTCGCCAAGGCGATCACTTCTCTGTGTTGTATGAAGAACAGCTTGTCGAAGGTGAGATGATAGGCCGTGGCGACATTCTTGCGGCAACCTTTACCAACCGCGGTGAAACATTCACAGCCATTCGCTCGAAGACTGGGAAGTACTACGACGAAAAAGGACGCGCAATGAAAAAAGCATTCTTGCGCTCGCCAGTAAACTTCCGCTACGTCAGCTCTAATTTCAATCCGCGTCGTCTGCACCCCGTAACAGGAAAAGTAAAATCTCATCGAGGGACCGACTACGTTGCCCCCGTGGGTACGCCAATATGGGCCGCTGGTGATGGCATCGTCATGAAGTCGGCATACAACCAGTTCAATGGTAACTATGTCTTCATCAAGCACAGCTCTACTTACATCACCAAGTATCTGCACCTCACAAAGCGTAGGGTCAAAACAGGGCAACGCGTCAAACAAGGGCAAACCATAGGTACATTGGGCGGAACTGGTCGAGTTACGGGCCCGCACCTGCACTATGAATTTTTGGTACATGGCGTACACAAAAACCCACGTACTGTAAAACTGCCACAAGCGAAATCACTCTCAGGTAAAGCAAAGACTGAGTTTATTTCTCTGGCTCAGCAACGATTAGCTCAACTCAACAAGTTCAGCCAACTGCTAGCATCAATAGGTACCCTGGAGCGCAATAACGCCTCTTAGTGGTTCACTACCACAGTCTGTGAGACATAAAAAAAGCAGCGCCAAGGCGCTGCTTTTTCTTTGCGAGATAAAACGTCAATATAGAGATTGAGGTTCAACACTAGATTGTGGCTTTGGGAGGGGGGTAGCTTCCTCCTTTTGTTGCTCTTCAGCTAGTTGATTATCAAAATCCAACGCTAACTTTGCCACCTTCGGCTCACGCGCCAACATCAATAAGCACGGTGTTAGTACCAACGTCAGTAGGGTCGAAAACGCCAAGCCACCAGCAACAGCCGTTGCCAATTGAGACCACCACTGAGTACTCGGCGCCCCAAACTCGACACCCTGATTCACCAAGTCCACATTCATTTCTAACACCATCGGCATCAAGCCAAGAATGGTCGTCACCGTGGTTAGCATGACAGGACGTAAGCGTTGCGCACCCGTTTGTAAGATGGCATCCACTTTCGCCAACCCGCGTCGACGGAGGACGTTGTAAGTATCAATCAATACAATATTGTTGTTCACCACAATACCCGCCAAGGTGATCACCCCTACACCCGACATAATAATGCCGAACGGTCGCTGGAAAATAAGCAACCCAAGGAAAACACCGACAGTTGAAAACAGCACTGCACTTAAAATCAAAAATGCTTGATAGAAGCTATTGAACTGCGTGATAAGAATAATGGCCATTGCGCCAAGCGCTGCGAGAAACGCCATCATCAAAAACGCTTGGCTTTCATCTTGCTCTTCGTTTTGTCCACGCAATGAAACGCTCACACCATCAGGCAAAGTCATGGCATCGAGTTGTTCCGTCAAACCAGGCAATTCCAAACTGAGGTTATAACCTTCAGCCATGTCAGCCATCACTTTAATCACCCGCTTGCCATCCACCCGATCGATATTGCCTTGCTTTTGCTCCGGTGTAATTCTTGCGAAGTTAGTAATAGGCACTAAGCCATACGGCGTTTTAACTCTTAGCTCATCGAAGCGGCCAATATCCCGTTTGTCTTCTGGGTAGCGCACCAATATATCCACTTCATCGGTCGAATCATCGGGTAAATAATCACCAATTTTCAAACCATTAGTAACAAACTGAACCGTGTTCCCTACCACAGTGGCATCTGCGCCAAAGCGCGCCGCATCCGTTCGATTGATATCTATTGACCAATCAATACCTGGCTTCGTCAGAGTATCGCTAAAGTTGGTGAACGCGGTGTTTTGTGCCAGTAAATCTCTAACCTGCTTTGCTGCAGATTCGATATCAGCACTGTTAGTGGCCGTCACCTCAATCGAAAGATCGTGTTCACTCGGCGGCCCTGCGTCTGGCTTTTTGAACTCAAGCTCCAAGCCAGACAAATCGTCTGTCTTCTCGCGTAACTCTTCAATGATCTCTTTTACTTTGCGACGGTTTTGCCATTCCACAGGCTTCATCTGAATGATGCCTATTTCGTCTTGCCCACCGGTTCGAGTGTAGACGCTGTCTATTTCATCCATGCCAAGCACGCGTTGCTCGACTTCTTTCATCAACGCATCTTGCTCATAAATCGACAAATCACCGTGTGACCGCACTTTGATATTGAAGAAAGCAGGATCCACATCAGGGAAGAATTCTGTTCCGAGTCCAGACTTGTTGTAGGCAAAACCAACAGCAAACGCGACAACAAATGCCGCACATAAAATCTTTATCGGATGCTTAATAGCAACAGAGAGCGTGGAAATATAGGCACGAGTTAACCCTCTCGCTTTCGAGAAGTCACCATTTTCGAGTGACTGCATTCTGTCTTTCTGTTCGGTCGTCAGAGGCAACGGTTTGCCCATCAAACTGCCAAGAACAGGAACAAACAGCAATGCCATCACGAGCGAAGCGGATAGCGTCGCAATCAAGGTTAATGGCATGAACTTCATAAACTCGCCCGTGATACCCGGCCAGAATAAGAGAGGTGCAAACGCCGCCAACGTCGTGGCTGTTGATGCAATAATCGGCCATGCCATACGATGAGCTGCTTCACGATATGCTTGCTTGCGGCTAATGCCTTCACGCATACGTCGATCGGCATATTCGGTTACAACAATCGCACCATCCACCAATAAACCAACTGCCATAATCAAGGCAAAAAGCACAACAATGTTGATGGTCAAGCCACTCAGAGCAAGCACGACTAGCCCAGTCAAAAACGAACCAGGGATGGAGACACCTACCAAGAAAGCGGTACGCGCACCGAGAATGGCGATAATCACAATCACCACCAGCAAAACCGCAGAAAGGATGTTATTTTGCAGGTCGGTAAGCATTGAACGGACATCTTCAGATCCGTCCCATGTATATTTGACTTGTAATGCAGCGGGCCACTGAGAAGAGGTTTGTGCCTGAGCAAGCACAGCTTTCACCAGCTCCACAGTTTCAATAATGTTCTCGCCAGCGCGCTTTTTGACATCCAGTACAACAGCGGGCTTGCCATCGAGACGGGCAAAGCTTTCTGGGTCTTTAAAACTGCGACGTACCGTTGCGACGTCAGCGACAGTAACCACCTGAGAGCCATCAATCTTGATAGGGAGTTGCAACACATCTTGTACCGATTCAAAGACTGACGGCACTTTCACCGAAAAACGTCCATAACCCGCATCAACATAGCCTGCCGCTACCACTCGGTTACTTTTAGTAACCAAGTCGAAAATATCCGCCTGATCAAGACCATAGCTTTCTAGCAGCAAAGGTTCGACGATGATCTCCACCACATCATCACGATCGCCTGCCACATCCACTTCAAGGACTTGTTTAAAGCCTTCAAGCGTTTCTTGCAATTCACGCGCTATCTTAACGATGGCACGTTCAGAGACATCACCATATAAGGCAACAGATAAAACAGGTTGCTGATTAGCGAACGTGACTTCGTTCACTGTGGGTTCATCACTGTCATCAGGCAAGCGAGGTTTGACCAAATCAACCGCTTCACGCACATCCGTCATTGCCAAATCAAGATCGACACCGACATTGAACTCCATCGTCACTGACGCATGGCCTTCGGATGCAATTGCAGTCATCTCTTTAATGCCTTCAATAGAGCGTAACTCTTGCTCTATTGGGCGAACAAGAAGACGCTCTGCATCTTCTGGCGAGATCCCTTCATGACTGACGGACACGTAGATGACAGGTATGGTGATGTCAGGATCAGATTCTTTAGGAATCGTTTGATAGGTATAAACACCTGCTACAAAGAGAAAAAGTAGCAGTGTGACCATGGTACGCGTTCGCGCTAGCGACGCATCAATCAAGGTTTTCATGCGGCGCTCTCCTTATTGAGGTTGTGTTTGACGCACAGCATCAACCACATCACCGTCACGCACAAAACCTTGACCTTTGGTGATCACATCCACTTGCTCACCGAGCCCAGACAACCAAACACCGTCTTTTTCTGCTTTCACAATGCGAGCGGCAACGAACGCCACTTTGTTACCCTGAAGCGTTTTGACGCCAAGATTACCTTGCTCATCCAAAGCCAACACAGATGGACTCAGTTTCACTGCGCGCTGCAAGTCCAAAGCAAGATCCACCTCAGCACTGATCCCTGCAGGAAGCGCTTGTTGAGGGTTTAAAATTTCTAGTTCGATCGCGAAAGTATTGGTAGTTGGAGAAGCGAGGCTAGATTGATAACGCAGCCTTCCTTCTTTCTTTTCACCATTGACGAGCAACACACTCGCTGGCAAAGAGGCATCAATATGGCTAATGTGCTTTTCAGACACATCAGCAGTGACAATAAGCGGATCAAGATCAATCAGGGTAGCCATTGGATCGCCAATCCCTAAATAATCCCCGACTTCCACCATGACGTCATCAACAATGCCGTCAAATGGTGCTCTCACTTGCGTATGTGATAGCGCCAACTCAATATTTTCCACATTGGCTTTTGCTTCAACGAGATTGGCTTCTGCCAATGAAAAAGCGACTTCGCCTTGTAGGCCTTTTTTCTTCAGTGATTTAGCCGCATTGAATTCTTTTTGACGAACAAGCAGCAACGACTTAGAACGGTTAAGCTGAGCTTCGCGATCGCCTTTATCAATAAAGACAAGCAGATCACCTTTCTTAACCGCCGCGCCTTTTCTGACGTTCACTTTGGTCACTCGACCATCAGCTTCTGCCGAAATCGTTGCATCGCGATCTGGTGCAGTGCGACCGTACAAAGAAATCGAGCGGGTAACAGGCTCAGAATAATACGTATCTACCGCCACTTTAGTCAGCGGCGCTTTGGGTTGTTCACTTTGTTCAGGAGAGGGAGTCGCACTGCTTGAGCCACTGCCGACCCAGAACACTAATGCGATAAGAAGAACCAAAGAGATGATCCAAGGTCGCTGTGATAAGTAAGACGCTTTTACGCCTGCATTCGCCATAATAGTCCTTCCCGACGTGGTTACTGCAGTAAAAGAAATCGGACACTGATCCTTCCGGTCCGAAGACAAAAACAGCCTGGAAGTGCAGGCTGTCTTTGAACTAATGATTTGTCGTCTCTCTAGCTAAGTAGAACCCGAGCCCTGAGAGTGTCTCATAGTTTATACACTGAACGAGGCACCGCAACCACATGTTGTAGTGGCATTCGGGTTGTTGATGAAGAAACGTGATCCCTCTAACCCTTCTGTGTAATCGACTTCTCCACCAATAAGATATTGCAAACTCATGGGATCAACTACCAAAGTAACGCCACATTTTTCAATCGTCATGTCGCCATCATTGACGTTTTCATCAAACGTGAAACCGTACTGGAAGCCGCTACAACCGCCGCCAGTAATATACACACGCAGTTTCAGGTTCGGGTTTTCTTCTTCCTGAATCAGCGTCTTTACCTTAGTCGCCGCTGTGTCAGTAAATTGCAGCGGCAAATTGGTATCGCTCATTTCGACCTCACATTACTTCTTTTATATTGAACGCATTATCTAATACCTGACTAATTCGTTCAAGTATTCGTCGCAGCGATAACCTATATGCAGCAATATACACCAAGTTTAATCTGTATGTGATGCTTACCTCATCATCAGGCTCGCCAGTTTTTCACACATCCCTTACAATACGGCGCAAGTAAAACCAAACGATCATATGGCCTAGGAAAGAACCCATGACCAAATCAGCCGAGTTGTTCCAACAAGCACGTAAAACCATTCCTGGTGGTGTCAATTCACCTGTACGCGCATTCGCAGGCGTGGGCGGTGACCCCATTTTCATCGAACGCGCTGACGGTGCGTATATCTATGATGCTGATGGCAAAGCATATATCGATTATGTCGGCTCATGGGGCCCTATGATCTTAGGCCACAACCACCCTGCCATTCGCGACGCTGTGATTGAAGCGGCGCAATACGGCCTGAGTTTTGGTGCCCCTACAGCGCGAGAAATTACGCTTGCTGAACTGGTCAGCCAACTCGTTCCTTCTATGGAAATGGTGCGTATGGTGAGCTCGGGAACTGAAGCCACCATGAGCGCTATTCGTCTAGCGCGCGGTTTCACCCGTCGTGACAAATTCATCAAATTCGAAGGCTGCTACCATGGCCATGCTGACTGCTTACTCGTTAAAGCTGGCTCAGGTGCACTGACACTGGGTGAGCCAACATCACCCGGTGTTCCAGCTGATTTCGCCAAACACACACTGACTTGTACATTTAACGATCTTGACTCAGTACGCGCGGCGTTCGAGCAATATCCTGAAGATATTTCCTGCATCATTGTCGAGCCTGTGGCTGGGAATATGAACTGCATTCCGCCGCAAGCTGGTTTCCTAGAAGGCCTTCGCACTTTATGTGATGAATTTGGCGCATTGTTGATTTTTGATGAAGTGATGACAGGATTCCGTGTTGCACTTGGCGGTGCGCAAGCGCATTACAACATCAAACCTGACCTAACAACCCTAGGTAAAGTGATTGGTGGTGGTATGCCAGTGGGCGCATTCGGTGGTCGTCGTGACGTGATGGAATACATAGCGCCAACAGGCCCTGTGTATCAAGCAGGTACACTTTCAGGTAATCCAGTGGCGATGGCCGCAGGTGAAGCGGCATTGTCAGCATTGCGCCAAGAAGGCAATGAAGCACAACTGGCTGACGTCACTCAACGTCTAGCGGAAGGCTTCAAAGCAGCAGCACAAAAACATGGTGTTGCTCTTACCACCAACCAAGTCGGTGGTATGTTCGGTTTCTTCTTTACTGAGCAGGAAAGTATCACTTGTTTCGCTGACGTTCAGCAATGTGATATTGAGAAATTTAAGCGCTTCTTCCATCTGATGCTAGAAGAAGGTATCTATTTGGCACCATCAGCATTTGAAGCTAGCTTTACTTCTTTGGCACATGGCGAGAAAGAGCTCGAAGCAACTTTAGAAGCAGCAGATCGCGCGTTTGCAAAACTTGCCACTGAATAATCAGCCAAGCAATTAACCGCTCAAAAGCGAAGCTTCAGTGCTTCGCTTTTTTATTGCCAATACACAAAGACCAATAGCACGAGCAAAACACAACAAATCATAGGAAGAATAACCTTTCGCTTCTTTTTTGATTGTTTTTGCTGGTCACAGCACCCCATACCGTCTCCTTTCTTCGTCTATATACGCATTTTAACGTTGCAACTCATTCCCGTCGAAAACACCGATTTATCGCAAAAATCTTAACAATATGCCTAATTAATATTTAACGCTTTTTCGTTAATTAGTCACAACGTATCATAGGGTTCACACTACACTGTTCACCAGACAGACTGGCGCGATACAAAGGAGCCTACAAGTGGCATCATCTTTCAAGATAGAACCTAGACATTGGACACTCATTGGCGCACTGGCTCTTGCCGCGTATGCGTGTTACGTACTCATCGCTCCTTATATTGGCTCAATCGTTCTCGCCTTCATTGTATCGCTTCTTTTTTTCCCCTTGCATGACCGCATTGATCACAAGCTCAAATCTTACCCAAACCTTTCAGCAGCGCTGTCTTGCACCATTCTTACGGTAATGATCATCATTCCAATGATCTTTGTTATTGGCGCGATCTTACGCCAAGGCATTACCTTCTTTACGGGTGCCTATGAATGGCTAAGTGCAGGCGGAGCAAAAGACATACTTTCAATGCCAATCGTGCAAACAAGTCTGCAATCCGTGGATAAATGGCTACCGTTTGATTCCATCGACCCACAAGACATCATTTCTCGTGTCGCGTCGACCGTCTCCACGTTGAGTTCCGAGATGATTGGCATGAGCTCGCAAATTCTTGGCGATGTTACTGGTATGTTTGTTAATTTCTTATTGATGTTGTTCGTGCTGTTTTTCTTATTACGCGACCACGACAAAATCATACAATTGCTTCGCCATGTCAGCCCTCTTTCTCGTAGCCAAGAAGACACCTTGCTTGATGAAGTCGAAAAAGTGGCCAAGTCTGCCGTAATGGGCTCGTTTCTCACCGCACTAGCGCAAGGCTTAGTCGGTGGTTTTGCCATGTGGATGGCCGGATTTGCGGGTCTATTTTGGGGCACAATGATGGGCTTTGCGTCGTTCATCCCGGTGGTAGGCACCGCTCTGATATGGCTACCCGCAGCCGGCTATCTGCTTATTATTGGGCAATGGGAGTGGGCAGCATTTCTCGTCGGTTGGGGCGTTATCGTAGTAGGCTCTGTCGATAACATACTTCGACCGTTGTTGATGCAAGGTAACTCTGGGATGAATACCCTTCTCATCTTCTTCTCGCTCATCGGTGGTCTACAAGTTTACGGTTTAATGGGACTTGTTTATGGCCCAATCATTTTCTCTCTGACATTGGTACTATTTCGCATGTACGAAGCAGAATTTCACAATTTTCTCGAAAAGCAGGATAACTCATAGCTTTGGCTATGCAATGGTTGTGGACACCTGCTCGCCTAGTTTGCAACTCATTTGGGCACAATGAGGCACAGGCTTAAGACATTTAAACATCACCATATTGCGCGGTTATTTTCACGAGCCGCGCTTTGTGGGAGAATCCGCGCTCTATTTTGTTGTAACCCCTGAGGCTGCCATGTCATACAGCACCCCAAGCCAAGTAGTGGCTCGTCAACTTGCCTACTTCGAAGGCAAACATATTTTGCTTGCTGGAGAGCTAGAAGACACCTTCGCAACAGAACTGTTAGGCACAGCTAAGAGCGTCAGCATCTTTACCACAAACCTTGCTTACGCCAATCAAATGCGCCGTTATGACTCAATCACAGTGCAGTTTGGCGAAAGTTATACTGCTATGCCTAACGTCGACATGGTTCTGCTGTACTGGCCAAAAGCCAAAGCAGAAGCTGAGTTTTTACTATCAATGCTCATGGCCTCACTCGGTCAAGGCACTGAAATTGTTGTGGTTGGCGAAAACCGAAGCGGTGTTAGAAGCATCGAGAAGATGTTTACCCCTTATGGCAAAGTGACAAAGTTTGATTCAGCAAGAAGATGCGGATTCTACTGGGGTCAATGTATCAACGAGCCCGCACCATTTACTCTCGATGACTGGTACAAAAGTTACCCTCTACACCTTGGTGAGCACACACTGACTATCCGCTCATTGCCCGGCGTATTTAGCCATGGTGAGCTAGATGTTGGCAGTAAGTTGTTATTAGAAACACTGCCCTCCCTAAACGGCGAAATATTCGATTTTGGCTGTGGCGCAGGGGTTATTGGTGCGGCAATTAAGCTTCTATATCCAAAAGCAAGCATCACCATGGTCGATATTAGTGCCTTGGCAGTTGCTTCAGCTCGAGAGACGTTGCGCTTTAACCAGTTAGAAGGGAATGTATATGCCTCTGATGTTTATAGCGAAGTGACATCCAAGTTCGACCACATTGTGAGTAACCCTCCATTTCATGCTGGGCTAAAAACGCACTATGCCGCGACGGAAACCTTCTTACAACGCGCACCCGAGTTTTTGAATCGCCAAGGTCAATTGACCGTCGTGGCGAATAGTTTCTTACGTTACCCCCCATTTATTGAGACCGCTTTTGGTCACTGTGACACGCCGGCAAAAAACAACAAATTCGCCATTTACCACGCTGTCAAAACCGCTTAATTCTGTTAGGGGTTGGCTCTCAACCCCTCGTTAAAAACGTTAAATTTGTGTCTTAACACGAACTTCATTGATAACTTACTTGCCAACGATAATTAAGTCCGTATAAGGGCTAACAGTAGAACTTACTAATATGCACTCGGGTGAAACAACGTCAATTTCGACAAAACCGAGGTCATATAGCATTTTTTGATTTTCTATTTTGTCAGGCAGAGACATGCAAAAAAAACAGAAGTTCAAGCGGCTTCAGCATACGCTGATGTTAGCTTTTCTTGTGCTAAGTATTACGCCTCTCACCCTACTGGCGATGTTCTTTCTTGAATCACACAGCAGCGATTTAGAACAGCAAAGCACAACTCACCTTTCGTTTCTTAGAGATAACAAGAAAGAGCAAATCATCAGTTACTTTGATGCACGTTACTCTGAAGTTAACTCCTTCTCACGGTCCGAACTTGCCACCGCTAGTGGTGGACGATTTTACGGCTTAGTCGCCGCATTCCACCAGCTAGGGAAAACCAAAGAGGAAGCGCGCGAAACCGCACGGCTGCGCTACGTCGACACCCTCGACAAGTCTTCATCCTCAGGCGTTGATGACAGTAATTTTGTGGGCAGTGAGCGCTACCGGTTACTCCATAAACGTTATGATTGGGCTTACAAAGAACACCTTAAACGATCAGATTTTTCCGACCTGCTTCTTGTCGATATTGACGGAAACGTCGTCTATTCCGCGTTAAAAGATGAAGCCTTTGGCGCCAACTTACTCGAAGAGCACTGGCACGATACACCTGTGGGGAAGACGTTTTCAGACATCAAAAGTCAGGTCACAGCATCCATCGCTGACACAGACAAAAACCCTGTCGTATTTACCGACTTTAGCCAGCAATCCAATGGTGAAATCGCCGCATGGTTTGCAGCTCCCATCACCCAGCAAGGCTATTTACATAGCTATGTGTTGATGAAGCTGCCTAACAAAGCCTTGGTCGATATGCTTACCAAAGCGCCCAATGAGAAGGGATATATCAGTACCCTACTCGTTGGCCCAGACCATATCGCACGTAATATTGAGTCCAGCGAACCGCTTATTGCAATTAATAGCCCAGCAATAGAAACGGCGCTTTCTGGTGCACGAGATGTAGGGAACTTTATTGGTACAAGCCAACAACGCGTCCTTGGTGCATACGCACCCGTTCATATTCAGGATAAAACTTGGGCCATTATTTTAGAGTTGCCTGAAGAGGAAGCATTCGCACGCATTTATCAGCTAGAGAAGATATTCATCGTAGTGATGGTCGTGGCCATACTCTTAGTTGTGCTCGCCTCACATTTACTCTCAAACTCCATTACAGCTCCGCTTCTGCGCCTTACCTGGGCAGCAGAACAAGTTTCTGCCGGCGATTTAGATCAGAAGATAAACAGCACAGATCGCGAAGACGAAATTGGGCGCCTTGCAGTCAGTTTCGCGCGAATGCAACGATCTGTCCGTGACAAGTTGGCACTGATTCGAGAGCAGAACAAAGAATTAGAACAAAACATTAAGTTGATTCAGCAAAAGAACGAAGAGCTTCAACAAGCCGATCGCATGAAAGATGACTTTTTGGCTACAACATCTCACGAGCTCCGTACGCCGCTTCACGGAATGGTTGGCCTTGCTGAATCAATGCTGGCAGGTGCTGAAGGCCCTATCCCTGATCGCCAAAAGCATCAGCTCGAGATGATTATCAACAGTGGAGAACGTCTTTCAAATTTGGTGGACGACCTTCTCGACTACCACAAAATGCGTTATGGCAGCCTTGAGATATCCCCTCAAGCAGTTGACACCGCAAACGCGCTGCGTTTAGTTATTGAACTTTCAAGCCATCTTCTTGGCGGTAAACCCGTGCGAATCATCAATCAGGTACCTATCGACTTGCCATTGGTTCGCGCAGACGAGCAGCGCCTAGAGCAGGTGCTATATAACTTAATTGGTAATGCCATCAAGTATACAGATGAAGGGAAAATCATCATCTCAGCAACAGTCTTAGAGGGACAGTTGCGCATCCAGGTGGTTGATACCGGGCAAGGTATCCCCTCAGATCAACTGGAATATATCTTTGAACCATTAACACAAGCGAGATCAGGAACGGCTGTCTATCGACAAGGTGCTGGCCTAGGCTTATCAATCAGCCGCCAGCTCATTGACATTATGGGTGGGCAACTCTACGTCAGCAGCCAGCCAATGGTAGGTACAACCTTTAGCTTTACACTTCCAATTGCAACAGAAGAAGACAAAGCAAAGACTCGCCTGTCTAATAGCGTCCATTTTGCAGTACCTAACGTGGAATTGGTGCACAACGAGTTGGCACAAGCTCCCGAAAACCCGAATGGTCCATTGGTACTTGTTGTCGATGATGAACCCGTTAACCTGCAGGTATTAAAAAACTTCCTACGCCTTGAAGGGTATCGCGTTAAAGCTGTCGAGAATGGGCGTCAAGCCATTGAATCTGTTACACAAGAAAAACCTGTTCTCATGCTACTCGATGTAATGATGCCCGAACTCAGTGGCTACGAAGTGTGTACTCACCTTCGTGAACGCTATTCACGAGCAGACCTTCCTATCATCATGTTATCGGCCTTAGGTCAGGTTCAAGACAAAGTGAAGGGGTTTGATGCAGGTGCGAATGACTACCTAACAAAACCATTTAACAAAGACGAACTCAGCGCGCGTATCCGTGCCTATATTAACGCATCTCTCACAGAGCAAGAGCGTGAAAACAATCGGAAGTTGGTCTCTGAAATCCACTTCCGAGAGCAAGTCGAAGCAGGGTTACGTGAAGTTCAAAACCGTTTGTTAGGCTTGCTCGATTCTGCGCAAGAAGCCATTGTTTGCGTGCAAGAGAACGGCAAGATTAGCTATGCCAATGATGCTTGCAGCTCCGTTTTCAAACTTAGTGCGGAACAACTTGAGCGCCACCATCTCGACGATTTCCTAGCCATGGCGTTACCTGACGTTGAAACAGGTCGCGGTCATTACAGTGGGCAGCTTCGGTTTAACATTGATGGCAATTTGGTAAGCATTGATACCGATGTGTTCACCTTACCCGAAACATCTGGGTTGCAAATGATGCTCATTTTGAACTCGGGAGAGAAGGCCTCCTCTCATCGCGTTCAATTGCTAGAAAGTGCGGTTGAAGCTTTGTCTGAGTATGCTTTTGACGGCGACCAAAACCAATTACAGCAGCTTCGTGAATTAGGTGGCGAGTTCACTAGAATGGCGGACAAGTTCTCTGGCGATAAACCTGACAAAAGTGATGTACTGCGTGACACGTTAGTGAAAGTCATGCTTGTCACGCTCAACTACTGGAACAACGTGACAGGAAAAACCAAATTTGACCTTGCGGAAGAAAGTGGACTCTGGCGCGTATATCTAGACCGCAGCACGTTGCAAACACGAACGTTAGACAAATATCTACACGCAGAAACCGTACCCAAGTCACCACGTTGGCGTACGGTAATTAATACTATCGACTTTGTGCTTGAACGCTGTGGTGATGAAACAAAAGAAAGGCATGAGGTCATACAGTTACGAGATAGGTTGCAATCACTTATCACGCGCTAACCCCTAAGAAAGCCTCGGAAACGAGGCTTTTTTCATCATTTGTCCTATGGCTATATCGTACCTTCTCCGGATACTGTAAAGGCACCGTCTCAGTAGTCTCTTTACACCTTTCTTCTCGACCGACGTTCATACCTTGTCTGCTCTGCTCTGCTCTGCTCTGCTCTGCTCTGCTCTGCTCTGCTCTGCTCTGCTCTGCTCTGCTCTGCTCTGCTCTGCTCTGCTCTGCTCTGCTCTGCTCTGCTCTGCTCTGTAGCCAGTGTCACTGCACTCCAATATCGCAGTCAAATACCGTTATTCACATCAAACGTCGATATACCCATGTTAGTCGCCTTTCAGGTTGATTAGGTACTCCCTCCCTTCGCCATAACCTTACAACATGCTCTTCATTTACTTATTTCATGACGCGAAATTCACAAATATGACGGACTTAAAAATCTGTCACTCGCCCCATTAATGACGCATGCAAGTGGTCATTATTCGGTCGCAACAAAAAAGGCAACCACGTAATTTCTGTTTCTGAGAACATAATCACAACAAACCAAGCAATGAAAATTTCAGCAAAAAATTAACCTACCAAAGAAATGGAGATCGGGATCACGCCAATCCAAACAGACGGAACACCCCTTATTAAACAAGCCACACATGGTTGGTAAACACTAACAGTTGAATAATAAAATGGGGCAGAAAGGATATTAATTGACCTGCGTCAAACGTAAATTCTCGCCGTCAAAAACGTTAATTTTAACGTTTTTGACGCGCCACCTTTGTCTTTTAACGTTTTTAACGGGCATTGCGATTGACCCAAAACTGGAACCGGAGTTTCCTAACGTTGCACTGAGCCTGCACGGCCATGTGAATAACTAAGTTCACTTGTTTGGTTATTCATAGCGGGGTCCGGCCTGACCACACTGAAAGGGTCAGAATAAAGTGAAACAAAGCAACTAGTAAGGAACAGCTATGCTTGCCAATCTAAAGAAGAAACATCTAGCAGTTGCCATCGTCGCGGCCGCAGCGTCTGTATTGACAGTACCAACTGTCAGCGCTGCTGACAGAACGGAACTGACTATCGTACCTGACTTCTACCAACAACTTACTCGTAACTTCAACCCGTTCCTACAGAACAACTTGAAGACCACTCTTGATTTCGTGTACGAGCCATTGGTTATCTTTAACCAATTAGACGGTAACACTCCAGTGATGCGTCTAGCGAAGGACTACTCCATTTCGGATGACCTGAAAACGGTTACTTTTGATATCCGTGAAGGTGTTAAGTGGTCTGACGGCACGCCTTTCACTGCTCAAGATGTTGCATTTACTTACAACCTTATCCGTGAAAACGCAGCAATTGACCTTGCAGGTAACGCAGCACTAATCGCTGACGTTGCAGTTAAAGGCAACAGCGTAGCAATCACGTTGAATGAAGCTAACTCTTCAGCTCCTTTCAAACTGGTTCAAACGCCAATCGTTGCTAAACACATCTGGAGCAAGATTGATAAGCCAGAAGCGTTTGCAAACGAAAACCCTGTAGGTACTGGTCCTTTCACTGAAGTTGATACGTTCACTAGCAACTTGTACGTGCAGTGCCAAAACCCTAACTACTGGGATGCAGCAAACCTAGAAATTGACTGTCTACGTATGCCTCTGATCACTAACAATGACGGTCTTCTGTCTAAAATTGTTGCTTCAGAGCTAGATTGGACTTCATCGTTCATTCCTGACATCGACGCTGTTTATGCTTCTGTAAACAAGAACCACAAATACTGGCCTGCGCCAGTAGGTAGTTCAGTAAACCTTTTGGTTAACTTTGAACACCCAGATGCAGCGAAAAACGAAGCTCTGACTAACATCGACTTCCGTCGTGCAATGTCTGCTGCTATCGACCGTCAATCAATCATCGATATCGCGTTCTATGGTGCAGGTAGCCCTAACCATTCAGCGGCTGGTATTGCTGCGCTTTACCAAAGCTGGTCAGATGTTGACACTTTCGCTAACGCTAAAGTTTACAACACTTACAGCGTTGAAAAATCAAAAGCATTGCTGAAAAAAGCTGGCTTTAAAGATACCAACGGCGACGGCTTCGTTGAGACTCCATCAGGTAAGAGCTTTGAGCTAGAAGTTCAAACTCCTTCTGGTTGGACTGACTGGAACAACACAGCACAACTAGCAGCAGAGAACTTGGCTGATGCTGGTATCAAAGTGAAAGCTGTTACTCCAGACTTCTCTGTATACAACGAGCAAATGGCTGGTGGTACTTTTGATGTAGCTCTAACGAACTACTTCACTGGTCCAGATCCACACCAAACTTGGGACACTGGTTTCCACTCACGTTTCATGGGTAAACAAGGTAACCCACGTTTCGCGATGCACCGTTTCCAAAGTGCTGAAGTTGACCAGTTGCTAGAAAGCTTCTACGCAACGGCTGACAAGTCAGAGCAATTGGAAGTTGCACACAAGATTGAAAAGATCCTTTCTGACAATCAAGTGGTAATCCCAGTTCTGTCTGCAGCGTCAATGTACCAGTTCAACGAAACCCGCTTTACTGGTTGGTGGAGTGCGGACAACGCTAAAGGTCGTCCAATGGTTTGGCAAGGTATCCCTGAGCGTCTGCTGCATATCCTTGACCTAGAAACTAAGTAATAACATTCAAAATCTGGCGGTGCGTTCGCACCGCCTCTTTCCAAAGATAGGCTATCAGTACTTTTGACCTCGGAGTTTCTATTTCTTTGGTCACGGCTTTGTCGTGCCACTTAAGGTGTGAGTTATGGGATTTTTTCTTAATAGATTAATGTTTTATTTTGGCGCATTGCTTATCGCAATTACGCTGAACTTTATTTTACCGCGAGCGATGCCTGGCGACCCAGTGACCATGATGTTCGCAAATGCGAGCGTCCAAGTAACACCAGAGCGTATTGCCGCAATGCGCGAACTACTGGGCTTTGTTGACGGTCCAATGTACATACAGTTCCTGACTTATGTGAAAAGTATCTTCACATGGGAACTAGGGATTTCTACCACGTTCTATCCCATGACAGTCAACGAGCTGATCGCCAAATCTCTTGGTTGGACACTCTTTTTGGCAGGTAGTTCTGTTGTTCTTGCTTTCTGTATCGGCTCAGTGCTCGGTATCTTTGCAGCTTGGCGACGTGGCAGCCGATTCGATTCATTCGTATCTCCAGGGTTCATGGCACTCCAAGCAGTCCCCCCTGTAGTTATCGGTATGATGGTTCTGTTTATTTTTGGTATCAGCCTTAAATGGTTCCCAACATCATACGGTATGCCAGAAGGCGCAATTCTAGATTGGACAAGCTGGGATACATACACCGGCATTCTTTACCATGCCGTGCTCCCATTGATTTGTGCAACCGTCGCTCAAATCGGTGGTTTCCTTATCAACATGCGTAACAACATGATCAACTTGCTAAGTGAAGACTACATCACTATGGCAAAAGGCAAAGGCCTCTCAGAAAACCGTGTTGTCTTCAACTACGCAGCTCGCAACGCAATGCTGCCAACCGTTACTGCACTTTCAATGGCGCTAGGTATGGCCGTTGGTGGTCAGCTAGTTGTAGAAATGATTTTCCAGTATCCAGGCCTTGGCACAACGATGCTAAATGCCGTAAACGGACGTGACTACCAAGTTCTTCAAGGGCTATTGATCATCCTGACCCTAGTCATGCTGTTCTTTAACTTCTTGGCTGACATTCTCATTGTTTTGCTTGACCCACGTCTGCGTAAGGGAGGCAAATAATCATGAAAGATATCTTCAAAATTATTCGCGGAAACACGAAAGCACTCTTTGGTGTCATCCTGATTGTGACTTTCATTCTAATGGCACTCTTTGCTCCTGTTCTTTCGAAACATGAACCTCAAAAAAGAACAGGTAACCCGCATGAGTATCCATCAGCGCTTGTGAAAATGGCACAAGCTAGCCCAGATGGCTGGATTGCTGAAAACGTCACTGACAACGCACGTCGTCTTCGTATCTCAAAAGATGCGGACCACGTACTGGGTACTACACGTTTAGGCCGTGATATCTGGGCACAAGTTGCATATGGTGCACGTACTTCTCTAATGGTTGGCTTCACTGCAGGTATTTTCGTCTGTGTCGTTGCAACCATCATGGGTATCTCGGCAGGCTACTTTGGCGGCAGAGTCGACAACATCTTGTCAGGTGCGATGAACGTCATGCTCGTTGTACCACAGCTCCCCGTCATCATGGTTATCGCAGCATTTGTGGGACAGGCAGGCCCACTGACCATCGCCTTGGTCATCGCGTTTACCTCCTGGGCATGGGGCGCCAGGGTAATCCGCTCCCAAACCTTAGCCATTCGTGAAAAAGAATTTGTGAAAGCAGCAGAAGTACTTGGCGAATCCAAGCTACGTATCCTGTTTGTTGAGATTTTACCAAACCTGATTCCACTTGTAGGCGCAAGCTTCATCGGCTCAGTGATGTATGCAATCCTTGCCGAATCCGTACTGTCTTTCATTGGTATGGGTAGTGCTAGTACCGTCAGCTGGGGCAGCATGCTCTACAACGTACGTACTTCATCAGCCATGCAGCTCGGTATTTGGTGGGAAGTATTAGCACCATGTATTGCTCTAACACTACTTTCATTGTCACTGGCTTTGGTTAACTTCGCGGTTGATGAAATTGCCAACCCACAGCTACGTGCACAAAAAGGCATGAAGCGTTGGAAGAAAGTGCAGGAAGACGAAAAGAAAGCCCGCGAACAGGCTGACGTTGTTCCACAAACTGCAGTATTGAGCGGAGAAAAATAATGAGTGATGCACAACTATCAATCCGCAACCTTTGTGTTGACTATATTACCGATGCGGGCGATGTCCGCGCGGTAAACGATGTAAGTTTCGATATTGGTAAAGGCGAAGTATTTGGTCTGGCTGGTGAGTCAGGCTGTGGTAAGTCGACCGTAGCATTCTCTCTGATGCGCCTTCATAAGCCGCCTGCCTATATCAGCGGTGGCCAGGTCTACTTCAACGGCGAAGACATCATGAAATACAGCGACGAGCGCATGAGCCGCTTCCGCTGGAAAGAAGTATCAATGGTGTTCCAGTCTGCAATGAATGCCTTGAACCCTGTTCTTACAATGGAAGAGCAATTTTGTGACGTGATTATGCGCCACACCAACATGACCCGCACTCAAGCAAAAAACCGCGCAGAGGGTCTGCTGGAAATCGTTGATATTCACCCGAGCCGTTTAAGCGATTACCCACACCAATTCTCTGGTGGTATGCGCCAGCGTTTGGTTATAGCAATTGCTTTGGCACTGAACCCTAAAATGATCATCATGGATGAGCCAACAACAGCTCTAGACGTGGTGGTACAGCGCGAGATCCTTCAAAAGATCCACGCACTGAAAGAAGAGTTTGGCTTCTCGATTCTGTTCATCACGCATGACTTATCATTGATGGTCGAGTTCACCGACCGTATCGGCATCATGTATGCCGGTCAGTTGATTGAAGTGGCTCCGTCAAAAGAGATCCTAAAAACGCCATATCATCCATATACCGAGGGTCTGGCTAGCTCCTTCCCTGCACTTACCGGTCCGAAAACTCACCTAAAAGGTATTCCAGGTAATCCATTGAACCTGCTAGAAATACCGCAAGGTTGTCGCTTCCAAGCTCGCTGTAGCAAAGCGACGGACAAGTGTTTCAACGTAGCAAACACTTTGACTCAAATCGAGCCGACCCGTTACACCAACTGCCACCTGTTCACAGGTAAGTAATTCGGCTATTTGCGACTTGTAGGAGTGAGCATGACTAAAGAATTAGGCCAACCAATTGTTGAAGGGAAAAACCTTGTAAAGGATTTCCCGATTAGCAGCAACGCGCTAAACAAGCCTTTGATGCGCGCACTGAATGATGTGTCATTCAAACTGTATAAAAGCCGCGGTCTATCTGTGGTTGGTGAATCCGGTTCCGGTAAATCGACCACAGCAAAAATGATAGCGAAGATGTATGCGCCAACATCAGGAAGCATTGAGTACAAAGGTCGCGACATCAGCACCATTACAAAAAGCCGCGATCTGATGACCTATCGCGAAGGCATCCAGATGGTTTGGCAAGACCCGTTTGGTTCTTTGAACCCAACGCAGAATATCTTTCACCATATTGAACGCCCGCTAAAGATCCACAAAAAAGCGAGCAGCAATCCGAAAGAACTAGAAGAACAAGTGTATGACCTGCTTAATCAAGTTGGTCTAACACCGCCAAAAGAAACGGCACAAAAATACCCTCACCAGCTTTCTGGTGGTCAGCGTCAGCGTGTAAACCTTGCACGTAACCTAGCGGTTGGCGCAGAAGTGGTATTGGCTGACGAACCAACCTCCATGCTCGACGTTTCTATCCGTGCAGGTGTACTTAACCTGATGGAAGAAATGAAGTTCGAGAAAGAGATGGCACTGCTTTACATCACACACGACATCGCCACCGCACGTTACATCGCGGAAGATCTTGCTGTTATGTACGTGGGCCACATGGTTGAGTGGGGCGACTGTGAAGAAATCATTCACCGTCCTCAACACCCTTACACAAGGCTTCTTGTCTCAGCGGTGCCAGATCCATCTAAGTCGATCCACCAGCAACTGGAAGGTAACAAAGGGGAAATCCCACTTTGGACGCCTGACTCCGCTGGCTGTCCGTTTGCAGGTCGATGCCTACATGCGACAGAAAAATGCCGTGAGAAATTGCCAAGCGTTACTAAGCTGGCAGACAACCACTATGTGCGCTGTTATCTGTACGAATAATTTATTCGAGTACACGTTTTAGGAGGTAAAATGCAGCTGTTGACCAACCATATCGGCTATGAGCGCTTAGGCAATAAAGTAGCGCTTATTCTTGCAACGCAGGATGTCATCACGACACATGCCGATATTGTGGATGACCAAACAGGTCAATCCGTGATGCAGCTGCCTGTTTGTGCTTGTGGTTCTGTAGACCAATGGCATACCGGCGACGTTTATCAGTTGGATTTTACCGCTCTGGAACAGAGCGGTGAATTCCACATCAAGGTCGGAGATACTCAATCTCCTGCCTTCACGATCGCGGACGGTATTCTTTTCGATCGTACGTTTTCCGATGTGATCCACTACTTTAAATCCCAGCGTTGTACAGGCACTTTTGATCAATACGATCGTCAAGCTCCTATCTTAGGCTCTGAGCGTCGTGTTGATGTTCGTGGCGGATGGTATGATGCGTCCGGTGACGTCAGTAAATACTTCAGCCACCTTTCATATGGTAACTACCTAAACCCGCAGCAAATTCCCATGGTTGTTTGGAATATGCTGACATCTATCGACACATTGTCTTCCGAAATAATCCCATTTACTCAAACACGATTACATGATGAAGCCTTATTCGGCGCAGATTTTCTTGTTCGCATGCACGATGCCGACGGATATTTTTATCTCACCGTGTTCGACAAATGGAGCAAAGACACAGCACAGCGCGAAATTTGCGCTTATGAAACACAGCTAGGTAACAAAACTTCAGCGTATCAAGCAGGTTTTCGCCAAGGCGCGGGCGTTGCTATCGCATCGCTAGCTGCAGCAGCACGTTTAGGTATTAGTGGTGATTTTGATGTTGCCACCTACCAATCAACAGCAGAGGCAGGTTACCTGCACCTTAAAGAAAACAATGCAGCCTATTTGGATGATGGATGTGAGAACACCATCGATTTCTACTGCGCATTGCTCGCAGCGACTGAGCTATTTAAGCTGACCAAGAACGCAACCTACCTTGAAGAAGCGCGTTATTGGGCTGCTCGCCTATCCGAGCAGCAACAGAGTGATGAGCAAGTTTCCAATTATTGGTCTGCAAATGGTGATGGTTCTCGCCCTTACTTTCATGCTGCAGAAGCCGGATTACCTGCGATCGCGCTAATGCAATATTTGACCATTGAGTCGGATATCGTTCTAAAAGACAAATTTCAACAAGTGCTTGTTAATGCAATTAATTTCGAATTAAGCATTACCAATGAGGTCAACAACCCTTTCGGCTATCCGCGCCAATACATTAAGAACATTGATGCTGATAAGCGAACAAGCTTTTTCATCGCTCAGCGCAATGAAACTGGTTATTGGTGGCAGGGAGAGAATGCCCGTTTAGGCTCTCTTGCGACCATGGCATATATGGCGACTAACGTGGTCTCTGATACCGAACTAAAAAAACAACTACGTCAGTATGGTCAGCAAGCACTTAACTGGATTTTGGGTCTCAACCCATACGATATGTGCATGCTTGATGGCCACGGCCGAAACAACCCTGACTATTTGCCTCACCTTGGCTTCATCAACGCAAAAGGCGGCGTTTGTAATGGCATTACTGCAGGCTTCGAGAATGAGCGAGATATCGCGTTCAATCCTCAAGGCCAAAAGGATGACATGCTACAAAACTGGCGTTGGGGAGAACAGTGGATCCCACATGCCGCTTGGTACCTACTCGCCATCGCTATGCAAAAGAAGGACCTCGTTGATGCCTAAGTATTTCTGTGGTGTCGATGGGGGTGGTACTTCTTGTCGTGCCCGCATCGTCGATGAAAATGGTCAACTTCTGGGTGAGGCCAAAACAGGTTCTGCCAACATCCTTTTGGGTATTGAACTTGCTATGGAAAACATCCAAGCCGCGATAGCTTTGGCTGCTGAACAAGCTGGCATTGCTGATTTATCAACCCTATCAGTTGGGATGGCGTTGGCGGCTGCAGAGCAAAAGTCTGCATGGCTGGCCTTTATGGCGCTCCCTCATCCTTATCAGCACGTGACCCTGAACACTGACGGTTACGGGGCTTGTATGGGTGCGTTTAGCGGTGAAAACGGTGCCATTGTCATTGCTGGTACAGGCTCGGTGGGAATCTATATTGAAAACGGTCAACAGCATGTTCTGGGTGGCCGCGAGTTTCCTATTTCCGATCAAGGTGGTGGTGCCGTCATGGGTCTTCGCCTTATTCAACAAACATTGCTTGCGCATGATGGGCTGCGACCAACGTCTGCTTTGTCTCAGCATGTGCTCGCTCACTTTGACCACAATCTCGATGCCATTGTTAGCTGGTCTAAGACAGCTAAACCGCGTGACTACGGACAGTTCTGCCCTACCATTTTCGAAATGGCAATGCAGCGAGATGAACTTGCCATGGAGTTACTGCAAGGCTCTGCCGACGATGTTGAACGCTTGATTCTCGGTCTAAACCGAAAAGGCGCCTCACAAGTCGCACTCATGGGCAGCATCGGTGAACGTATCGTTCCCTGGTTAACACCTGCTACCCAAGCTTTGTTGGTTCAACCCAAGGCGGATGCCATGACCGGAGCCATTTTGATGGCCTACGGCGACCACAATCTTTATCCGTTTCCGAGGTAAGCCATGAACTTTCGCTTAGATCTCAATGTTATCGACGTTCAGCCAAACGAGAGCCGCTTTGCTCTCGTACTGCACAATTTGTCTGAATATAACATTGAAAATTGGCAACTCACTTTTAGTGTCAGCCGATACGTCATTCCTACGAGTGTCTCTCATGGCACATTGAAGCAGGTGGGTAGCCTATGCGTCTTTGAAACGGGCGCTCCACTTAATGCGAATGACCATTTGTATCTCGAGTTCAGCCACACCACTAAACCTTTTACTATGCACGATGAAGGGATTGGCGACGCGTGTTTGATGATCACCACAGATCAAGGCATCACAGCAACACCGGTGGAAACAACACTCATCAACTTAGGGGTGCAATCGCCAGAACGCACGCCGCTAACACTGCCAGAGCCAAAAGCGATCAACTTGATCCCCCAGCCAAAAGCATTAGTCGTGACGCAGGGACAATTCGCGCTTACCGACGAGTGTGCTGTTGTTAGTGACAGTGATGCCAGCCAGCTCGCCGCAACATGGCTAGCTCAAGAGCTCTCTGCTCATTTACGCAGTGATGTTACCGTGAAAAAGAACGGGGAAATTCGTCTTAAACAGGACACAAAGCTAGCACCCTCCCACTACAGAGTAAGTGTGAAGCCACAAGGTATCACTATCAGTGCATCGGATGAGTGTGGTTTTTCACATGGTGTCGCAACAGTACTGCAATTGATTCCAACCCAAGTGTCCCATCGCCACCACGCGGCCTATACCTTGCCGTGTGTTGAGATTGAAGATCACCCACGTTTTGGCTATCGCAGCATGATGTTGGATTGTGCTCGCCACTTCCACCCAGTGCGCCGAGTCAAAGATCTCATCAATCAATTGGCTCGTTACAAGTTTAACCACTTCCATTGGCACTTGACCGATGACGAAGGCTGGCGTATCCAAATTGATGCATTTCCTGAGCTTACGGAGATCGGTGCTTGGCGTGGACCTTTTGAAACATTGGAACCGCAATACACATCGCTGTCAAAAATCCATGGTGGGTTCTACACCAAAGATGAAATCCGAGACGTTGTAGCGTATGCCGCTCAGCGTGGCATCACAGTGATCCCTGAAATCGATATTCCAGGTCACTGCCGTGCTGCCATCAAATCGCTACCTCATATGTTGGTAGAAGATGCAGATGCTTCAGCTTATCGCAGTATTCAAAACTACACAGATAACGTATTGAACCCTGGGCTAAAAGGGACTTACACCTTCCTAGAAACCGTATTAGCGGAAGTTTGCGAGCTATTCCCTGGCCCATTTGTTCATATCGGTGCCGATGAAGTTCCCGAAAATGTCTGGACGGACAGTCCTTCATGCCAAGCATTGATGAAAGCATGTGGCTACACCGATACCAAAGAACTGCAAGGCCACATATTGCGCCATGCCGAAAACTTCTTAAGCACCAAAGGGAAACAAATGTTTGGTTGGGAAGAAGCGGTATTTGGCGACAAGGTCAGCAAGGACACCGTCATCTTCTCTTGGGTTAGTGAACAGTCAGGCATTGAATGTATTCGCAATGGCTACAACGTCGTTCTACAACCAGGACAAGAAACGTATCTCGATATGGCTCAAGACTTTTCTACGGATGAACCGGGAACAGATTGGGCGTGCAAAGTACCACTTGAAAAAGCCTATCACTACGAACCCTTTGCAAACTCAGACGTCACTCCCAGTGAGTTTGAAAAAATCAAAGGCATTCAATGCGCACTTTGGTGCGAAGTGACCAACACCCAAAGCCGCTTTGAGTACATGATCTTCCCTCGCCTTCTAGCGATTGCAGAGGTGTGCTGGAGCGCCAAGGAACAAAGAGATTGGGCAGACTTTCAAGCCCGTCTTAGCGGACAACTGCAATACCTAGATCGTCTAGGTATCAACTATCGTCGGTAATAACTTTAATTTTTTGAGATTTGTAGAGGAAACATTCCATGAAATACGGCTATTTTGATAATGATAACCGAGAATATGTCATTACCCGCCCTGACGTACCGGCGCCATGGACGAACTACTTAGGTACAGAAAAATTCTGTACCGTGATTTCACATAACGCAGGTGGCTATTCGTTCTACAACAGTCCTGAATACAATCGTGTCACTAAATTCCGTCCAAACGGCACATTTGACCGTCCTGGACACTACGTATATCTGCGTGACGATGAAACAGGTGATTACTGGTCAATCTCTTGGCAACCTGTGGCAAAAAGCCTTGAAGAAGCGTCGTACGAAGTTCGTCATGGCCTGTCTTACTCTAAGTTCAAGTGTGAGTACAATGGCATCACTGCTGAGAAAACACTGTTTGTACCAAAAGGTGAAGACGCCCAAGTTTGGGATGTGAAGCTAAAGAACGATGGCGACAAACCTCGCACCATCAGTGCATTCTCGTTCGTTGAGTTCTCTTTCAGCCATATTCAGTCTGATAATCAGAACCACCAAATGAGCCTCTACTCAGCGGGCACATCATACAATGATGGCGTTCTTGAGTACGACTTGTACTACAACACCAATGATTACGAAGGTTTCTATTACATGGCATCAAGCTTCGATCCTGATAGCTTTGATGGTCAACGCGACAGCTTCCTTGGTATGTACCGCGATGAAGCAAACCCAATTGCTGTTGAAAAGGGTCGCTGTTCTAACCATGTTCAAACTTGCTACAACCATTGTGGTTCTTTGCACAAACAGTTCGTTATCCAACCAGGTGAAGAAGTTCGCTTTGTATTCATTCTAGGTATCGGTAAAGGTGAAGGTCAGCGCCTACGTACTAAGTACCAAGACTTCGCCAACGTTGATGCAGCATTTGCAGACATCAAAGGTCACTGGGAATCGCGTTGTAACAAGTTCCAAGTGAAGTCACCAAATGAAGGCCTAGACACCATGATCAATGCTTGGACTCTTTACCAAGCTGAAACGTGTGTGGTTTGGTCACGTTTTGCCTCTTTCATTGAAGTGGGTGGTCGTACTGGTCTTGGCTACCGTGACACGGCACAAGATGCGATTTCTGTTCCACACTCAAACCCTGAAATGACACGTAAACGTCTTGTCGACCTGCTGCGCGGTCAAGTGAAAGCGGGTTACGGTCTACACCTATTCGATCCAGATTGGTTTGATCCAGCTAAAGCTGACGTTAAACCGTCTAAATCGCCAACCGTTGTTCCAACGCCAAGTGATGAAGACAAAATCCACGGTATCGATGACACTTGTTCAGATGATCACCTATGGATCGTGCCGACCATCATCAAGTATGTGACCGAAACGGGTGAAGAAAGCTTCCTCGATGAAGTGATCCCATATGCTGACGGCGGCAACGCTACCGTTTACGAGCACATGAAAGCAGCATTGAACTTCTCGGCAGAATACGTAGGTCAAACCGGTATCTGTAAAGGTCTACGCGCAGACTGGAATGACTGTCTAAACCTAGGTGGCGGTGAGTCATCAATGGTTTCATTCCTGCACTTCTGGGCACTGCAAGAATTCATTACTCTAGCGAAGCACAAAGGCCAAGATGCAGATGTTCAGGCATACACTGAAATGGCAGCGAACGTACGCGAAGCATGTGAGAAACACCTTTGGGATGACGAAGGTGGCTGGTACATCCGTGGTCTAACCAAAGACGGCGACAAGATCGGTACAGCTCAACAAACTGAAGGTCGTATTCACCTTGAGTCGAACACACTGGCTGTTCTTTCTGGTATGGCATCGCAAGATCGTGGCGAGAAAGCCATGGATGCAGTTGATGAAAACTTGTTCTCTGAATACGGATTGCACCTAAACTCGCCGTCGTTCTCAACACCAAACGATGACATCGGTTTCGTTACCCGCGTTTACCAAGGCGTGAAAGAAAACGGCGCAATCTTCTCGCATCCAAACCCATGGGCTTGGGTTGCCGAAGCGAAACTAGGTCGCGGTGACCGTGCAATGAAGTTCTATGATGCACTAAACCCGTACAATCAAAACGACATGATCGAAAAGCGTGTCGCTGAACCCTATTCATACGTTCAGTTCATCATGGGTCGTGACCACGAAAACCATGGTCGTGCAAACCACCCTTGGCTAACAGGTACATCAGGTTGGGCTTACTTCGCAGTAACCAACTTCATTCTAGGCGTACAAGTGGGCTTCGATGGCCTGACTGTTAACCCATGTATTCCTACTGAATGGCCAGGATTTGAAGTGAACCGCGAATGGCGTGGTGCGACTTACCAAATCAAGGTAGAAAACCCGAATAGCGTAAGCAAAGGCGTGAAAACTATCACCTTGAACGGTGAAGTCATCACTGGTGCGATTCCAGCGCAAGCTGAAGGCTCAGTGAACGTTGTTAACGTTGTAATGGGTTAATAAAAAAAGGGAGGGCACTTTGCCCTCCCTTTTTATTGCTGTTTAGAAAGGAGCTCTACCATGATTCAATTCGGTACTGGCGGATGGCGAGCCTTCATTGGTGAAGAGTTCACCAAAGACAACGTACGCTTAGTGGCACAATCTCTTGCCAATATAATGATCAACGAAAACGCTTGTGAGCCAGGCTTTGTGATTGGTTACGACCGTCGTTTTCTATCAGATAAAGCAGCTGCATGGTTTGCAGAAGTGCTAGCTGCAAATGGCATCACCGTCAGCTTCATCGACAAATACGTGCCAACGCCTATCGTCATGTTCAAAGCGAAGCAGATGGAAACGCATTACTCTGCGTGTATCACTGCCTCCCACAACCCAGCGGATTACAACGGCATTAAAGTCTTTATCCAAGGCGGTCGTGACGCAGATGAGATCATTACTGCAAAAATCGAAGAGCAAGTCAGCAAGCTAAAAGCGACTGATGTGAAATCGATAGATTTCGAAGACGCGCAAAATCAAGGGCTGGTTAAAATCATCAACCCTATGAACGAATTCGTAGATTCGATCATTGATTTCATTGATATGGAAGCGATTAAAGCAGCGAATCTTCGCGTACTGATCGACCCAATGTTCGGTGTTGCAAAAAACGCTCTGCAAACTGTGTTGATTTCTGGCCGTTGCGATGTTGACGTGATCAACGATGGCGAAAACCCAGGGTTTGGTGGCACCATGCCTTCACCAAATGCTGCAACACTTTACCGCTTGAAGCACATGGTTGCTGACGAAGGCTATGACATCGGTATCGGTACTGATGGTGATGCTGACCGTCTGGGCATCATTGATGAAAAAGGCAACTTCATTCATCCGAACGAAGTATTGCTGCTTCTCTATTACTACATGTTGGAATACAAGGGCTTAAAAGGCTCTGTTGTTCGTAACATCGCTACTACACACCTGCTTGATAAAGTTGCTGCCGATCATGATGAGGATAGCTTTGAAGTTCCTGTTGGCTTCAAACACATCAGTTCTCAGATGGAAGCAGATGACTCTCTAATCGGCGGTGAAAGCTCTGGTGGTCTAACTATCCGCGGTCATATCAAAGGCAAAGATGGCGTATTCGCGTCAAGCCTATTGGTTGAGATGATCAGCGTCACTGGCAAGAAATTGTCTGAAATGCTTGATGAGATCTACGGTAAATATGGCTATGCCTATACCGCCGAGGGTGATTGCACGTTCAAGGCATCTCAACGCGATAGCCTTTACAACCGAATCTATGTCGACAAAGAGTTACCAGAGTTTGCTTATGAAATAGAAAAAGTAAGCTACGCTGATGGCTTAAAAGTCTACTTTAAAAACGGTGGCTGGGCGCTAGCTCGATTCTCAGGCACTGAACCACTCCTGCGTATCTTCGTAGAGTGGGAAGACAAAGAAACCGCAGAAGCGTTAGTTAGACAGATCAAAGATTTTCTATACGTATAACCCATCACATCGAACAGTTGAATCCATGAGAGTGGATTAGATGACAGTTCAGCCATTTGGGCATTACTGTTCAAAAAGGGTAGCGTTGCTACCCTTTTTTCATTGACCGCTACTGACAAATACTTGTTTAGGCTAGAAGCACTTTCGTTATCTGTTCTCGGCCAGCTACCTCTTCATTGAATTGACGACAAAATTCGAACTGTTTGTCATCAGATTCCGCATGAGAACCAGAACGGCGATACGTATCTACAATCAAGCAAAAAGCATTAAATCCACCGTGGTCACCAGCCTAATTATTCAGGCATCCATTCAGTTTTGTTTATTAATTTTTCACTGCGATTTGTAAGCCTAATCCATCCTACACATCAAAACCAACGCACCCAATAACGATAGATACCTCGAAGTTATCGCCTTAACAACACTACGATTTCACAAGCCCACAAGATTTGCATCCCATTAACTAAGCTCGATATTTCAATGCGTAACTTATCAGCAGCCTCAGATCCTACGCTTCAAGTGATTTATTTTGAAGAGTGAATTTAAGGAGCTACAGATGTTAAAACGCGTTTTACTCGCCACAGCCATTTCAGGTGCATTGGCGTCACCAAGCTATGCTATTTCCTCCCAAGCGTTATCACAGTTGGGTGACGGAATCGATCTGACGTACGCAGTTTTAGACAACCAACAAAATGAATGGCGAACGTTTAAAGGCGAAATCACGCTTCAAAATGGTAGTTCAACGGCATTACCTGCCACTGGGTGGGCTATCTACTTCAGTCATATTCGCATGATGCAGCCACTAACAAACAGCGGCCTGACTGTCTCTCACGTGAATGGAGATATCTTCAAAATTGAACCTACTGATAGCTTTAACGCACTGGAGCCAGGCAAGACACTGACCATTGAGTTCGAATCAGAGTTCTGGCAAATCGCTAAAACAGACATCATGCCTAACTGGTACCTAGTGTCTGACAGAGGTGAGACTGCATTGATTGCGAGCACTAGCAATAACATCGATGGAAAAGTGCCGACAAAACCCGGAGAAGAACTCCCGTTCGTGGCAGATTTTGACAGCGAGCTAAAATGGAAACGTTATGGCGGTAGTATTACAGATTTTTATGACCCGTTTACTGCAGCTGATCGCTATGCCAGAAACAGCGACTTAAGCGAATTAGCAAACGCGAAGGGGGTTATTCCTACGCCAGCCTCTATTGTCTTGGGTGACAGCGACATTGCCATTGATTCATCTTGGGTTGTGGTTTTTGACAATGGTTACCAAAGTCAGGCCGAGTTTATCGCCAACCAATTTGGGCTAACTGCCGTTCCTTGGGCGCCTAACCAATCTAAAGTCATTCATATAGGTTGGGGACAGGTCAGCATTGATGGTCAACCAAAGTGGGACGAAGCATACAGCCTGACTGTATCGCCTTCGGCAGAAAGAGTAGACATTAATGCCGCTGACCCAGCCGGTGCTTTGTATGCTGCGCAATCGCTTCTTCAGCTAACCGACGGCAATGTCATTCCTGAGGTTAACATCTCGGATGCACCACGTTTTGCGTATCGTGGGCTTTCGATAGATGCAGCAAGAAACTTCAGAACGAAAGACTCTATCCTTGAGTTGCTTGACCAAATGGCTACCGTCAAACTCAACAAACTGCACCTTCGCTTAAGTGACGATGAAGCATGGCGTATCGAAATTCCGGCCTTGCCAGAATTGGCGGATATTGGCTCTCAGCGTTGTCATGATCTAAGCGAAACAACATGTGTATTACCATTCCTCGGTGCGGGTCCTGACGGCACTACTGAGTCAAACGGCTACTACACCCAAGCTGACTACAAAGAGATTCTTGAAGCTGCAAATGCCCTGAACATTGAAGTGATCCCTGAAGTGGACATGCCCGGTCATGCACATGCCGCTATTAAAGCCATGGAAGCGCGATATGAAAAGCTCGCAGCACAAGGCGATATGGTTGCAGCCAACGAATACCTGTTGAGCGATCCAGATGACACGACAGAATACCTGTCAGTGCAAATGTTCACGGACAATGCAATGAACGTTTGTATGGATTCAACCTACAACTTTGTTGATACCGTCGTAAGCTCTCTGGTTCAACTACACCAAGACATTCAGCCACTAAAAACATTTCATTTCGGTGGTGATGAAATTGCAGGTGCATGGACAGACTCGCCGATTTGTAAGGCTTTCCTAGCAAACAATAGCGCCGGTATTAAAACGGTCGATGAACTCAGCCAGTACTTCGTTGAGCGAATCTCTGTCATCACCGCCAATCACAACCTTGACCTCGGTGGCTGGGAAGACGGCCTGATGCATAACAACGTCGTTTACCCACGTGGCGAAGTTGCCAATACAAAAGTCAGCGGCAACGCGTGGCAAAATATTTGGGAATGGGGCGTAGCTGATCGAGCCTATAACCTTGCGAACAATGGCTATGGCGTCATTTACAACCAAGCTACGCATTTCTACTTTGACCACCCTTACGAGCCCGATCCAGAAGAGCGTGGCTACTACTGGGCTCCCCGCTTTACCGATACACGTAAGTCATTTGGCTTCATGCCTGATGACCTGTACGCCAATGCAGACTTTACCCGTGCAGGAGCGCCAATCACCAAAGAAGAAGTGTTAAATGCCGCGGGTGTAAAAACGCTAGAACGTCCTGAAAACGTACTTGGCCTTCAAGGCTCGGTATGGACTGAAACCATTCGAACGGAAGCACAATTTGAAGGAATGACATTCCCACGAGCTATTGCGTTGGCTGAGCGTGCTTGGCACACCGCATCTTGGGAAGCGCATGATACAGGAGATAAGGTAGTTGATGACGCAGCCCGAACATCAGACTATAACAAGTTTGCTAACTTAGTTGCTCAAAACGTCATGCCTAACCTTGAAGCCAATGGCATTGCTTTTAACCTGCCAGTTCCTGGCGGGATCATTGAAGCTGGCGTACTGAAAGCAAACAGTGCCTTCCCTGGCCTTGCGATCGAATACTCTGTAGACAATGGTCAAAGCTGGCATGCTTATGACGCTGCGCAAGCACCTTCAACCTCAAATGCGCTTATCCGCACCGTATCCGGTGAAAGATCTAGCCGAGCATCGATGGTCAAATAGGCAACAATCGAGCTTATAAAGCCCTAGTCATATGATTAGGGCTTTAAACCAAAATAAAACTAGGCATACATTCTAAATGTTTAATATTTCGCGGTGATCACTCCCGCTCACCGCCCCAAAATACTATTTGGGCTAATGAAAATACTCATTTAACCAATACGCACTCTCGTAACGTACTGTCACCCCACACCAACATAGCTTCATCAGCTTTGGTATAAAGCCCAAACAGCTTATCTTCAGACTCCCATTGTGCACCGGATGCAGATCGAATCCGCGGAAGAAATAACTCTTCGTCATTAAAACGCACAACTGCCGAATCTGACGTCACCATTGCATCAAAGGTTTGCTCTCCTTCACATGCATACTGATGTGGTAGTGATGAACTGCAAGCAGTTACGAAAAGCGAAACTAGCAAGATACTAAACAGTTTCTTCATGTAACCCCCTCAAGAATAATTTCATCAATATCATTTCACGCTACTCAATAGTAGACTGTCTGAATGATCACAGTGCAAGCAACTTTACGAAGTACAGTAGTAATAATAATTAGTGGCATTGACCTTGCGAATACATGATATTCAAACCATTCATTTATGGTGATCTATTTTCACGCAAACGCAAAAAAGCCCTGACCGTAAGGTCAGGGCTTTTCTAACTTTTTGCCTTCATCTTTTCTTAAAAAGACGAAAACGAATTTGAAGCCTGGCGATGTCCTACTCTCACATGGGGAGACCCCACACTACCATCGGCGCTGTTACGTTTCACTACTGAGTTCGGCATGGAGTCAGGTGGGTCCATAACGCTATGGTCGCCAAGCAAATTTTGTTGTGTTTCCCGCTCATCGCGAAAAACTAAATCTGGGAAAATGTCTGACTAGCTTCTCTTACACATTCAATGTTCTTACTTTGAGTCCGCTAAAACCCCTTGGGTGTTGTATGGTTAAGCCTCACGGGCAATTAGTATCAGTTAGCTCAACGCCTCGCAGCGCTTACACACCTGACCTATCTACGTCGTAGTCTTCAACAACCCTTTAGAGACCTTAAAGGTCTAGGGATGACTCATCTTGAGGCTCGCTTCGCGCTTAGATGCTTTCAGCGCTTATC